>JAFXMP010000265.1 GCA_017530275.1 Clostridia bacterium | reverse complement strand
TACCGAGGACCGCCAAGGCGCCAAACTGGATGCGGACGACCTATACCGGCAGATTGCCGGCTGCCTGGACCGGCAGCAGTATACCGCCACAGTTTCGGTTTCTTCGCAACCCATCATGCCCAAGGTGACAAGAGCTGAGCTGATGAGCTCTTTCGCCAGGATCTCCATGTATACGACCACGACCACCTCAGACGCCAACAGGAACAACAACATCAATTTAGCGGCCCAGGCTGTTACCGGCACGGCCGTGATGCCGGGGGAAACCTTTTCTTTTAACCAGGCTACGGGCCAGCGCACCCTGGAAAAAGGCTATCTGCCCGCTGCCGCCATCGCAGGGGGCACTACGGTGGACGAGGTGGGCGGCGGGGTATGCCAGGTGTCCAGCACCCTGTTCAACGCGGCGGCAATGGCCGATCTGACTATCCTTGACAGGTCTCCCCATACTTGGCCCAGCAACTACGTGGAAAAGGGCCGGGACGCTACCGTGAACTGGCCCAATCTGGATTTTTCCTTCCGCAACGATAAGGAAACGCCCGTTTTTATCGTGGCGTATTACCAGCAGCGGCAATGCACGGTGGAAATTTACGGCGCTTCCCTGGGCCCTGGGGTGAGTATCGAGCTATCCACCCAGCTGACCGCCCAGGTCGACCCGCCCAAGGAACCTTTGTACGAAAACAATCCGACCCTGCCCGCGGGCACGGTGCAGGAAAAGAAAAAGGCCCGCACCGGTTACGTGGTGGAGACCTATAAAGTGTATCGCCAGAACGGGGCGGAAACCCGGCGGGAATGGCTTTGCACTTCCACTTATCCCATGATCCAGCAGGTGATCGAGTACAACTGACCAGGAACAACAATAAGTGTGGAGCGCGAAAGTGGAAATTGAAAAGTGAAAAGTGAAGATTTGAATGGTCAGCGCTTTGTTTATCTGCATTGATTGAGTGCTATATAAAACTCCATTTTTCACTTCTATTCCTTCACACTGAAAGGAAGGAAATCCATGCTAAAAGGCGACATTCGCAAGCAGGCGATCCTGGATACTGCGGAAACCCTGTTTTTTGAAAAAGGCTATGTGAAAACTACCATCCAGGATTTTTTGGATGCGCTGGAATGCAGCAAAGGCAGCTTTTACCACCATTTTGAGTCCAAATTGCAGGTGCTCACCGAGCTTTGCCGCCAAAAAACGGCGAAGAGCTTTGAAGCGTATCAGGAAAAGCAGTACGAAACGCCGATGGAACAGCTGAACGCGCTCTTTTATTCTGCCATGCCCTTTCGGGAGGGAGAAGAAAAGACCGTGGCGCTGCTGCTGCCGCTGGTGGATATGACGGATGGGAAGCTGGTCATGGACGCCATGCTGGACGCCCAGAAGGAGCAGTTTTTCCCGGAGCTTTGCGGCCTGCTGTCCAACCTGCGGGAGCAGAAAACGGTCTATTTTACCCAGGAAATGCTGCCGGAGCTGCTGTGGGACAGCTATACCGCCGTCTACCTCCGTATGATGCGGGAAGCAGAAGCCATCCGGCAGGGCGGTGGCACAGGCGGCGCGGTGCGGCTGATCGAAACGGAACGTTTTTTGTGGGAAAGACTGCTGGACGCGCCTTTCGGCTCCATTGAGCTGATTCGCGCAGATGAAGCGCTGCGCACCATATCCCACGCCATTTTCCGCGTCAGGCAGTTGGAGCATGTTTCTGAATAAATGGACACTTTAGGTAAGGAGAGGACCGGCGGACGTAATGTTTATTGCGCACCGCACGTTCTGTTCACGCGCCGGGAACCAGCGGCATGCTGGCCCGGTGCGATTTCGTTGCTTTCAAGGTTTCTCCATTCTCGCCGCCAACCTTGCCGATGAAGCGGTAATAGATATCGATCCGTATCATGGTTTCACCGTCAATGACTTCTTTCTCATGCACGATCACCTTTTCGACCAACGTGTGAAGAAGTTCCCCGTGAGTTCGGTGATATCCGTGTACTGCTCAACCAAGGACGCGAATTTTTTCGTTTCACGGCTTTGACGGGCATAGTTAGCGAGCAGGGATTGAAGCTCATTGTACATAAAGCTTTCAGGGGCGATTTGATCGTCACTGAAAACTATATCGCTACCGCTAACGACACCCGTACTCCATGGAGCAAATCCATTTATGAATTTTTGTCATGCTGTTTTTCCCTGTCATCAGATAATATATCTGCTATAGCCTTTCGTCCTTTTTCCTCCACGTCTTTTGTCACCCGGTCTACTTCTTTCCGGTACAGGCATGGCGAGAAGGTCCGAAAGTCATGTCAATATACAAAGGACATTCCTTCTATTGGTACAGGAAGGTCATTGCTTCCAACGGCAATGATCTGGACTAAAGTAAAACAGACGATCCGGTATAGAAGAGCAGGGCATTCTGACGCTGCTGTCGCCGCGTGGAATGCCCTGCTTTTATGATCTTGATGATCCCGCCGCTTGGCGGCTGCTTTTATTGGATGCAATCAATCAGGAAGAGGCAGAATCGGGTTACCATTCACGTAGCAGGGGGAAACCATTCTTTGGGGGCCAAAGAATGGTTTCCCCCTGACCCCTTTCCAAGAAAGCCACAAAGGGAAGAACTGATTGAGCGATCGTTTTCTTTTCCCCCAGAATTACCTGAATGGTAACAGAATCGGAATAAAGCAGAAGAAACAAACGCTGGAACAGATTGACGTTTGAGATCGTTTATAATAATATAAGAAAGCAGCTCCGCGAAGATTGCGGAAACTGAAAAAGGAGAGAATGATTGATGAAGAAACTGTTGATGATCCTGTTGGCAATGCTTTTGTGCGCATCGTGCGTCTGCGCCGCTGCGGAAGAGGGGCGCGTAATAACGGATATGCCGGTCGCCGGCCTGCGCATGTCCTGGCCCGAGGCGTTTACTGAAATAAAAGGGGCCGTGATGGCGGACGGCGTCAGCTATCTGGATAACGGCATCTACTATGCTTACTGGTATTACTGCGCGGCGGCCCCCGATGAGGCCCGCCGGCTGATTGACAAAGGCTCGCAAAGGCTCAAGTCGGATTTTATGTTCTATACTTTCTCTGTCGGAAATGATACGGATGTTTCTGCGACTGTCCGGTTCCTGAACGATCAGGGGTTCGGTATTCAAGCGGAGGACCTGATTCAGCTCGGGGAATTGGACAATTGGAAGTTCTATCTGTGCATGGCGTTCAACCCGGATTTTGCCGGCCTTGTGGAGCCGGAATACGCGGAGGAGTACGTCTCCCTGTGCGGCATGAAGGATGAGATCGCGGCTGCTTTTGCCTGCTATGTTCCGTTTAACGAATACGGCGATCTGAGCAACCGGGTCATCCAAATCACTGGAACGGATCTGGACGGCCATCCGGTTTCCCTGGAGGAATTATACGGCGAGCACGCGGTTTCGCTGGTCAACGTCTGGGCGACCTGGTGCGGGCCCTGCATCAGCGAGCTTCCTGCATTGCAGGCGATCTATACCCGGAATCTGGAAAACGACTGCGGCGTGATCGGCCTTTTGGTCGATCAGGATATCGAAGAAGCCAGCGCGTTGATCAGCGAAAACGGGATCACGTATCCAGTCATCCTCGTTCCGAAGGAATTCGCCATGGTCTTCCCGTACAGCGCGATTCCCACCACGTTCTATGTGGATCGTGGCGGAACGTTCCTGGAAACCAAGTTTACCGGAGCGTATCCGGAAATGTATGAGGATGTGCTCGTTGCGCTTCGGGAGCAGCAATAATCTGTTTTTTCTCAGAAAAAGTATGGTATTTGATGCGAAGAAAAAAACGGAAGGTAATCTCCATAACTGCACCGGCTGGTGTCGAAATGCGTGGGATGGATCGGTAGTGATGGAAATTCAAAGAGAACCCGAGGCGATAGACGCTGTGATCGCCGCCATCGCTTCCGGGCAGTGTTGAGATCACCAACATGGATGTGGAGATCGTTCCTGTGATAGAGGAGCGGGGATTCAGCACGGAGTAGCGTACATGGACAGGATTGAAGAACTGCCCGGCATGATGAAAACGCTGGCATCCGGAGAGGAGTTTTTCGTGTGGAAACCATAACGCTGAAATACGGAAACACCAACAGCTTCTTTATTCCGGGTAGTCTGCTGGTGGATACGGGCTACGCCGGAATACTTGCCGTGTTCTATAAGGCTCTGAAAGCCAACGGTATCCGGCTTGAAAGCATCACCCATGTTATCGCAACCCACTATCACCCGGATCATTGCGGTCTGATCGGGGAACTACAACAGCACGGTGCAAGGCTGATCCTGCCGGAATCGCAGAAGGAATCCGTTCATGACCCGGATTATATTTTTGAACGTGATGGGCTGCGGTACATTCCGGTTGATGAAGGCAAGGCGGAGAGGATCGGCTTTGAGGAAAGCAGAGCGTATTTGATGACCCTTGGCATCGCCGGTGAAATCATCTCCACACCCAGTCACAGCGCGGACAGTGTTTCCGTTATCCTTGACAATGGAGACTGCATCGTCGGCGACCTGCAGCCGAGAGAGTTCCTTGACGGCTATGAATCAAACGAAGCATTGCAGACAGACTGGGAGCGAATCATGAACTGCCATCCGAAAAGGATACTGTATGCACATATTCCGGAAATGAGGATCAAGCGATGATCTTCAAACACACCAACCGTCCCGGTTTTCTGCTGGGTTTCATCGATTTTTTCACGGCAGGGCTGTTCTTCTTGCTCTATATGCCGCTGGGTGGTTTGCAGGACGAGCTTGAATCCATCCTCGGCCACAAACTGACGCCCTACTGGAAAGCCTATCTGCTCGGCATCCCGACGCTGTTCATCTATCCGCTGGTCTGGATGGCGCGGATCGCGGAAGAATTGAAGGCGAAAGCAATAGAACTGGGGATTGAGGGGCCGCACACGTCCTGGCGGCATATGTTCGGCTGGAATACCGTCGGCGTTTTGCTGCTCGGCGCGGCGGTGGCCACGGAGCGGTTTTTCAAAACCCTGAACGCTGTGGAACGGGAAATGAATCGGAGGAACAGAGCATCTCGAATATGAAGCGAACCCAAATCTGGAATGATATGAACGCGAATATCTTCCTGGTAACCTGCTCTGGTCGATTCTTTTGCTTTGGCAATATAACACTTAATCCGTGGATTCATCCATTCCGCGATCGTAATTGTTTCTTAAGCAATCTCTCAGGTACATGATCATACAGATGGCGGCTAACAGGGTCCCCACGATGGGTTGTGCTGAGATCGTTCCATTCAGCCCGAAAACAGCGTTCATCAGGATCACGCAGGGAATAAACAGAATCACATTCCGCATCATGGTGATCAGCAGGGAATTCATGGCCTTGCCCAGCGCCTGATAATAGGAAGTGACCATATTGATGCTGCCCAGCATGGCGGCGGACAGGCCCATGATGCGCAGGAAATGAGCCGACTGCGCAATCAGCGTCTCTTCGTGCAGGAAAATGGAGGTGAGCGATTCGGCGAAGGCCAGGAACAAAGCGGTAAATGCCGCGCCGAGCATGGGAGCATCCAGTTCTATTGGCGTGAATGTAGCAGCGTACATGTTACCAAAGGCGGAATGATTGTGTTTTTCATATGCGTTTCCTCCAACAAATCCGGTTCTTCTCCTTTCTTTTTTCACGATGAAGCGTTTATACAATGTCACGGTGTTATGTGTTCATTGTAAAAGCTCAAAAACCGGTCAAACAATTCCTCATCCAGCATGCTGCACCACTTTTCTCTGTCCAGATGCGCGTGGAGGTAGGCCGCCTTGTCCGCCGCGAAGAGATCCTGGTTTTCAGTGGCTTGATAGTCATAATCAAGCGTCTTGAGCCAGTCGGCAAATGCGGCGTTCAGTTCATCAATATACGTCGTGTCGTCATAGACGTAGTTATGGCCTCTATTCTCCAGGCGGATAAAGGTAAACCGGGGATCATTCTGATACTTCTTATAGTACAGATCATAGCCGTATGTGATCGGCACTACACCGTCGTCCGCGCTGTGAACGATCATGACCGCCGCCTGGCTTGCGGCGAAACCGTCCATGGCGGTATTGGAAGCGTATTTGCCGAATTTGATCCGTTCATGCAGCCGAACGAAGGGCATCATCGTATAGATCACATCCCCCGCCTGTTCTTTCCCGCCCGCTTCAAACAGGTCGGAGGAACGGTTGCACCCGGAGCACTCGATGACTGCTTTGACTTCGGGGTGATACTTGAGAACGCTGCACGCGCTGTAGCCGCCCCAGCTGTGGCCGAACAGCACGATGGGAAGGCTGGGGAAGTTCCCGCTTTCCTCCACGAAGGAGATGGCCCGATCCAGGTCGATCACGCCCTGGGGAATGCCGCCCACGCCGCTTCCTTCGCTCTCGTCGTTGCCGGTGGCGTCATAGGCAAACACCAGGTATCCGCGCTGGGCAAAGTAATTCGCGCAGTCCATATAGGAGTTGTGCCCCGCGCCGAATCCGTGGGCGATCACAAGAATGCCCTTCTGCCCGGCGCCCGCGCTGTACAGATAGCCCGTCAGCATCTGCCCCTGATCGGAAGCGAAGGTGTATTTCTCGCGCCGGAGCCCGTCAAAGTCTTCCACACGCAGAGTATAAGGCGCATAGCTTTCAAAGCGTTTGTTGAAGTTTTCGTTGTAGATGCTGACGGAAAAATACCACCAGCCGCCGATCAGCAGCACGAAAACGCATAGCAGGACGGCCAGAATGATCTTTTTCCACTTCTTTTTCTTCTTCATGTACAATCACCCCCGATGTTGATTCATCCCGCAATACTGCGATTGCGTGTTCTGCCAAGAACCTTTTCACCATCATGAATCTGATTTTTCGCTGTTACACCAGTTTTCCGCTGTAATTCCTGGCCGTTTCACTTTCATCGCCAATATACCAGTAATCGCACGAATCACTTCCAAGAGCGCACATATGGGTTCTAATGAGCTTTGCGTGGATCAATTTTGGAATGACATGGTCGGTGGCACAAAGATGGGGCAGCAGATCGGTATATCCGTTTGCACGCGCATAATCGGCCAAAGGACACCCGACAAGATCGAAGCGGACGCCTTCGCGGCTGTCATTCGGATCGATTCGTATTTGCCATGTGTTTCCCCATTGGCCTTTTGATCGTTTCTCTTCCACAAGACGCGCATAGGGAACATATTTCTTATACATGAGATTGCGGAAGAGCTTCATCGTCCTCTTTCCGTTCAGATTGACAAAATGGCGCAGGAACTTGAAGCGCTCGTATATATCCTGCGCTATCTCACCGATCGCATGACGGTCTATTCTGTGATCAGAAGCCTCGTAAAAAGAAATTGCAACAAGAAACATATCGAGATTGTATGCCATCAGGTTTTCCGAACCGCCGATGTCCGGAGCCTTTGCATACAATTCCGGAAACAGCGCATCCGCCTTTTTGATGATCCGCTCTGATTCATCCGGATATTTCTTTTTCGTATATCGGATAAACGCCTTCTTTACCGCTTTGTCCATCGCCATAAGATCACAGCGCCTCCTTCCGTTTCTATTTCCACAACCATGCCGCCGACAGTTTCACGTTTCCCATCCATTATATCATTTCCTGGGGATTGCGGCAAGCCGCCATTCACCCCATCGCTAAGCGAAGATGCTTCCATGAAAAGAAACTGCCACCTCATGGAAGCAGTTCCTTCAAAATCCGGAAAAATGATCGTGCGTTATTTGACAGCCAGTCAGAATACCGACCGTCTTATTGCCAAAACTGTTAGAATGGGGAAGCATCGGTCTGGCCTATGCCTCCAAGGACTACGAGTCCGCAAACAAGTTAGCCAACCGGCTCCTTATTCGCAGCGTTCGCTTTACGCAGGTTGAACCGCGAGTTCGCGTGAAACATCCAGTAGATTGAATAGGCAATGAGAGAAACTGGTATCGTCCGGTGTAAATCCAATCAAAAGGGGAATGTTTCATGAATGCAGTCGGTATTGATGTTTCCAAGGAGAAGAGCACCGTGACGATCCGCCAGCCCGGAGATGTGATTCTCCTGCATCCTCGGGATTACAACAATGCAAAATTTCTTTGCTGTATGGATATATTCCAAATGCGTAGAACTGTTGGCAGGGCCAGAAGATGAAAGGTATCTCGCAACTGAAACAAAGAATATAAAGGTAAATATTTTTGGAATGCTTCGTGTATTGAAGGACAATTTGCCATTAGAAAAAATTAATTGGCTAACAGAAATTTGCAAAGATGTTTTCTCAGGCAGAAAATTTGATGATTCTTCAGTTAATAGTGTTTTAGAACACTTTTTGGAAAAATGAAGAGGAATACTGACAATACAGGTTCAGAACAAAAAAACGGGAAACATCTTTACAACTCAAAAGTTCGAGATAGTTGCTTATACACGCGTTTTTGTGATAGTGAAACACAAAATGGCGAGAAAATTGACATTTATTTCTATTTTCTTGACAAACGAGTGTCTGATCTAATGAAAATTGGAAAACCACACCGGAGTAATACTTTGTGTCATTATTTTTATTTGAAGAAAAGAAGGAAAGATATTAGCCGAAAACGTGTCATTATATTTTATTATTCCGTGTCTTTTTTATTATAAATCGACACAATTATTCCGTGGACGCCGAAGGGAAATTTAGCGTTTGTGTCGAATTATGAGATCAAGAGGGCGCGCTCGTTGCTTCTGGGCAAGGCAGGAATGGGGAACTGTGTGTAGAAAATCCCCATTTATGACAGGTGCGGAACGCTTATCTCTATACATTGTCCATTCTCCTGAAAAAGCGCAGCCAGACCGTGGATCGGTACGACGCCAAAGTAGGCATCCGCACGATCTCCATTGAAAAGGAATGGATTCTGATCAACGGCAAGCCGGTCTATCTGAGGGGCTTTGGCAAGTATGAGGATTCGGACATCTTGGGCCGGGCTTCAACTACGCCGTGGCCAAGCGGGATTTTGCGTGCATGAAGTGGCTGAACGCCAACTGCTTCCGCACCAGCTATTATCCCTACGCCGAGGAATGGTACCGGATGGCGGACGAGGAGGCCTTCCTTATCATCGACGAGGTGCCCGGCGTGGGCATGATGCGCTCTATCGCCAACTTCCTGGCGTCGGGCGCGGGAGAATCCAACGGCTTTTTCGGCGACTGCCCCGACGTGAATCTGCTGCTCAGCAACCATAAAGCCGTCGTGGAGGAAAATGATCAAGCGGGATAAGAACCATCCCTCCGTCTTCGCCTGGAGCATCTTCAACGAGGCCGAGACCATCACCCAGGCTCCACACGATTGCTCTAAGCTCCTGCTCGACCTGGACCGGGAGCTCGACTCCCAGCGTCGCCCGGTCTCGCCAGCCCAAGGACGCCGCTTTCACCATGAAAAAACGCTGGGATGGAAGATGAGCGCACGGGGCGGCCTGCCGCTTCCGTTATGATAGCCAAAGAAAAAAACAGGAGGGAAAAATCATGCTGAACCTGAATCTGAAACCCGCAAAGGAATGTCGCTACGACGCCGTATCTTTGGGCGAAATCATGCTGCGGCTGGACCCCGGCGAGGGCCGCATCCGCACCGCCCGGGAATTCAAAGCCTGGGAAGGCGGCGGCGAATACAACGTGGTCCGCGGCCTGCACAAGTGCTTCGGCATGCGCACCGGCGTTTTGACCGCCTTTGCCGACAACGAAGTGGGCAAGCTGCTCAAAGACCTGATCGAGCAGGGCGGCGTGGATACCAGCCTGATCTATTGGAAAAAGACGGATGGCATCGGCCGCCTGTGCCGCAACGGCCTCAACTTCACCGAACGGGGCTTTGGCATCCGTGGCGCTGTGGGCTGCTCCGACCGGGCCAACACCGCCATTTCCCAGGCGAGACCCGAGGACTTCGATTTTGAATACGTCTTCGGCAAGCTCGGCGTGCGCTGGCTGCACACCGGCGGCATTTACGCGGCTCTGTCCGAACAGAGCTGCGAAACCGTCATTGAAGCCTGCAAGACCGCCAAGAAATACGGCACCCTCATTTCCTACGACCTGAACTACCGTCCCTCCATGTGGTCGGCCATCGGCGGCTTGGAAAAGGCCCGGGAAGTCAATAAGGAAGTAGCGAAGTATGTGGACGTGATGATCGGCAACGAAGAAGACTTCACCGCGTGCCTGGGCCTGCAGGTGGAAGGCAACGACGAAAACCTGAAGGAACTGAACTTAGACGGCTACTATAAGATGATCGCGGAAGCCGCCCGGCAGTACCCCAACTTCAAGGCCATCGCCACCACCCTGCGGACCGTGAAGACCGCCACCGTCAACGACTGGAAAGCCATCTGCTGGGCGGACGGCCAGGTGCATATGTCCAAGGAATACAACGGCCTGGAGATTTTGGACCGCGTGGGCGGCGGCGACTCCTTCGCTTCCGGCCTGGTGTACGGCCTCATGACCACCGGCGATCCCGAATTGGCCGTGAACTACGGCGCGGCCCACGGTGCTTTGGCCATGACCACCCCCGGCGATACCTCCATGGCCAGCAGGGAAGAAGTGGAATCCATTATGAAGAACGGCAGCGCCCGGGTGAAGCGTTAATAGAGATGGAATGAATCATTATGAATCTTCCCCTGATCATTATCCTCTCTCTTCAGTATAATACCATGTTATAGTGATATTCGTAATAAAACCTTTACCGGGGCTGGGCCGCGACTACCTGCAAACAGGATACTATATGGAGGTCGTATTCCCCGAACACAACGTGCGCTTCATTGCCATTAACGACAAGGTGGATTCGGCGGCTGGAAACAACGAGTTTGCCCCGTTCAAGAATATCATCAATGAGAACCTTTCATTAAGAAGGGCAGAACAAAAAGCAGTATCGGCTAACCGGCGATGTGCGCTCCACACGGTGCCAACATCGCCGGTTTAATTCTGGTTTATTTTTTTCTGCAATGCTTTGATAATCTCATTCACATTCGCTTCATTGGTCACGCCGGGATAATCCATTTCAAAGCGCAGCAAGGCGTTATGCGCGTCCTGTTCGCTGGAGGACACCTGCCGATACAGCGCGTCATAGGGCACGCCGCTGGTTTTCGCTAACCGGTAGATGGACAGGCTTTACCGTACCATTCTTGCGTTCAACTGCATCATGTCACCTCCTCCGGGAGTATTATAACGGCATGCCGTTATAATATCAAGAAGAGTAAAGGAAATCATATCAACATTTTTGCAGGACTGTCGTTACCATTCAGGTAATTCTGGGGGAACCGCTCTTTGTAACCCAAAGAGCGGTTCCCCCAGCCCCCCTCCGAGAAAGGTACAAGAAAACGATCGCTCAATCAGTTCTTCCCTTTGTGGCTTTCTTGGAAAGGGGTCAGGGGGAAACCATTCTTTGGCCCCCAAAGAATGGTTTCCCCCTGCTATGTGAATGGTAACGGACTGTCAAGCGTTAATAATCACAGAACGAATCGAAAACCATGAAAAAAGCGCTTCTTGGAGTCTTTCGCAAGCGATCCGACGCAGACTAAACACCATAAGCGATCATCCCAGCCAAAGCGGAAATACAAATCAAGCCAATGGGTGAAATACCTTTCTTCAGGATTTTCCTTGACCCAAAGTTAATGCCGGCGAGAAGCGCCGTAACGATCAGCGCTGTTGGATTGATCGATAATTCTTCGGCGCTGCCGAAGCAGCCCTGCAGGATCATGAATACACCGGTCGCAAGGATGATCCCGATCATGCATGGTTTCAGACCACGAAGAACTGCCTGAACGTACGGATTATTCAGCACCTTTTTCAACAGGATCATGATGAGCAGAATGATGATGAAGGATGGAAGTACGACGGCTGCTGTCGCAATCAGCGCACCCCAGAAGCCTGCCTGTGAGCTGCCCACGTAGGTCGCCAGATTGACCATAATAGGCCCCGGCGTGCTTTCGCTGACTGCGATCATGTACGTCAGCATTTCATCCCCGATCCAGCCATAGGAAAGCACCACATCCCTGATCAATGGGATTGCCCCGTATGCTCCTCCGAAGGAAAACAATCCAACTTTCAGAAAGCCGATCAGCAGATCAACATAGATCATTTCCCTGTGCCTGCCTTTCCGGCATTGCGCTTCATCAGGAAAAGGAAAAGGCTGATCGTCGCCGCAATCAGCATCAGGGTGATGGAGGACACCCGCAATGCAAAGAGATCGATCAACAGCATGGCGATGAAGGCGCAGCACATGATGGCGAGCGGCATCGGCTTTTTCTGCATCTTCCTGATCATCTTGATGCCGGCGTCAAGAATCAGAATGCCGACGGCGATTTTGATCCCCATAAAAGCATGCGCGATCCACGCAATCTCCAGAAAATGATCCAAAAACATAGAGATCAGGAAAATGATGTAGAATGAGGGGAATACTATTCCGACTGTTGCTGCCGCCGCACCGATCAATCCTTTTTGTTTATAACCGACATAAGAAGCGCAATTAATTGCAATCGGCCCCGGCGTGGATTCCGCGATCACCGTGACGTTCATCATCTCGTCGTGTGTGATCCACTGTTTTTGTTCCACACAGGTGTGTTCGATCAGCGAGATCATGGCATATCCGCCGCCAAAGGTGAACAGGCCGATCTTCGCAAAAGTCAGAAACAGATCAAACAATCGCTTCATATGTCAATTACCGTGGCAGTGATGATCCGTGCAGTGATCGTGGCCGCAGTCTCCGTCATGATGATGCCAATGATGGTCGCAATGTGCGTCCGGATCATATTCCAGGGTTCCTTCAGCCAGCGCTTTCGCCGCCTCATCAGCCTGCCCCTGAACACCTGCATACAGTTTGATCCCAGCGTCAGCCAGCGCCATCTGAGCGCCCATGCCAATGCCGCCGCAGATCAGGGCGTCCACTTTGGCTGAATGCAGGAACCCGGCCAATGCGCCATGTCCGTTGCCGTTCGTGTTCACAACCTGCTCGCTTATAATCTTTCCATCCTCAATGTCGTACAGCTTGAACTGCTCGGAATGGCCGAAATGCTGAAACACCTCTCCATTTTCGTAAGTGACTGCGATTCTCATTGCATTCCTTCCTTTCTCCAGATTGCCGTAACCGTCGTGCGGGCGATGTTCATTCGGACGGCGCATACTTCCTGCGTAAGGCCCTCATCATCCAGAAGCCGCAGCGCTTCGTATTCGTCTACCGTCATTCGGATGCTCTCGACGTCTTTGCTCATCAAACAAAAAAAGTCTTCTCTGCTCCTGCCTGATGTTTCAAGGCTTTATAGATTTCCTGCTGTACGGGGAGACGGTCCCAGGGTTTATAGCGGGCAGTGTAATCCTTCAGAAATACGGCGGCATCCGTAGGCGCAAGGAAGGTAATCAGGGGAATGCTGTGACGTTCGATAGCTCGCAGCATCCATTGCGCCGCCATTGGCCATGAGGACATGTCGTCCCGCAGCAGCATGCGCACTGTACGCGCCGCGTCCTCCGCAGAGGGAGAAGCGGCACAAATGCCGTCCACCGCCCCTTTCACGCGCTCATCAAAGCGGTCGTGGCAGGGATCGTCCTTGAGGGATCGGCCAAATCCCAGCAAGCCGTCCGTAGGCTTGCTTTTCCTGACACAGGCTTCCAGGTCTTGACGGTAGATGATGAAAGCCTGTTCCAACGCAGCAAAGCGTTCTTCCATGGTTTCCTTTCCCTCCTGTGCTATTTCAGACTGTTTTCATCCTCTGGCGGGGAGGCGTTTTCTTCCTTCCGATCGTCAGCGTGCCGCCAAACATAAACAGCGTAGACCAGCAGCGCAGCACCTGCCAGCACGAAAAGGACAATGAATACGATTCGCGCCGGCGTGGTCATGGTAGTCTCGGTATTGCCCCAATCCTGCCAAAGCTCATAGGCCGTATATATCAGGTACGCGCCTACGATACCCAGCAGGCTGGAACGTGTTTTTCCGTTATTCAAATTGAAACCGCCTTCCTTAACTTACAGACCCCCGTGACCATGGTCACGGGGGCGGAAAGTCATGATCTGATCACTTTATTTTTCCTTTTTCTTGGACAGAATGTCAAAGACCACAGCGGCCAGAAGCACGAAGCCCTTGATCACGCGCTGATAGTTGGCATCCAAGCTGATCAGGCTCATGCCCAGGTTGATCACGCCGATCAGCGTAGCGCCTATCACCATGCCAAGCACGGTGCCAGCGCCGCCGCTGGCGGATACGCCGCCTACAACACAGGCGGAAATGGCGTCCATTTCAAAGTTTTTGCCCACGTCCGCGTAGGAAGACTGGGAGCGGGCGATGACCGTGAAGGTGGCGATGCTGGTGAGCACGGCCATGTTCAGGTATGCAAGGAACATGATCCGCCGGGTATTGACGCCGGACAGCCGGGCAGCTTCCATATTGCCGCCCACCACGTAGAAATGGCGGCCCACGGTGGTTTTGCTGGTGATGAAGCTGTAAATCAGAATAATGCCCGCGACCCACAGCAGCGTGGTGGGAATACCGCCGTCCATGGCAAGCTGGGTCATCACCAGTATGATTGCCGCAGCCCCGCCGATGCTCTTGAGCGCGGCTGTTTTCATGGTATCGGCTTCGTAGCCCTTGGAAAGACGGCTCTTGCGGGTCATGAAGATGATCAGCGCCAACGCTCCAGCAGCAGCCAAACCCAGGAAGAAACACGGCAGGTTGAGAACGCCTTCTTTGGTTGGGAATACACGGCCGGAGAAGATGCTCAGGAAGTCCGTCTGATCAGCCAAAGACAGGGAGCCGGTTTTGGAATTGGCGGACAGGATGGAGGTGCCAAGGCCGCGGAACGCCAGATACCCGGCCAGGGTGGCGATCCACGGGGGAATGTGCACATAAGCCACCAGAGCGCCCAAGATCACGCCGTACACCACGCCGATGAGCAGCAGCAGCAGAATGGACATACCAGTGCCTAAGCCCATCACGACCATGAACACGCCGCCGAACGCGCCCAGCAGGCACACGAAAGCGCCGCAGCTCAAATCGATATTGCCGCCGGTGAGCATGCACATGAGCATGCCGGCGCCGAGGATGTAAACGTAGGCGTTCTGCACGATCAGCTGGGTGAAGCTGGAGGGCTTAAAGATGCCGCCCTGCGTCAGGATCAGGAAAAACAGATACACAAGAACCAGGACAATGAGCATGGCGTTCTTTTTCAGCGCCGCGCGAAACGATTTGTTTTCCATTATTTTGTCCCCCTCCCTGCGTTACCGCTTTTGCCGCTTGGACAGCACGTCGAACATGACGGCGATCAAAAGCACGATGCCTTTGACCACCTTTTGGTAGTTGGCGTCTACGCCCACGATGATCATGCCTTTGTTGATCACGCCCATCAGGATGGCGCCGATGATCATGCCGGACACCTTGCCGGTGCCGCCATAAGCCGAAGCGCCGCCGATAAAGCAGGAAGCGATGGCGTCCATTTCATAGCCTTCGCCGTATACGGGGTCGATGCCCTTGGCGCGGCCCGCCGTCAGGATACCGGCAAGCCCCGCAAGCAATCCGATGTTGGCGTAGGCGAACCAGTATACGTTGCGGGTCTTGACGCCGGAAAGGGCTGTGGCCTTTTCGTTGCCGCCCACAGCGTACAGGTGGCGGCCGATGGCGGTTTTAGTGGTGATGTAGGCGTAGATGCCCAGCACCAGGGCGATCCAGATCAGTACCATGGGGAAGCCGCGGTAGCAGCTCAGTTTAAAGCTGACCCACAGGGCGAGCGCGGAAATAAGCACCATGGAAACGATCTGGCCGGGAATGGACTGGCTGATGCCTAACTTCTTCTGCACCAAAATTTTGCGGATTTTCAGCAGGATGAATACCAGCGCTGCCACGATGCCGATACACATGCAGGTCGCGTTGAAATTCTTGGCGAAATTGGCCGAACCAGTCAGGCCAACCAGGAATGCGTTGTCGGCGCTGAACACGGAATCGAGCCCCGGCATATTCTGCCGGATCACATCGGGGATATAGCTGGTTTTGCCGTTGCCGAACAGCGCCAAGAAGCTTTCGTTGCTGATATCCACCCGGTAGCCGTTTAGCACCACGTTGGAAAAGCCACGGAAAGCGTACATGCCGGCCAGGGTGGCGATAAAGGCGGGAACCCTGATCTTGGCGATCCAGTAGCCCTGGAACACACCGATGGCCAGGCCGATCAGCAGCATCGCCACCACGGCCAGCCACATATTCATGCCGCTTGACATCATGACGCAGCCAATGGCCGCCGTGAAGCATACCACGGAACCGACGGAAAGGTCGATATTGCCGCCGGTGAGGATGCACAGCAACATACCTGTGGCCAGAACGAAAACATAGGCGTTTTCTGCGATGAGGCCAGTCAGGTTGGAGGGAAGCAGGATCAAACCTTGCTTTCCGGGCCATAAGGCAAATACGATGGTAACGACCACCAAGGCAATGGTCATGGTGTATTTCTGGAAGAATTCACCGGCATTGAACCTCTGCATGACAGAGGGCTTGGAGGATACAGCTTGTTTTTCACTCATCGTCATGCACCCCTTCCCGATCTGAGGATGGCTGCCATGATGTTCTCCTGGGTGGCATCCTCCGCCTTCATTTCGCCCACGATCTTCGCTTCATTCATGATATAGATGCGGTCGCTCATGCCCAGCACCTCCGGCAGTTCGGAAGAAATCAGCACCACGCATTTGCCCGCGGCGGCCAGATCGTTGATAATGCAGTAGATTTCATATTTCGCGCCAACGTCGATGCCGCGGGTAGGTTCGTCCAACAGCAGCACGTCGGGCTCGGCGAACATCCACTTGGCCAGCAGCACCTTCTGCTGGTTGCCGCCGGAAAGGTTGCCTACAAGCTGTTCCACAGAAGGCGTTTTTGTTTTCAGCTTATTTCGGTACTCCTCAGCCACAGCGTATTCCTTATCCGCATCGATCACGGCATTGGTGGAAATGGCTTTCAGATTGGCCAGAGAAGTATTCACCTTGATGGACTGGGACAGTACCAGGCCGTTGCCTTTGCGGTCCTCGGTCACGTAGGCGATGCCGTGCTTGATGGCGTCCGCCGCATCTCTGTGGAGCTTCACGGGCTTTCCGTCCAGCTTGAGTTCGCCTGAAATATTCACGCCGTAGCTCTGGCCGAAAATGCTCATGGCCAGCTCCGTGCGCCCTGCGCCCATGAGGCCGTAAATACCCACCACTTCGCCCTGCCGCACGTACATAGACACGTCGTCCACCACCTTGCGCTCGGGATACAGGGGATGGTGCACCGTCCAATGGCTGACCTCCATTTTCACGTTCCCAATTTTCACGCTCTCCCGCTTGGGGAAGCGGTTGGTGATCTCGCGGCCTACCATGCCTTTGATGATCCGTTCCTCGCTGACGGGTTCCGCGCCGTGGTTGTCTATAGTTTCGATGGTGGAGCCGTCGCGCACCACCGTTATTTTGTCCGCCACATAGGATACTTCGTTCAGCTTATGGGTGATGATGATCATGGTCATCCCCTGCTTTTTGAAGCTGAGCATCAGATCCAGCAGTGCGCGGGAATCTTCTTCGTTCAAAGAGGACGTGGGCTCGTCCAGGATCAGCAGCTTGGCCTGCTTGGCCAGCGCTTTGGCGATTTCTACCAGCTGCTGCTTGCCGGTGCCGATGGTTTTCACCTGGATTTTGGAGCTTTCCGTCAGCCCCACCATTTTCAGGTACTTGTCGGCCTCAGAGTAGGTTTTGTTCCAGTTGATGGCGAACTTGTGCCCGCATTCGTTGCCCAGGTACATGTTTTCGCCGATCGTCATTTCAGGAACCAGCGCCAGCTCCTGATGGATGATGACGATGCCTAATTTTTCGGAATCTTTGATATTGGAGAATTTGCAGACTTGGCCGTTGTAGATAATATCTCCCTCATATGTACCGTAAGGATAGATACCGCTCAGCACGTTCATCAGGGTCGATTTGCCCGCGCCGTTTTCGCCCACCAGCGCGTGGATTTCTCCCTCTTCCACCTGAAGATTTACGTTATCGAGCGCTTTTACACCCGGGAAAGTCTTTGTAATGTTCTTCATTTCCAACAGAATCTTGGCCATGGCTCTCCTCCAGCTTTTCTATCAGATGGAAATTAATGACTTTCCTGTTTTTGAAACGATGCAGGCGGGCACCGCCCGCCTGCATCGCTTTAATTGGTAAACCTGAAATTACTGCAGCTGATCGGCGGTATAGTAACCGGAATCAAGCAGCAATTCGGCATAGTTGTTCACATCGGCGAACACGGGCTCGCACAGGAAGGAAGGAACAACGATCTTGTTGTTGTTGTAGGTTTCGGTGTCGTTCACGTCAACGGTTTCGCCAGCGAGGATCTGACCAACCATCTTCACGACCTGAGCAGCCAGGGTACGGGTGTCCTTGAACACGGACATGGCCTGCTTGCCGGCGATCATGTTCTTCACGTTGGAGATGTCGCAGTCCTGACCGGTGATGATGGGCCATTCGCCGTCATAGTTGGCTTCCAGCGCGTTGGTAACGCCCAGAGCGGTGGAGTCGTTGGAGCACAGCCAAGCGTCGATGTTGGAGCCGTCGGCATAGAAGGAAGCCAGAATGGAGTCAGCACGGGTCTGGGCAACTTCGGTCTTCCAGGTGGGAGTTGCAACGTCGGTGAAATCAAGCTGACCAGACTTCACAACCAGTTTGCCAGCGTCGAGGTAGGGCTGCAGAACGTCGATAGCGCCCTGATAGAAATAACGGGCGTTGTTGTCGCCGGGGTCGCCAGCGGTGACTTCCAGGATGAAGGGGCCAGCAGCGTTGTCCAGATCCAGGGCTTCCTTAATGTAGGTGCCCTGCTTGGTGCCGACCATGTAGTTGTCGAAGGTGGCATAGTAGGAAACGGCTTCGGAATCCATCAGCAGACGGTCATAAGCAATGACCGGGATGCCCTTTTCCTTGGCCAGATCCAGAGCAGAGCCCAGGGAGGAGCCTTCGATGGCGGCGATCACAACGACGTCGCAGCCGTTGTTGATCATGTTGGTCACCTGGTTCAGCTGCTGCTGCACGTCGTTGGAGGCGAACTGCAGGTCAACAGTGTAGCCAGCTTCTTCCAGCAGCTTCTGCATGTTTTCGCCGTCCTGATTCCAGCGCTGCAGGTCCTTGGTGGGCATGGAAACGCCGACCTTGCCTTCAGCCAGGGCGCACACGCTGACGCTGAGCATCAGAACGCACAGGAGCAGAGCAACGATCTTTTTCATACGGGTACACTCCTTTTGATATGATTTTTTGCGAGCTGGATGGCCCACAATTTTGTTACTATATTAACATAATAAAGTGTACATGTCAATAATGAAACTTCCCAGAATCGACATAAGGCTTCTCAAAACTTGCGCAGGGATTTCTCATTTTATGCGCACTTCTGAGGGCTTCGATGCTCATTCGCCCAGTGCTTCCAGCAGTACCGAAAGGTTTTTCCGCATCACATCCTCATAGGCTGTTTTCGCGCCGTCTCCGGTCACCAGGGGGTCTAACTCATATACCGGTGCGCCGGTCTCCTGGGCCACAGTGCGCAGAGCTGTATTCTCATACTGCGGTTCAGAAAAGAGGGGCGGATTGCCCGCGGCCTTGACCTTTTCGATCACCTGTTTGAGCATGCGGGGAGAAATGGGCTCGTCCGGTTCCAGCGCTACCACCGCCGCCACTTCCAAGCCGTAAGCCCGTGCGAAATAGGG
>JAFXMP010000264.1 GCA_017530275.1 Clostridia bacterium | reverse complement strand
GCCAGGATCAAACTCTTGTGTTTAATCCTTTAACTTGACTACTGGGTTCTCCGCTCGCCCTCGCTTTCGCTCCTGCTCGCTCCCCAGCCTCAAGTAAAACTCATTTCAGAATTAACTGTCGTTTCTCTCTCATTTCTGTATCGTTTTCAAGATTCCCGCGCCCTCCCGGTCCCTCTCGCAAGGCCCCGTTTTTCGAGCGCTTGGATATAATACCACGTCATCCTCCCTATGTCAACATCTTTTTTCGCTTTTCTTTCCTCTTTTTCGTCTTCCTCCTTTTTTACGAACATTCCATCCGCCTTCTTGTTTTGATGTTCAGTTTATCTCGATATTTCCTTCTGAATCTTCTTGTAAATGTTCGTATTATAAAAGAACGCATGTTCCTATCCCCTGCTTTCAGACTATCAAACCCTCCCGACAGCAAGTCCGTCGGGAGGGTTTGACTACAGCAAATCTTTGTTATTATTTGAGCACATATTCCAGTACCACGTCCGCGGTGACGGTGAGATCGCCGCCGGTGATGGAAGTGCCCGCATCCGCCGTTTTGGCGGAATAAGCATAGGAATTGGCGATCCCGTAGGTTTCTCTGAAATAGCCACCAGAGTTTTGCGTGGCATCCATGCGAATCAGTTCGCCCAGCTCAACCCCCGCCGCAGCGGCCAGTACCTTCGCCTTGTTCATAGCGTCCTCCACCGCCCGGGTCAGCGCTTTCTGGTAGGCTTCGTTGGCTTGGGTGGAAGAAAAGCTGATGCCATAGGTGGTGTTTGCCCCGGCCTCCATGGCGGCGTCCAGCACCGCGCCCACCATCGTCAGATCGTGGATGGTGACCGTCACGTTGTTATTCACTTGATAATAAGGAATACGGGTCTCTCGGCCCAGCGCGTCCGAGCTGTAATCATACCCGCTGTACACATTGAACTGACTGGTCATGACGTCCTTTTCTTCAATGCCCGCCTTTTTGATCGCTTCCAGAACCGCCGCCATGAGGTTCGCGTTTTCCTGCTGAGCGTCCTTTACATTGTCGCTTCTGGTCTCCACGCCGATCTGAATGGAAGCGGTGTCCGCCGCCAGAGAAACCACGCCGCTGCCGCTGACCTGGATCACCCGCTCATTCTCCGCCAGCACGGGTAACGCAAGGAAAACCATCAATACTATTGCCGCGAAAACGGCTATAACCTTTTTCATTGTTCCTGAACCTTCTTTTCCTTCTTATTTTTTCTGTTCTTTCTGGCACGGATGATCAGAACGGCCACGAGCCCCACCGCCGCCAGGGTGATGATCCAAGGCAGAGCGAAAGCCAGGAAGATGACCATATCCTCCAGGAACCAGCCGAATTCCTGGAAGGAATCCCCGATCCCGGTCAGAATCCGTTCGCCCAGGGATACTTCCTTGGTTTCCGTGACCTTCGTTTCCCGGACGGTGACCCGCACGGTACTGTAATCTACCCTACTGTCGTAGGATTTCAGCGTTCCGGTGTAGCGGTCGATGTAATATTGGGTATCGGCAATGGCGGATTCGATCTCGATCAGATCGGAAACGTCCTCTGCCTGGGCTATCATGGCCTGAAGACGTTTCAGTTTTTCCCGCTGGGTTTCCAGGCGGGTCTGAGTATCATAGTAAGAATCGGACACATCCTCCATTTCCTGGGTCATGCCTGTAATGGTTCCGATGCCTTGGGCTCCCGTTAAAAACGCATCCAGCCGCTGAGACGGAATGCGAAGCGTAAGGGACGCGCTGCGGATCTGTCCCAGGGTAGCGTCGCCGGAGGAGGACATGTATTCCACCCGTCCGCCCATTTCCGCCGTCAGGTCCTGGATCTTTTGCAGATCGGCTTCGTAATCGGCGGTTTTTACGGTAAAGCTGGCGCTGCGGATGATCTTTTCCTTCGCGGCGGCTGCACTGGGTTCTCCCGCATACTCGTATTCCGCCGCGTCGTCCATTTCGTAAGCTGCCGCTTCCATGGGGTATTCCATTGCGCCGGCATCATAAGTAAAATTGCTCACGCCGCCAGCCGCCATGGATCGGTAAGCGGCTGGAGAGCCAGTCGTTTTTTCCTCATATGAAACCGAGCTGTTCGCTGTGGAGGTGACCTTTCGGGACGGCAAATCGTCCCGGCTGGCCAGCGTGCCGCCCACCACAAAGATCAGTGCGGCGGCGACAGAAGCCCATGTCTTCCAATGAACAGTTTTCTTTGACTTTTCTTCCATATTCTCTTCCTCCCGTATGGTCTGCCGCCAGGCGGAAGAGAAGGAATCCGGTACCTGAATCTCCCCGTCCAGCCGGCGGCAATCCTGCCGCAGGGAAAGCATCGCCTTGCAGGCTTCGCATTCCACCGCGTGGTCCCGCATACGCTGCGCGTCCGCGTCCGGAAGCGCGCCGTCCATATAAGCGTCGAGAAGATTTGAAAATTCTTTACAATCCATCGTTTTCGCCTCCTCTCACTTTCTTAGACGGATGGGGAAGAAAAAAGTTCCGAAGATTTTTTCAGAATCATAGAAAGCTTTTCACGTGCCCGGCTGACCCGGCTTTTCACCGTGCCTAAAGGCACATTCAATATTTCGCCGATTTCCTCGTAGCTTTTGCCCTGCATATCCCGCATGACGATCATTTGCCGCATATCGGGCGGCAGCAGGGAAAGCCCCTCTTTAAGCAGCCGCAGCCGTTCCTTTTCCTCCAGCCGGGCGTAGGCTGTAGGCGCTGCGTCCGAAACGTCAAACCCCTGATCCTCCCGCAGGGCGTCCAGGGAAACGGCGTCCCGCCGCTTGCGCAGGGCGTCGGTGCACACGTTCATGGCAATGCGCGTGATCCAGGTGGAAAAGGAGGCGTCCTGCCGGAAGGAGCCGAAAGCCCGGAAAGCCCGCAGCATGGTTTCCTGGGCGCAGTCCTGGGCGTCCTCCCGATTGCCCATCATATGGAAGCAAACGGAATACACCTGCCGCTCGTTTTCCGCCGCCAGGCTTTCAAACCGTTCTTCCTTCTTCTTTTTGAAAAAGAGGGGCATTTCCACTTTCTTTCCCCCTTTCAGGAATCAGACATAATCATCATAGCACGCCTTGACTTTCCAGCCCGTTTCATCGCTTTCCCAGACCAGGAACACATACCAGTCCGCCCCTTGATCGGTGATCACGCGGTACACGTTTTCCTCCCGCATGGCTTCCACGCTGGCCGCTGCAGTAGGGAAGCCGATTTCCTCCCCATCCAGTTCCAGCCAGTACAGCTGAATGGCCAACTGTTCTTCCCAGGTGACGAACAGCTTATCGTCATTCATATTCGCAGCCAGCTCGGAAAGCAATTGGGCCCGAGGCGTGAACACGGCCAATTCTCCCGGAGCGGTCTCCATATACCGGCAGACGACCTCTTCCGGCGCCGCCTGGGCCAAAACCTTTTCCTGTTCCGTCAGCGAGGCATGGGAAATGAGATAAGCCGTGGGATCGTCGGTGCCCAGCAGATCGAGGGCCGTTTTTCCGTCCAAGCTCATCATCCATTCCCCGTTATGGCGGCCCACGGCGATGAACCCGCCGATGATTTCCCCCTCGGCGCGCAGGAGCACGCAGCGGAGATTGGACGTTACATGGATATCCCGTTCCAGATCCCTTGCCACAAAGCGGCTCCGCTCCGCATTTTCCCACAGTCCCACGATGGAAACGCTTACTTCTTTGCCCAGCCAGGGCGTAAGATCAAACCCCGCCTGCCGCAGAAACAGATCGGCCCAGGTAAAATACAGGTCTGCTTCGTCGGCAATGGAAGCGGTCAGCTTTTCCGGCAGCATGACCGACGTTTCCGCCAGCGTAAAAAAGGGCGTCCAGCCCCATTGCTTCAGGAAAGCGGCGTTTTCCTCCGACACGCTGAAATCTGGCCCGGCGGTTTCCAGCCAAAGATGGGCAGGGTAGGCCAGCTTCGCCCCAAACGCGCCGTCCATCTGATAAAACTGCCCTTCCTTTTCCATATAGGTCATGCAATACAGATCGTCATAATACAAGGCGGCCGTTTCCCCCTTCAGGGACAGCTGGATGTCAAATGAACTGTGCTTCTGTTCCGGCGCTTCGGCAGGCACGGCGGCGGAAAGCTCCCGGCGCACCGCTTCGATCAGTTCCGGGCGGGCGATGGTATAGGTTTTCTCATTCCCGAACATATACTTTCCGCCCACGGTAACGGTTATTTCTTCCTGTTCAGCCAGCGCCGGACGGAATACCGGCAGCAGGAGGACTGCCATCAGCAGCGCCAGCCATTTTCCGTTCTTCATGGAAAATCCTACCTTTCTCATGAATTCAATGCCTACAAATGTTTTACGAAGAAAGGCGTGCTTTTCCTGCCACTGGTCAGGCAGACCGCAAGAATTTACAATTGTTACAAGCTTTCCCTGCGAAAACGAAGGGTTTTTTCGCCGTTCGGCAGGAGCACTTCCTCGTTCCACATTTGGGCGGGCCGCGTCCAGATTTCCCCCATGCCGTACAGCGCCTTGTAGATCACCATGGGCTCCAGGGTTTCGGAATGGAGCGCCAGGCCCTGCACCTCATAGCGGTTGCCCTTGTAATGGCGGTAAATGCCCTGGGGAATACGGATGCGCATGCTTTCCAGCAATAAATAAGGGAAAGCGCTTTTCCAGAAATACAGTTCATTCAATTCTTTCCATAATTGAGGGTCTTCCTTGATTCTTTCCGGCAGGATCCACATGCCGTCCTGCACCTCACCGGGCTGCCAGGTCATGCTTTCAATGGGCACATCCTGACAAAACAGCCACACATCCCGGAAAAAGCCGCGGGCAGGACGTTCCCGGCGCTCCGTCATGAGCACACGTCCATGTTTCATATCGGGGGTAAAGCCCATTTCTTCTTCCGTTTCACGGACGCAGGCCGTTGCGCTGTCCTCCCCCGCCACGGCGGACCCGCCCGGCACCGACCAGATATCCGGCATGATGTCCTTTTCCTTGGCGCGGCGCTGGAGCAGAGTTTCCCCTTTGCTGTTTAAAAACAGGGCGTCCACAACAAGATGATACCTGCCGTCCGGTACCGGTTCTCCCCGCACGGCGGTCTCTCCCGTCAGTTTCCTGTCCTGATCGTACAAATCCCAAATTTCCATATACTTACCTCGCTTTCATCATCTTTATTGTAGCAGGAAAAAGAACAAAGCGCAAGTAATTGCCATCGCGGTTCACAGTACATACTGACTGTGGGGCTGCATTTTTGACCGCATTTTTTCCATAATTTGTGCTTCTCCGCTTGATTAAAGAATCTATACCGTATATAATAGATTTGCAGAGGGTGCTTGCACCAAATGATAAATAAGAAAGGAAAGTATTAGTGTTTCAGTACCACGCCACATTGAGCAAGCATAATATCACCCGGCTGACAGTGATCATCGTGCTGGTCAGTTTTTTGCTGTCCACCTTTGTTTCGCTCTGGTCCCTGAACCTCATGAGCCAGCGGAATGAAAGGGAACTGAACAAAATGATGGCCGCCCGCATTTATGACGCCATCAGCAGCGAGCTAAGCGAGCCGGTTACGGTGGGCATGACCATGGCCCATGACAGCTTCCTGATCAAGGCGCTGCAAAACGAACAGACTCTGTCGGAAGAAGAAAGCACCGCCGCCATGCAGGATTACCTTTCCGGCATTCGGGACGGGCTCAATTATGAATCGGTCTACGTGATTTCCGACGCTACCAGGCGGTATTATAATTTCGATGGACTGAGCAAGATCGTTGACCCGGAGCATGATGAGCATGATTATTGGTACGGCGTATTTTTGGCCAAAAAGCCCGAATATGATCTGGACGTGGGTTTTGACGAGCAGGGCGGTGATATTTGGGCCGTATTTGTGGACGCCTCCATTCGGGACGGGCAGGGAGATTTCTTAGGCGTTTGCGGCGTGGGCGTGCATATGTCCGAGAGCCAGGCGCTGTTCAAAAGCCTGGAAAAGGAACATCAGGTCAAAATCAATCTGATCGACGCGAATGGACAGATTCAGATCGACACCGACGAGGGTCGTCTCATGGACATTTTCCACGCCGACCTGAACCTGAGCCCCAGCGGTGAGTATATTTATCACGATCTGGGCGGCGGCACCATCGCGGTGAGCAAATATATCGATAATCTGGAATGGTATCTGGTGGTGGAAAGCGACAGCAGCCTCACGCAGGGCGAATATTTCAACGTGATCCTGTTGAATATCGCCTTGTGCCTGTTCGTAATGGTCATTCTGATCATTTCACTGCGCATCATCTCCATGCGCACCATCGCCCTGACCAAAGCATCCCTGCAGGACCAGGATACCCAACTGCTGAACCGCCGGGCCTTTGAGGAAGAAAAAGCACGGCTTTCCATGACAGCGCTGGATGAAAACTACGTTTATGTGACGGTGGACATCAACGGTTTGAAAACCACCAACGATACCCTGGGCCACGCCGCCGGGGATGAACTGATCCTCGGGACGGCGGACTGTCTGCGAAAATGCTTTGGTCCATACGGAAAGATTTACCGCATCGGCGGAGACGAATTCGCCGCCATGCTGCACGTAAGCCAATCGCAGCTCGCTGAACTGCAGGCGGCGCTGGAAAAGGCTGTGTCAGAATGGACCGGCGAACGGTGCGGGCATCTTTCCGTTTCCTGCGGCTACGCCTCCACTCGGGAATTCCCCTCCGAAAACTTTGCGCAGCTGAGCAGGATCTCAGACGAGCGGATGTATGAAGCCAAAGCGGAATATTACCGCCACAGCGGGATCGACAGACGCAGGACCTGACGCGTCCATTCACGGACAGGTTTAGTGACAAAAGGAATGTGCCCACCGCGGACACATTCCTTTTGTATTCGCTCTGCGACTGCTAATAAAGAAATCCCAAATCCAGCCTCTATACAGTAAGCGATCATAATTGGCCTGTTTGCTATGCTTTCCTGTTTGACATCTCCTTTTTGGGAACAACTATTCCTATTTGTTCTTTTCTGATTGCGTATGCACGCTCAGTTCTATCCCTTATTTATTTGGTTTTTTCGTACCCTATGCCCTCAATCCCTGATGTTCTTTCACTTCTCATAGTAATATCTACTATATTCACACAAACGTCCATGCCTTTTCCCACTGTGGACGTTACTCTGGGAATTTACATGTTCTTCTTGGCGTTTATTCTCTTTTGTTTCAAACCTCATTTGGTATAGGGAATGGTCGTGGGAATTCTTTAGTAAAAAGGGCTGTCCGGTCAATTATCCATGATCAGACGGCCCCTTTGGTATGTATAGCCTTCAGCCTTTTCTTCGTGAAATAATCACTCGATCAAATACCGTCAGCAGCGCGGGCAGCAGGGTGAGGACCAGGAAGACGGACACCGACGCGCCCCGGGACAGCAGCAGGCCGATGGCGGAGATATAATAGACGCTGCACATTTTTCCGATGATGTACCCTGCCGTAATCAGGATCACACCGGAGGTGAACACCGTGGGCAGGGCTTTTTTCATGGCGGCGGAAAGCGCTTCCCGTACGGGACTGCCGGACAGCCGGGCGTCCCGATAATGGCTGGACAGCAGGATGCCGTAGTCGATGGTGGCTCCCATCTGGATGGACACGCAGATGAGATAAGACATGAAGAAAATGGGCTGATTGAGCAGCTGGGAAATGCCCATGGTGATCCAGATGGCCCCTTCGATCACGAACACCAGGATCAGGGGCAGGCTGAACGCCCGGAAGGACAGGGCCACGATCAGCAGGATTGCGATAAAGGTGATGCCGTTCACCTTCATCAAATCGCCCTCGAAGGCATTGCCGATGTCATAGGTTGACATGTGCACGCCCGTCAGGTAATAGTTTTCCCCGTATACCGTCCGGGCCGCGTCCTGAATTTTATCGATGGCCGCGCGGGTGCGGGTGTCGCTGACGGGGAAGTCAAGCTCCAGCAGCATCCGGGCATAATGGGGGCCGTTGAAGGCCGCTTTGGCGGAAGCGAGGGTAGATTGCAGCTTTTGCAGCTCTTCATTGCCGGAAATCAGGCTGCCCGCCGCTTCCAGCAGTCGGTCCGCCCGCACGGAATCGCCGAAGCCCTGGCTGCGGAAAAAGATGCTCACAGTCAGCGCGTTCATGCTCGATAGCTTTGCCACGTCCTGGGCTGTGTAGTATTTTAGCGCCTCCTGCCCATCGGTCACCATGGCGTTTAATTCCCGAATCACCGGTTCGCCGCCGGTTTCAAGGGCCAGCAGCGCTTCCGCCAGCTGCCGCTGGAGGTCATAATCTGCGTCTTCCTCGCCGCCGGGCACCAGGATCACCATGGGATTTGCTTCCCCGAACACCTGAGTCACCCGGACTGCTTCCGTTTTTTGACGGGATTGGCCTGAATCGCTGAACAGGTAGGTATTGCCGCTTTGCAGGTAAAAGCCGAAAGCCACCGCCAGCACCAGCAATACTGCCAAAGGCCGCCGGATGCGGTATACAAGCTCTGCTAAGTGTTCTCCGCCGAGGCGCAGGGGCTTATGCCGGGTGGCTTTCAAAGCTCCGCCGAACAGCAGGGTCACCGCGGGCATGAGCAGGAACACGCCCAGCATGCTGATCAATATGCCCTTGCTGAGCACCAGACCGATATCAAAGCCGATGGTGAAGCTCATGAACAGCAGGCTCAGCAGCCCCGCCGCCGTGGTAAAGGCGCTGGAGGCAATGGGCATGAAGGAATGGGAAAGGGCGTGGGTCATGGCCTGCTCCCGCTTCATGCCCGCGTCCAAAAAGCCATTGTAGGCATGCAGCAGCATGATGGCGTAGTCGATGGACAGGGCCAGCTGCAGGATGGCGCTGACGGCAAAGGTGATGAAGGACACATCCGGGAAAATGAAGTTGGTGCCCATGTTGATGAGGATGGAAACGGCCAGCACCAGCAGGATCACCAGCGGCTCAAGCCAGGCGTGGGAAGTGAGCAGCAGCACCAAAAGCACCACCGCTACCGCGATGCCCATCACGGCGGGGATTTCCGCGCCAACGCTCTGCTGAATGTCCAGCAGCGCCGCCGCCTGACCGCCCACCGCGCATGGAACGCCCGCGTACATCTGCCGCAGCTTTCGCACCAGTGCGGCAGCGTCGCTGCCCGTCAGGGTGAGGGTGACCCGCTGATAGGTGATCCCGTCCAGTACCCGCACATCGTCCTGGGGGTCGTGAAGAGCGAAACGCACTTCATCAAGGGCGTTCAGTTCCTCGATCAGGCTGTTCAGCGCGTCCTGGGATTGGTCCTCAAACATGATGTACAGTTGATCCCCCGTGCCGAATTCCTGCTCCATAACTTTCAGGGCCCGCTTGGTCATGGTGCTTTCGTCCAAATACCGGGTCAGATCATAATTGATGCGAGTTTTGGCGATGGCGGGCGCGCACAGGACGGCGGTAAGGAGCATCATCGCCAAAATCCATCCCCGCAGCCTGACGATCAAAGCGGCTGTTTTCTGCTTCATACCATCTTCCTTTCGGAATCGGAAAAGAATACAAACGGCCCCCGGGATTCCCGGGGGTCAAATTATAGCAGGGTTTTATTCCGCCGCTTTGCGGATGAATTTCAGGGCGTTTTTCAGGGCGGGCAGGTTTTGTTCGTGCCCTTCAAACTCATAGGACACCACGCCCTGATAGCCCGCTTCTTTCAAAATAGACAGGCATTTGCGGATGGGCACCACGCCGTGGCCTGCCACGGTGCCCCGGATATAATTGCCGTTGCGGGTATGAATCCAACCGTCGCCGGGATCGTCGTCCGCAAAGGATTTGAAAATAAAGTCCTTCACATGGGCGTGGAAAGCGTAAGGCGCTGCGATGGGCACAGCCCGCAGGGGATTATCGTCGGCGCAGAGGAAATTGCCCATGTCCACAAGCCACCCGTAGTTGGGATGGTTCACCGTGCGGATCAGGGTTTCCACCCGTTCCGCGTCCTGCAAAATCAAGCCGTGGTTTTCGGTGCAGGTGCGGATGCCCTTTTGCGCCGCGTATTCTGTCACTTCCCGGATGAGGGGCGCGATCTTGTCCACCGCCTGCCGCCAGGTCATGCCGCTTGGCATGCTCCAGAAGGCGTCGTGGCGCATGACCGGCGCGCCGAGGATTTCCGCGATGTCCACCTGGCCCTTGATGCGCTCCACTTCGTTTTCCCGGTTCAGGAAATCCGCGCCCACAGTATAGGCGGCGATGGGCAGGTTTTGCTTTTCGCAGTATGCCCGGATTTCCTTCGCCAGGGCAGCCACGCTTTCCGCCGGCTGCACTTCCAGTTTCAGGTCGATGAACTCAATGGCGTCGTAGCCCATTTCCTTGGCTAAATCGATGATCTGAAAGTAATTGGCTTTGGTTTCGCCCATATACTGGGCAAAGCTGTAAGACGATACGCCGATTTTCATAGTGCCGCTTCTCCTTTTTACACTTCGTTCCAAATGCGCCGGGCATTCTGCAGGCCCACGGCGGAGGCGTACTGGGCGTCCTCCAAGCCCTCGAACTCGATGGCGATATCGCCGTCATAGCCGGAAGCCTTGAGGGAGTGCAGGATGGACCACATATCCAGATCGCCCTGGGCCAGGATGGCGCCCCGCAGGTATTTGCCGCCCCGGGAGCGGAACCAGCTTCCCGCGCAGTCAAACTGCGTGGCGTCGCCGGGGTCGCGGGTGCGGATGTAGAAGTCCTTCAAATGCACCATCCGGGTCAGGGGAGCCAGGGTATCGGCGGCTACGGCGGTGTCCTCGTCCACGCAGACCACGTTGCCGGTATCCAGCAACAGGCCGTAGTTTTCATCGTTGACCAGATTCAGGATGCGCTCCACCCGGTCGCAGCCGTTGGCGAAAAAGCCGTGGTTTTCGATCATGGTTTTTACGCCCACTTCTTTGCCATGGGCCGTGACCCGGGCGGCGGCCTGCGCCATCACGGGCAGCCAGCGCTCGAAATCCTTTAACGTGTTTTCCTTGTGGGGACGGCGGAAGCCGCACACGTCGTGGCGCATTTTGGGCACGCCCAGGGCCGCGGCGATATCCACCTCATGGCAAATGCGGGCGATTTCCTTTTCCAGGGCTTCCCCTTCTTTGCAGAAGTCCGCCAGCACGGAATAGTTGACCAGCGGAATGCCCGCGTCCGCCGCCCGGCGCTTTACTGTGGCAATAAAATCCTCGTCGATTTTGCCGGTTTCCTTATCGTCGAACCGGAACGCGAAGGGCACCAGCTCCATGCATTCCGCACCGTGGGCAGCCGCCCAGTCGATGGCCTCCAGCAGGGTCATTTTTCCTTGCTTGATATCCCGGTCCAGGGAGTAAGAGCTCAATCCGATCCGCATACAACGCACCTCCATCAAAATGCTGAGAACAGTATATCACAAAAGCGCGGCGCTGGAAAGCGCCGCGAAAAGAAAAACAGAGAATCACGCATCCGTTTCATTTGGAGCGCAGATCACGTCGGCGCATTCCACTGGAATCGCTTTTTGCAGGTTTTCCAGGGAGCATTCCACCTGACAGCCGATTTTGCCCGCACTGAACATCACTGTGGGATAGTCCGCAGCCGTTTCATGGATCACGGTACGGAACTGCTTTTTCATGCCGATGGGTGAGCAGCCTCCGTGCACATAGCCGGTCAGCGGAAGCAGATCCCGCTGGGG
>JAFXMP010000263.1 GCA_017530275.1 Clostridia bacterium | reverse complement strand
GCTGCTCCTGTTCAAGAACGAAACGCACAATCATCCCACGGAAATCGAGCCCTTCGGCGGCGCGGCGACCTGCATCGGCGGCGCGATCCGCGATCCGCTGTCCGGGCGCGCCTATGTTTACGCCGCCATGCGCGTCACCGGCGCGGCGGACCCCACCGTTCCGCTTTCCGAAACCCTGCCCGGCAAGCTGCCCCAGCGCAAGCTCGTCACCACCGCCGCGGCGGGCTATTCCTCCTACGGAAACCAGATCGGCCTGGCGACCGGCGAGGTGCACGAAATCTATCATCCCGGCTATGCGGCCAAGCGCATGGAAATCGGCGCGGTGATCGCAGCCGCGCCGCAGGAAAACGTGCGCAGGGAAGCGCCGGTTCCGGGCGATGTGATCATTCTGCTGGGCGGACGCACGGGCCGGGACGGCTGCGGCGGGGCCACGGGCTCCTCCAAGGCCCACACCCTGCAATCCATTGATACCTGCGGGGCGGAAGTGCAAAAGGGCAATGCGCCGGAGGAGCGAAAGCTCCAGCGCCTGTTCAGGAGCCCTGAAGCCTCCCGGCTCATCAAGCGGTGCAACGACTTTGGCGCGGGCGGCGTTTCCGTCGCCATCGGCGAATTGGCGGACGGCATCGCCATTGATCTTGACAAAGTGCCCAAGAAATATGAAGGCCTGGACGGCACAGAGTTAGCCATCTCCGAATCCCAGGAGCGCATGGCCGTGGTCGTCGCGCCCGAGGACGCGGAAACGTTCATCGCGCTGGCTTCCGCCGAAAACCTGGAGGCCACCGTCGTGGCGGTCGTTCAGGCGGAGCCCCGGCTCACCATGACCTGGCGCGGCCAGACCATCGTGAACATTTCCAGAGCATTCCTCAATTCCAACGGCGCGCCCAAGGAAGCGGCGGCCCATGTGACGGCGGCCAGGCCGGTCAAGGCATTATCCGTTCCCAATTCCTTTTCCGGGTGCTTGCGCGCCCTGGCGGGGGATCTGAACATTTGCTCCCAGCGGGGCCTTTCCGAACGCTTTGACTCCACCATCGGCGCGGGCACGGTGCTCATGCCCTTCGGCGGCAAGCGCCAAAAAACGCCGATCCAGGCCATGGTGCACAAGATTTCGCGGGAAAAGGGCGATACGGACACCGTGTCCTTCATGGCTTGGGGGTACGATCCGTACATCTCCGAGTCAAGCCCTTATCACGGCGCGTACCTGGCGGTGCTCCAATCCGTTGCCAAGCTGATCGCCACCGGCGCTTCCCTGGAGGATACCTATCTCACCTTCCAGGAATACTTTGAAAAGCCCCAGGGCCGGCCCGAGCGCTGGGGCAAGCCCCTGGCCGCCCTGCTTGGCGCTTTGCAGGCCCAATGGGATTTGGGCTGCGGGGCCATCGGCGGCAAGGATTCCATGAGCGGCACCTTTGAAAATCTGGACGTGCCGCCGACCCTCGTTTCCTTCGCCGTGACGACGGGGAAAATCAATGAAGTGCGCTCCCCCGAATTTAAGGGGCCGGGCCACAGGGTCGTCCTGCTGACCGCCGCCAACGGCGGTCATTCTGGGCAGGGCGACGGGATCAAAGCGCTTTTCCAGCAGGTTCACGGCCTGCTGCAAAGCAATAAAGCCCTGTCCGCATGGGCCGTGGATCATGGCGGCATCGCCGAGGGCATTCTGAAAATGGCGCTGGGCAACGGGTTGGGCTTCTCCTTCGTATCGCAAATCCATCCCACGCCGGAAAACTGGCAAGAAGAAGGCTTCTCTTTCAGCCAGATGATGACAAGCTCTCTGATCGCTCCCAGCAACCGTGCGTTCCTGCTGGAGCTTTCGGACGACGCGGAAGACGTGGGCCGGCTCGTCGGCGTGACCACGGACGACGGGCAATTCACCTGGGAGAATGAATCCGTTTCCCTGGCCGAGCTGGAAAAGATCTATGAAGCCCGGCTGGAAAGCGTCTATCCCGCTTCCGTGCCCGGCAGGCAGGATATCCCCGTGATCTCCGCCGAAAGCAAGCCCGTGGTCCGGCCCGCGAAGTCCATCGCCGTTCCGCGGGTGCTGATCCCCGTATTCCCGGGCACCAACTGCGAATACGATTCCCTGAAAGCGGTGGAAGCGGCGGGCCTGAAGGGCGAGCTCCTGGTGCTGAACAACCTGTCCGCCCAGGGCGTCTCCGATTCCGTGGAGCGGTTCGCCAAGGCGCTCAAAAACGCGCAGATCGTGTTCATCCCCGGCGGTTTCTCCGGCGGCGACGAGCCGGACGGCTCCGGCAAGTTCATCACCGCCTTCTTCCGCAGCGCCCAAGTGGCCGACGGCGTCCATGACCTATTGGACATGCGGGACGGCCTGATGCTGGGCATCTGCAACGGCTTCCAGGCGCTGATCAAGCTGGGCCTTGTGCCGTATGGCCGCATCACCGCGCCCGACCCCGGCGCCCCCACCCTCACCTACAACCGCATCGGCCGCCACCAGAGCCGCCTGGTGCGCACCCGGGTCGCGAGCGCCAACTCCCCCTGGCTCATGGAAACGAAGGTCGGCGATATATTCACAGTTCCCATCAGCCACGGCGAGGGCCGCTTCCTTTGCAGCGACGCCGTGCTCCGGGACCTGATCGAGCGCGGCCAGGTCGCCACCCAGTACGTGGACGCCGACGGCCGGCCGACCGACGATATTCTCTTTAATCCCAACGGCTCCGCCGCCGCCATCGAGGGCATCCTCTCCCCCGACGGCCGAATCCTTGGCAAAATGGGCCACAGCGAACGCATCGGCAAAGGCCTGTACCAAAACGTACCGGGGAATTACGATATGGGCCTGTTCCGCAGCGCCAAAAAATATTTCGGCTGATTACCCCCAAAACGCCGGCCCCCCAAAGGAAATCCCGCCTGATTGCCTTTGGGGGGCGTTCGCCTCTGCGAAGCGCAAAAACCGCAAAAAACCGCATAAAAAAATGATTGACATTCCCTCCCCAAAATGATATAGTAAATGAGCGCTTTACGGAAGGGTTGCCCATCGCAGCACGCGGAGGGATGGCCGAGTGGTTGATGGCGCTGGTCTTGAAAACCAGTGATGCCGAAAGGCACCGGGGGTTCGAATCCCTCTCTCTCCGCCATTTTTTCCGGATCAGCGTATCGCAGGCCGAATGGAGAAGTACCCAAGTGGCCGAAGGGGCTCCCCTGCTAAGGGAGTAGTACGAGTGAATCGTAGCGAGAGTTCAAATCTCTCCTTCTCCGCTGAAACCCTTGCAATTCAAGGGTTAAGCTTCATAAGGAACTAATCCTTGGGGAGACCGCGTAGCTGTGAAAGGCTACGCGGTTTTCCTTTGGGTTGAAATGCGTTCCAGAATGACCGGCTCGGTTAGGATGGGGATTTCGACCTTGCCGACGAAGTTGAAGACGATTTCGATGGTCTGTCTGCGGTGGCCGCTGGATTTGTCTGCTTCGTGGACGATGATCTTCTTGACGAATTCGTTCACGATGTTGGTGGTTAGCTCGGGAATGTTCACGTACTTTTCCACCAGGGCGGCGAAGTGGTCGTAATTGTCGTTGTCCTCCTGCTGCTGGTCGATCCATTCCTCCATGACGGCGATTTCCGTCTTCAGGCGCTCCTGCTCCGCTTCGTAATCAGACATCATCTTCTGATACCGGTCATCAGAGAGAGAACCCAGGACGTGGTCTTCATACAGGCGGGTGATCAGCGTGTCGATATCTTCCAGCCGTTTCTTTGCCTGGGCCAGCTGCTTCTGGTTCTGGCGGATGCTGCTGTCCTGCGCTTTGCGGGTGGACTGCATCCATTCCAGCTGGAAGCCTTCTGCGTCCTCCCGGACATAGGCTGTCACAGCGCGGATACGTTCCAGCACGATGTTCCGCAGCACATCCTCCCGGATGTAGTGGCAGGAGCACTCGCCGCGTCCGCTTTTGTAATTGGAGCATACATAGTGATCCTGCTTCCCTTCAAAGCTCTTGCAGGTGGCGAAATGCAATCTGCTGCCGCAGTCCGCACAGAACATGATGCCTGCAAACATTCCTTCCCGTTCAGCTCGCTGAATACTTCGGTGCCGTTCCTGTCGCAGCTCCTGTACCCGCTCCCATAACGCTTTGGGCACGATGGCCTCTTGTGTGTTTTCGACAACATAGGTGTCCTCAGGTTTGTTCGGAATCCGCTTTTTCAGCTTGTATGACTTGGAGTAAGTCTTGAAGCTGCAGGTGCAGCCGGTGTATTCCATTCGTTCCAGGATGTCCACGACGGATGCGTCTTTCCATGTGAAAGGCTCTGCGGGAAGGGGCGTACCGTTCCGTTTCGCATAGGCGGCTTTTGCAGTCAGGACCTGTTCCTCTCTCAGGATAGTGGCAATCTTCGCCGGCCCTTTGCCCTGCATCGCCAGGTCGAAGATCCTCTTCACAATCGGCGAAGTCTCCGGATCAATGATCCAATGTCCTTTCTTCTCCGGGTCTTCCAGATAGCCGTAGGGCGGACGGTTGAGATGTTCGCCCCGCATTCCCTTCGCCTTGATGACAGCTCGCACTTTTCTGCTGGTGTCCTTCGCGTAGAAGTCGTTGAACAGGTTTCGCACCGGGGTGAAATCGCTGTCGCCTCGCTCAGAGTCCACGCCGTCGTTCACAGCGATGAAGCGGACGTTCTTGCTGGGGAATTCGATCTCCGTGTAGTGGCCAACCTGCAGGTAGTCGCGTCCGAAGCGGCTCATGTCCTTCACGATGACCGTGCTGACCTGTCCTGCCTCCACCAGGGATAGCATTTCCTGCATGGCAGGCCTGGAGAAGTTGGTACCGGTGTAGCCGTCGTCTACGAAGAACCGGATGTTGGCGAAACCATGATCGTCTGCGTATTTTTGGAGCAGGGCGCGCTGGTTCTGAATGGAATTCGACTCGCCATCCAGGTCGTCTTCATTGCTGAGTCTGCAATATAGTGCGGTGATCTGCTGCTGATTCAATTCATTTTCCTCCTTCCGGGAATCAGCCGGCAGGTCCGTAGTGCTCATGGAAATCATACCACAATCGGAGCCATTTGTCATCCGGCAAACGCCTCCCTTTGGGGATAAGGCTCGGAGAAGATCAGCCGCTTTACCTTATCAATCAGCGTTTCTCCTCCGGCGCAGTCGGTCAGGATCGTGTACCGGGTATTGCCGATCTTTCGCTCGATGATGCCGTGAAAGGGATTGGTTTCGGATCGCATTGCCTGCCAATCCTCCCAGCTGGGCAGCGGGGAATTAATCGGGAAGTCATAGCAGGCGGCCAGATTGATTGGTTCATAGTCGCTTGTGATCCACGCTTGGGTGGAATCACGGTTGGTTTCTTGGGGGACGGGGTAACGCATGGGACAGGGATAAACCTCCTTCAAAATGATTTCGCATAAATGCTAAATATATATTATCACATGAAAAGAACCCTGTCAATAGCAGTTTCGCATATTTGATAAATTTTTCTTGACGAATGTTTCGCTTCCCTGTATAATGCAGGGGAAGAATGAAGCGGCATGTCGGAAAATGCGGACGCGCCGTTTCAAAGAAATCGGAAGGAACTTTACCTGATGAAAACAGGAGAAAAGATCAAGCGCATCCGCAAATTCCGCGGGTATAATCAGCCGGACTTTGCCGAAATGATCGGTTTGGGCGAGAATGCCGCGCCACGTGTCGCGCAATATGAGTCCGGCTATCGTGTGCCTTCACCGAAGCTATTGAAAACGATGGCAGAGGTTTTAGACTGCAATCCGCTGGCACTGATGGAGGTAACCGGGCAAAACGTAGAAGAGCTGATGATGCTTCTCTTCTGGTTGGAGGAAGAACATCCGGGGATGTTCCATGCTTTTGAGCTGCAACGGTTGAAGCAAAAAGCACATCATAACACGACCCAAAAATCACATCATGACGATGATACCGACGGCCAAACGGACAGTAATGTTTATTATCGTGATGGCGATAATTGGCCTGCTCATGCTCCATGCGGATTGTGGATCGACAATCAATTGCTGAACGGCTTCATGCGGGAATGGCTTTATCATCAGCAAGAACTGAAAGAGAATGCCATCACAAGAGAAGAATACTTCGAGTGGAAAATTGGTTGGCCCTATACTTGTGATGAATGCGGAAAGCGTAAGCCGGCGAAACAGTGGCGGCGCAGTGAAGTATAGTTTTGCGTTGCGCGCAAAAGTAAAAACGGTAATTATAATTTGGCGAGCAGCATTCAGACCTTAAAGCCAGGATATAGCGCACCGGAGGAAGCCTTCACACCCCATTTTGAATATTTGGTAAAATCGGATATGTTGTTAAATCAAATCAGCGGATTGAGGTTTGCAGGTGTGAACACGAATCCCGGTTTTGAAATCCATCACGATGCCAAGGTTATCAAGGGTGGAAAGCGATTGCAGCAAGCAGGGCAAAAGTACGACTTTTGCACATTTGCTTGTTGGTGACCCAGTCCCCAATCCCCATTTACCAACGCAAGCGCTGTGGTTATGATCGTAAAAAGCGAAAGACTGCCACTCACCAAATGTGATACCAGTCGCCTCAATCTGACAGCAGCATCATCGTTCAGACGATTCTGACTATCGTCCGAAAAACCAGCATTGTGCATTGGACAAACGCACAAAAACGAAAAGAGCACCTCACCATTAGCCGAACTTCTCACATGAAAGCGCATAAGCGCAGGGACCATTCTTTTCATTTCGGCATGAGCCGCATCGGCGTTTGACGCAGACAAACGTCACAACCACAGAGCGCAAGCTCTGGTTTTCAGGGGCTTGGGGGCGGAGCCATCCAACAAGCATCCGGCAATTCGGGCCGGATAGCATTGCTTGCCAATGCGCAATTCTTGCAGAATTGCATTGCTTGCCACGATCATGCACGACGGGGTAAGGACAAAATTGTGCTGAAGAACGGGCTTGACGATACAGCCAAACACCGTCAGAAGGTTCTATGATATTGTGATGTACTGCAGGAGGAAAACCATGCGGAAGGCTGCAAAGCAGATCGGAATTTGCGCGATAGTGCTGATTCTTTTTTGCGCGCTATGCCGTTTAACGGTGTTCCGCACATACACCGCCCACATCCCGATCCAGGAGCGAGTGGAAAAAGCACTGCGGGAAGACAACAGTATACCGCGGACGGAAATCGATCATGCGGACGTTTTGCGATTGGGCGATATAACGCTTCGTCCGGGCTCGGTCAGCGTTCCGATTCGTCCGAATCAGGCGGGCGAGGCGGACGTCCGCTTGTACGACCAAAAGGGAAATGAAATTGCCTTCCAGGTTTTTCGCGTAGGCCCGCTGAGCACGGTATATGATCCGCAGACGGGCGGGTTTACCGGCGATACTGCCGTGCTGATCGCTGTCACGTTGTTCTGGTTCTTTGTCAGCGTGATCATGCTGTGGCATTACTTCCAGGCAAAGGGGCTGGACTATTACGCTTATTCCACGATTTACTACGCAGGCTTGTCCCTGTTTACGCTGCTGACAGGCATCACCATGCTGCTCACAACTGTGCAATACATCGTCCATCCGGAATCCTACAATATGTTTTCCGCGTACAATACGATCAATGGGGCCAGCAAACTGTTTATGATGCAGACCATGCCGTTTATTCTGCTGTTCGCGCTGGCTATGGCTGTCAGCAACGCCACGCTGCTGCGGCATGAACGGGCTCACGTTCAAAATGTGCTGGGGCTGGCTGTCAGTGTTTTTCTGATCGCCGGAGAAGCCCTGGGCTTTTATCTGTTCACCCGTGATTTTATGGGATCGGAATGGGAGGGC
>JAFXMP010000262.1 GCA_017530275.1 Clostridia bacterium | reverse complement strand
GCTGCAAAGCGAGATCGAGCGATTGACCGCAGAAGTGGAAGCGATCAAAGACACGATCAAGGCCGAAATGGTGAACAGGGGCGAAGAAACCTTGACCGGGAACGGCTGGAAAGCCTCTTGGAAAGTGGTGGAAAGCAGCCGATTCGATAGCAAAGCCCTGAAAGCCGCCGATCCTGTCACCTACGCGCTGTACACAGTCAGCACCCGGACAAGCCGATTCACGGTAAATTAAAACCCCGGAACGCTTACGAATGGAAGCCGGAAGCGCACCAGGGAACACCCAACGAAGGGGCAGGGATATTATACCGCCCTGCCCCGATTCAGTCAAGAAGGAGGCAAAACGCATGACACAAAAAGAAAGAGTTCTTTGGTACGTGGAAAAACTTGACAAATCAGAAGGAGAGACGGATTTGCTTTTTTATGCGGAAGCGTTGCTTGGATTGCTGCTTGTCTATGGGCCTACAAAGTTTGGATACCGGGGAACAAAGAAGAAAACACAAGGAGAAAAGGGGGCGTAATGCCCCCGCTTTTTGCTTAAGCGTTTTTTGTTTCCTCGTCCCGTAAGAGACGCGCTTCTTCTATCAGATCATCCGATACTGCAAGAAGCTGCTCTTCGGTATACTGGCGCTGGGTGTATTGCTGTGCTGATACCGTCTTCCCAGGCGTTCCACGTCCCCAAGACCTGAGAAGAGATTTCCAATCCTCCACCGGCCTTCCATCCTTCGACCGCCAAGCCTGACGCGCCATCGTTTCCAGAAATCCTCGAGCATCAACCGAAAGATTGTTTTCCCGGCAGTATTCTTCGATTTCGTTAATGGTTGGTTGGCTGGATGGTTGATTTATTGGTTCATTGGTTGATTGGTTTATTGGTTGGTTTATTGGTTTTCCAGTGGATAACGACTGGATAACCATTGGTTGACTGCCTCGCGGTGCGTTTTTATTGTTCCGATCAACCATTTTCCAGTAATCCGTGATTCCCTCGTCCGCAGATTGGCACATTGCTTCGAGACAGTTCGCCATGCGGCGTTCCAGTTTTGGCAATTCTGGTATATCATCCGGAGAATTGTTTTTCACTCTCACAGCGTCCCAATGTTCCATAAAGTGCAGAAATACCGTCTCTTTTTCCTCTGGTTTCAATCCCTCGAACATCCGAAGCCCGCCATCAGATAAACGTACATTCGGCACCACAGTTTTGCGTTGATAGGCCATCACATCACCGCCCGCATCATGCTTTCTGCTCCGACTGTTCAGCCAGCCACTTTTCAAGGCCGTCACGGAGCAAGAACTTCCTGCCTCCGATCGATACAGCAGGTACGTCTTCACGGTTCACGAGCCGATAGAACATTGCTTTTGTGCCGCCAAACGATTCACACCAGACCCGCCAGCCGACAAGGACAGGCACTTCTTTTTCTTTGGTCTCCATAATGAAAACCTCCTTTCGGTGTTAATTATACCATTTGGTGCTAAAATGTCAAGTATTGTACTTTTTATTTTATTTATCTTGAAATGTTCTATTTTTTGTGTTATCATATTTTTGAGGTGAGCAAACATGGAAGGGTTTTCTAAAAAGATACTTGAATTACGAAAAGCGCAGAATTGGACACAAAAACAGCTTGCCGACAAAGCCAAATGTTCTGCGGCTGCTATTGGGTGGTATGAGAGAGGCGAAAAAATACCCACGTTTGAAGCAGCCATGCGTTTAGCTGATGCGTTGGGCGTTTCTCTGGACGCGCTTGCCGGCAGAAGCGAGCAGGTATTATCAAATTGGGGAGATGTTGTCAGAGTAGTCGGCAAGATGGTTTCCGAAGTTCCGGGTTGTTCGCTGGAAGAGAAAGAATGCAAGCATTTCGTGATCGATCTGCCAGCGCCAGCGCCAGGATACTTCGATGAAAACGCTATCAACCCACTTTCTTGTTTCCCGCCAGAAGCAGGTGATTTGATCGTTCGCATTACTCCGCTGCTGTTCTCAGGGGCGATAACAAAGGATATGTTCATTGCGTTGTTGGAAAACATTTCCAAAAAGTTTGATAGGGAGAGACTATAAAATGCCCAAGCGCGGCAACACACGTGCGCCTCAAGGAAGCGGAACAATCAGACAGCGGAAAGACGGCTCTTGGGAAGCGCGGTATACTCTGGGGCGTGATCCCGGATCGGGGAAGCAGATACAAAAATCCGTATACGGAAAGACGGAAGCGGAAGTGGCCCAGAAGCTACGGCGAATTACCCATGAATTGGATCAAGGGGCATTCCTGGAGCCGTCCAAGATGCGGGTGGGGCAATGGCTGGATATATGGCTCAAAGAGTATTGCAACGGCATCAAAGAGCATACAAAGGCCACTTACGAAACCCAAGTGCGCGTTCACATCAAGCCCGCCATAGGCGCTGTGAAGCTGGCAGAATTGAAGCCGCACCAAATACAGACATTCTATAATCGGCTCAATCTGTCCCCGAAAACGATCCGCAATATCAACGGCGTGCTTCATCGTGCGCTGGATCAGGCGGTACGGTTGGAGTACATCAGGACAAATCCCTGCGATATGGTCACGCTGCCCAGATTGGAACAGGTGGAAATGCGCCCGCTGGATGCGGGGGAAATGGGCGCTTTTCTTGGCGTGCTCAAAGGCAGCGAATACCAGACAATTTGCAAAGTGACGATGTTCACGGGGATGCGCCAGTCTGAAATTATGGCCTTGACATGGGATCGGGTGGATTTTGTACATGGTACAATCTTTATTGATCGCCAGTTGATCCACGAAAAGAAAAAAGGCGGTGTCTATAAGTTCGCGCCGCCCAAGAATGACAAGGCCAGGAAGCTAACCCCGGCCCCGTCCGTTATGGAAATACTAAAAGCCCGGAAGAAAGAACAGGCTGCCCAGCGATTGCAGGCAGGGGATCAATGGCATGATGATGGATTTCCCGGATTGGTGTTTACTGACCCATTCGGAAAGCACTATGCACACAGCACATTGACCCATGCCGTCACAAAGGCGGGGGAAAGGATTGGTATTTCTGGGCTGCGCTTCCACGATTTACGGCACACCTATGCCGTGGCTGCTATTCGTGCCGGGGATGATGTAAAGACGATCAGCGCAAACCTGGGCCATGCCACCGTTGCTTTTACCCTTGACAAATATGCCCACTATACGGAAGCCATGCGGCAGGATTCGGCAAGCAGGATGGAAGCATTTATGGCTGGAATTGAAAATGTTTAATGAATGTCAATGAATGCAAAAGGCATTGCACCCGTAAAAAAAGCTGTAAAGGGTAAATTAAAGGGTAAACACCTATTTTTGAGCAAGTAAAAAGCCCGGGAAACCGTTGCATTTCCTGGGCTTTCTGCTTGGCAGGGGAAGAAGGATTCGAACCCTCAACAAAGGTTTTGGAGACCCACGTGTTACCATTACACCATTCCCCTACACAACGGATGTGATTATAGCGCAGATCGGAAAAAATGTCAATCCTCTTTTTGACGTTTTTGATTTTTCTTTTTGGCGTTCCCCAGGGAAAGCGGGACACGCCTCCTTCGTCAGGAAAACCAAATCAGCGCGGGCGAAAAACGCAGAAAATGTGAAAGAACCAAAATTTACGGAAAATTCATGATATTTTTTGTATGATTTTTTGTTTTTGGGCGTGCATTTCGGCGGAAAATATGTTATGATAGACAATGGCATATACGATACACAAAAATGCCGCCACATTCGGAGCAAATCCGAGCAAATCATGAAGGAGGTCTTATACTGTCATGCCGGACATGAAAGACAAGTATGAACAGCTGAACCAGGTGATCGCAGAGCTGAAGAGCCAGCCCGGCGCCCTGATGCCCGTGCTGCAGAAGGCGCAGGGGATTTTCGGCTGTGTGCCCATGGATGTTCAGAAGATCATCGCGGAGGGCCTGGGCGTCACGCTGAGCGAGGTCTACGGCGTCGCGACGTTCTATTCCCAGTTCCGTCTGGAGCCCAACGGTAAGTACACCATCAGCGTATGCCTTGGCACGGCCTGCTATGTGAAGGGCAGCCAGAAGGTGCTCGACAGGCTGAGCGAAGAACTGAAAACCCCCGTGGGCAAGACGTCTCCCGACGGTCTGTTCACCCTGAACGCCACCCGGTGCCTGGGCGCCTGCGGCCTTGCTCCTGTTATGACCATCAACGATGAGGTCTACGGGCGTCTGGTCCCCGACGATATCCCCGGCATCCTGGCCAAGTACAGAGAGCAGGCTTAACCCATGCGCGATTTGTCCCTGCATATTCTGGATCTGATGCAAAACAGCATCCGGGCCCAGGCGACGGTGGTATCCCTGACGGTGCAATTGGATGAAAAGGGCATGCTCTCCATCATTATCGAGGACGATGGAACGGGCATGAGCACGGAATTGCTCGCCCGCGTGCAAAGCCCCTTTGCCACGACGCGCACCACCCGCAAGGTGGGCCTCGGCATTCCCATGATGGCGGAAAACTGCCGTCTGGCCGGGGGCGATCTGGCCATTGAAAGCACCCTGGGAAAGGGCACGGCCCTGACCGCCACCCTGGATACCCGCTCCATTGACTGCCTGCCCCTGGGCGATCTGCCGGGCACGATGACGACCCTTGTCACCATGAACCCGGACAGGCCGGAATTTACGCTGCACTGCCGCTCCCCGAAGGGCGAAATGCAGTTTGACACCCGGGAAATCCGCCAGGCTTTGCAGGGCGTGCCGCTTAACGAACCGGAAATTGCCGCATGGATGCTGGACTCCCTGCGGGAAGAAATAGAACCGATCTTTGGAGGTGTCATTCTATGAAATCTTTGGCTGAACTGGAAGCCATCCGCAAGCAAACCCTGAACCGCATCAATATGCGTAAGGAAGACGAGAGCGAAGCGACCCGCGTGGTGATCGGCATGGCTACCTGCGGCATCGCCGCCGGCGCCCGGCCCGTCATGCTGGCCTTCATGGACGAAATCAGCAAGCGCGGCCTTCAGCACGTGACCGTGTCCCAGACCGGCTGCATCGGCATGTGCCGTCTGGAGCCCATGGTGGACGTGATCGTTCCCGGCAAGGAAAAGGTGACCTACGTGCATATGACCCCTGAAAAGGTGGGCCGCGTGGTGGCCGAACACATCGTCAACGGCCGTCCCGTGGATGAATACACCATCGGCGCTGCCGAAGCCTAATCGCATAGGACGCAATAAGGGAGGAGAAAGCAATGGAAATTTATCGCGCTCACGTGCTCTGCTGCGGCGGCACCGGCTGTTCTTCGTCCGGCTCCGCGCAGTTGATCCAGCGCTTTGAGGAAAAGATCAAGGAAAACGGCCTGGATAAAGAAGTCAAGGTCGTGCGCACCGGCTGCTTCGGCCTTTGCGAAGCGGGCCCCGTGGTTATCGTGTATCCCGAAGGCACCTTCTACTCCCGGGTGAAGGTGGAGGACGTAGATGAGATCGTGTCCGAGCATCTGCTCAAAGGCCGCAAGGTGCAGCACCTGGTCTACGCCGATCACGCCACCCACGAGCAGAACGCCAACAAGGCGCTCACCGACATCAACTTCTATAAGCATCAGCACCGCATCGCGCTGCGCAACTGCGGCGTGATCGATCCTGAAAACATCGATGAATACCTGGCCTTCGACGGCTACAAAGCCCTGGAAAAGGCACTGACCTCCATGACCCGCGAACAGGTCATCGAGGAGATCCTCAAGTCCGGCCTGCGCGGCCGCGGCGGCGGCGGCTTCCCCACCGGCCTCAAATGGAAGTTCGCGGCGGCCTCCGTTGCGGATCAGAAGTACGTGGCCTGCAACGCTGACGAGGGCGACCCCGGCGCGTTCATGGACCGTTCCGTGCTGGAAGGCGATCCGCATGCCGTGCTGGAAGCCATGGCCATCGCCGGCTACGCCATCGGCGCGACGGAAGGGTATATTTACGTCCGCGCGGAGTATCCTATCGCTGTGAAGCGTCTGGAAATCGCCATCAGCCAGGCCCGCGAATACGGCCTGCTGGGCAAGAACATTTTTGAAACCGGTTTTGACTTCGATATCCAGATCCGCCTGGGCGCCGGCGCGTTCGTCTGCGGCGAAGAAACCGCCCTCATGCGCTCCATCGAAGGCAAGCGCGGCGAGCCCACCCCCCGTCCCCCGTTCCCCGCGGTCAAGGGCCTGTTCGCCAAGCCCACCATGCTCAACAACGTGGAAACCTACGCCAACGTCGCCCAGATCATCTTGAACGGCGCGGACTGGTTCGCTTCCATGGGCACCGAAAAGAGCAAGGGCACCAAGGTGTTCGCCCTGGGCGGCAAGATCAACAACACCGGCCTCGTCGAAGTGCCCATGGGCACCCCGCTGCGCACCATCATTTACGATATCGGCGGCGGCATCCCGGGCGGCAAGAAGTTCACGGCCGTGCAGACCGGCGGTCCTTCCGGCGGCTGCCTGCCCACCGAACTGCTGGATACCCCCGTGGATTATGACACCCTGATCGCTGCCGGCTCCATGATGGGCTCCGGCGGTATGATCGTCCTCGATGAGGACAACTGCATGGTCGACGTAGCCAAGTTCTATATGGAATTCATCTGTGACGAGTCCTGCGG
>JAFXMP010000261.1 GCA_017530275.1 Clostridia bacterium | reverse complement strand
TGGTATTCGGAACGCTGCTTGGTATTTTCGCGGGCACGCATGAAGGCAAATGGCAGGATTCACTGGTGATGATCATCGCCATGGTGTTCGTATCCGCTCCGGATTTCTTTGTGGCACTGCTGATGATCCTGTTGTTCTCCCTGAAGCTCAACTGGCTGCCTGCCTATGGTATTGACAGCTGGCAGTGCTACATCATGCCGATTCTGGCGTCTTCCTTCGGAGGCATTGCCATCAATGCCCGCCAGGCACGTTCCTCCATGCTGGAGGTCATCCGGGCGGACTTTGTGACAACCGCTCGTTCCAAGGGCCAGAAGGAAAGAATCATCACCCGGAGGCATATGCTGCCTAACGCGATGATGCCCATCATCACCGGTGTCGGCGGCGGACTTGCCACAGTGATTGCCGGTTCCCCCGTAATTGAGTCTGTCTTCTCCATTCCGGGTATCGGCGCTTACCTGCTCTCCGGAGTGCAGCAGCATGACTATCCTGTGGTTCGTGCCTGCGTTATCTTCTTTGCGTTATTTGCTTCCATCGCGGTTCTGATCATGGATCTCTGCTACGCTTATCTGGATCCGAGGATCAAAGCGCAGTACAGCAAAGGAAAGAAGGTGAAGTAAATGGCTAAACAGAAGGGCTACAAAAAGTCAAGCGCCCTGGGAGAATTCTTCCGCCGGGCTACCAAGGCGTTTTCAGCCAAGCTGGGCATCTTCCTGCTTCTGTTCATTATCCTGGCCTGCCTGATCGGCCCCTTCATTTCACCGTATGGCGTAAATGATGTGGATCTGATGAACATGTATGCCGGACCTTCGAAAGAACATCTTCTGGGCTGTGACGGCATGGGCCGTGATCTCCTGACCCGGCTGCTCTATGGCGGACGCTATTCCCTGGCTTTGGGTATCTGCGCCTCCCTCTTCGGCGCAGCGGTAGGTGTTGTTATCGGCTCCATTGGCGGTTATTTCGGCGGAGTCACGGAAACGATCATCATGCGGTTCATGGATGTGTGGAGCGCCCTTCCCGGCACCATGCTGTGCATCCTGGTTTCCAACGCAATGGGTTCAGGCTTCTTTGCCACAGTGATTGCGCTGACGGTGGGCGGTATCCCCGGTACGGTGCGAATGATCCGTGGACAGATCCTTTCCGAGCGCAGCAAGGAATACATTGAGGCAGCTCAGTCCATCAACTGCTCAAGTGCCACCATCATGTTCAAGCACCTGCTGCCCAACGTGATCCAGCCGGTTATCGTGACCACCACCATGGGCATCGGCTCCACCATGATCATGGCTGCCTCCCTTTCCTATATCGGTCTGGGTATCCAGCCTCCGAATCCTGAATGGGGTGCCATGCTGACAGAAGGCCGTAACTACATTCGTACATATCCCCACCTGCTGCTGGTTCCGGGAATTGCCATCGCGCTGACCGTATTTGCCATTAACCTCATGGGCGACGGTGTGCGGGATGCCCTGGATCCCAAACTGAGAGACTGAGAGGAGGCACGGAAATGGCTGACAACAAATTCCTGTCCATTAAAGATCTGGAAGTCATCTATACTCAGGCTGGCCGCACCGTGCACGCCGTGAACGGCGTCTCCCTGGAGGTCAAAAAGGGTTCTACCCTCGGACTGGTGGGTGAAACAGGCGCCGGTAAAACCACGATTGCCAAGGCGATTATGCGAATCCTCCCGGATCCTCCTGCAAAGATTCGCAAAGGCGAGGTCATCCTGGACGGCGAGGACCTGCTCAAAAAACCGGAAAGCGAAATGCTGAAGGTGCGGGGCGGCAAGATCGCCATGATTTTCCAGGATCCCATGACCGCACTGAATCCCCTGATGACGGTTGGCGATCAGATCCTTGAAGTGCTGATGCTTCACAACGATTACGATACCAAAACCGGCATGAAGAAAGCCGGTGAGATGCTGGAAACGGTAGGCATCCCCGCGGAACGCTATGCGGAGTATCCCCATCAGTTTTCAGGCGGCATGAAACAGCGTGTGGTAATTGCCATGGCGCTGGCCTGCAACCCTGAACTGCTGCTGGCGGATGAACCCACCACGGCCCTGGACGTAACCATTCAGGCGCAGGTGCTGGACCTGATCAATGAACTGAAGGAAAAGTTCCAGACCTCGATGATCTTGATTACCCACGATCTGGGTGTTATCGCCCAGACCTGCGAAACCGTGGCAGTGATATATGCCGGTTCCATCGTGGAGAGCGGGACGAAGGAAGATATTTTCGACCATCCCACTCATCCCTACACGATCGGTTTGTTTGATTCCCTGCCGAATATGACGGCTGAAGGTGAAAAGCTCAAACCCATCGCCGGAATGCCGCCGGATCCGACAAATCTGCCGGAAGGCTGCGCGTTTGCTCCGCGCTGTCCCTTTGCAACGGAACAGTGCCATAAGGAAAAACCGCAGGCAAATGAACTGACCCCCGGCCATCTGTGCGCATGCTTCAATAAAACCACTCCCGGGACCCGAAAGGAGGAAGTCTGACATGGCTGAAGAACTGATTCGGGTTGAACACCTGAAAAAGTATTTCAAGGTACCTGCCGGTACCAATCACGCTGTGGATGACGTCAGTTTTACCATTGCCAGAGGCGAGACTCTGGGCGTGGTAGGCGAATCCGGTTGCGGAAAAAGCACACTGGGCCGTACGCTGATCCATCTGCTGGAATCCACCGATGGAAAGATTTTCCTCAACGGGAAGGATATCACCCATGTCAACGGTGCTGAACTCAAGCACATCCGGGAAAAGATGCAGATCGTATTCCAGGATCCCTATTCTTCCCTGAACCCCCGGCTGCGCATTGAGAACACAGTCATTGAGCCGCTGAAGATGTCCGGCCGGTTTAAAAACAAGGCTGAACTGAAGGCTGAAGCCAACAAACTGATGGAACTGGTGGGTATCGACGAGCGCCTGAGGGAAGCTTATCCCCATGAACTGGACGGCGGCCGCCGGCAGCGTGTGTGTATTGCCCGCGCGCTGGCCCTGAATCCGGAATTCATCGTGTGCGATGAACCGGTTTCCGCCCTGGACGTTTCGATCCAGGCCGCAGTGCTGAACCTTCTCCAGGAACTGCAGCAGAAGATGGGCATGGCCTACATGTTCGTCACCCATGACCTGAGCGTTGTCAAGCACATCAGCGACAATATCTGCGTCATGTACCTGGGCCAGTTGGTGGAAAAGGCGCCGACCAAAGAGCTGTTTGCGAATACGCTTCATCCCTATACCAAGGCGCTGCTTTCAGCAATTCCTTCCACGAATATTCACCAGCCGATGCAGCGCATCCGGCTGAAGGGCGAAATCACCAGCCCGATCAATCCCAAGCCCGGCTGCCGTTTTGCCGCCCGCTGTCCGTATGCGACGGAAGCGTGCCAGCAGCCCCAGAAGCTGGAAGAAGTATCACCCGGTCACTTCGTTTCCTGCTGCAGGATCAAAGAAATCGCTGACTGATTCCGGAATCCGTGACAACCTGACAGAACAGGAGGTGTTTCCATGAAAGATGACAAGAGCAGAAAGCGCAGTCTGATCTGCCTTGCGCTGGTGCTGCTGTGTGCTACGGGGTACTACTTTTTCATAGCACAGGGAGCGCCTGTTATGAGCTTTTCCAAAGAGACGGGAAAGTTTGCCTTTACTGGCTCCAGAAACACCTCCGTTCAGTTTTCCTTTGACCAGCTTGAAAAGCTGGAACTGTACAGCGGCGATTCGCCTGACTGGGGCCGGGCAGTATCCGGCGGAGAAGTGCTGGGCGGACACCACTGGGGCACCTGGACAAGTGATATCGTTGATAGCCACCAGCGTGAACATACAACGTATTCTCGCCTACCCACGTAGCATGTGCGCCAAACTGAC
>JAFXMP010000260.1 GCA_017530275.1 Clostridia bacterium | reverse complement strand
CCTCCGACGCCTCCAACTTCGTCAATGGCCACATCCTGTATGTGGACGGCGGCATCCTGGCCTATATCGGCAAGCAGCCGTAAGAAATGCCATCCTTTCCACCCGGGGAAGCCGCTTCCCCGGGTTTTTGAAAACCTGCAAAGGAGGATTTGGGATGATCGATCGATTTCTGACGGGCAGCTACGCCGGGCAGGAGGATTCCGGGGTATGCCGCTATGCGTTTGATTTGGAACAGGGGTTCCGGCCGGAAAAAGGATGGGCGGGTTTTTCCAATCCCAGCTTCATCCTCCCCCATCCCCGGCTTCCCATTCTGTATACGGTGGAAGAGAATTCGCCGGAAGGCGCTGTCCGCGCATGGCAAATAGAAGGCGATTCTCTGAAACCATTGTGCAGCTTTTCTTCTGGCGGCGACAGCCCCTGCCATTTGAGCCTGTCCGGTAATGGAAAGTATCTGTACGCCGCCAATTACATGAACGGCACATTAGCGGTGTTTTCCCTGGATAATACTGGCAACATCGTCCAAATGACCGATCTTGTACAGTTGTCAGGCAGCGGTCTCAACCGCGACCGGCAGGAAGGCCCCCATGCCCATTGCTCTTTGGAAGCGGGCGGCCTTTTATATGTGTGCGATTTAGGCGCGGACCGCATCGCGGTATTTGAAAACCAGGATGGAAAACTGAAAGAAAAAACGGACATTGCCCTGCCGCCGGGCAGTGGACCCCGCCACTTGGCAGTTCATCCCGCCCATCCTGATCTGCTCTACTGTGTGACCGAGATGGGAAGCAGCGTGCATGTGATCCGCAAAATGGGAGAAAGATATACCATTCTCCAGTGCCTGTCTATCCTGCCGGAAAATTTTTCAGGTGAAAACAACGCCGCAGCCATCCACATTTCCCCCGACGGACGCACGCTGATGGCCTCCAACCGCGGGCACGACAGCATCGCGGTCTTCTCCGTTCAGGCGGACGGAACGCTGAACGGTCCCGTTATCTCTCCCTGCGCAGCCGAACCCAGGGATTTCATCGTACTCAATCTGGCGGTGATTGTGGGCAGCCAGCGGGATAACTTGCTCCGGGCTTATATCCTAAACGAAGACGACCTCACCCTTGCGCAAACGCCTTTTTCCGCTGCGGTCAATCGTCCCGTATGCTTTGCCAGGCTGTAAAACGATATGAAAAAACAGGCTCTTATCTGACAGTTTCAGAAGAGCCTGTTTTTTGTGTATTTTTACTCTCTCGCTCTGGATTTGGTAAACCGGCAAACCTGTACCCCCGCTTCATAAAGCAGGATCATGGGCACGCCAAGGGCCACCTGGGACACGATATCAGGCGGGGTCAGGATAGCGGCCAGCACGAAAATGCCCAAGATCACATACTTCCGCTTGGAAGCCAGGGACTTGTAGTTGGTCCAGCCCATGCGGGTGGTCAAGTACAGCGCCACGGGCAGCTGAAACGCGACGCCGAAGGGCACGATAAACCCGAACAGGAAGCTGACGTACTTATCGATGGACAGCATGGGCGTTGCCAGTTGGTCGCCCGCCACCAGGAAAAAGTCAACCGCCAGCAGATACACCGCCAGGTAGCAGAAAGTTACGCCCAGTAAAAACAGGAACAGGGCGATAAAGAAAAGAATGCGGAAGGCTTTCTTTTCCTTGGGATACAAGGCGGGCTTGATAAAGCCCCAGATCTGGCCGATGATCACCGGACTTGCCACGATGGCGGCGGCGATCAGCGCCACCTTGAACTTGGTCACCAGCGCTTCAGACATGGCGGTGTAGATGATCTCGATCCCCCGTTCCACAATGGGACCGGTGATCCAGGCCATCAGGCTGTCAATCGCCAGATAATACACTCCGAAAAACGCGATCACCACCGCCAGGGCGGAAACGAACAGCACTTTTCGCAGGGCCAGCAGATGGGTCAGCAGGGGGGCCGCGCCGCCTTCATCCCCGGCGGCAAGCTCCTGATCCTGGTTTTCCCCCTGTACGAGGCTTTTTCCCTCTGTTGGGAGCGACTTTTGTTTCTTTTTCTTGAACATACGGCAATCGGGCGGCGGGCCTTACGCCTTCTTTTCGCTGTCGCCGTCCTGCGGCTTTTCGTCCTTGTCGTCCTTCACTTCGTTCTTAAAGTCCTTGATGCTCTTGCCCAGGGCCTTGCCAACGCCTGCCAGCTTGCTGCCGCCGAACAGCACCAGCGCCAATACCACGATCAGAATGATTTCTGTAGTTCCCAAACGCATTTTTGATTTCCTCCTGAATTATTTTGTCTGATGATTCCCGCGGATGTCCCCGGTTCCCTCTTTGCCAGCGGTTTCTGCCTGTTTCAATTCGTTCTTCACATCATTCACGCTGGCTTTCCATTCTTTGCCCGCGTCCTTGAGTTCCGCGGAAATATCCAGGTCCTGTTTCATTTCTTTGAAGGTGTCATCCAGGTCGGACTTGGTATCCTTGAACTCCTTCTCCAGTTCGTCCCAGCCCGTTTCCTTCTTTACTTCGCGGATCAGCAGACGTATTTTTTTCACCATCCGCCCAAGCCAGCGGGCTACCTTGGGCAAATCCTTGGGGCCCACCACCAGAAAGGCGATCAGCAGCACAAGCAGCAGTTCCGCAAAACCAATATTGAAAATGCCGCATCCACCCCTTTCCGATCACGCATGAGCATATTATAGCTATATCACCCCTCTTTTGCAACCCCTTCAGCAGTAAAATTCTTATATCAGGCATAGACGGAACAGTATCTTTTTGGTATACTAAGGAAAAATGGAATTTGCTAAAGGAGGGAACCGCCATGTCGCCGCAGGCGTATGAATTGATTTCCATGCTGATGCGGTATGTGTTCGTTATCATCGGGCTGATGATCGTGTGGCGTTCCTTCCGCTGGCTGCGCCGGGACGCCAGGGCTTACCGGAAGGAACTGCGTTCCCTGCCGGACGCTGGACTGGTGGGCGAAATGGTGAACCTTGCCACCGGGGAAGCACAGCCCCTTCCTCGGGAAGGGATGATCGGGTCTTCCCGGGAATGCGATATCCATCTGAAAGGGCCAGGCATACAGCGAAATCACGCTCGTTTTGAGTTTGAGGATGGAAAAGGCTTAAGGATCATCCCCCTTCGCCGCGCCTCCATGCTGCTGAACGGCAACGCTCTGCGCGGTCCCGGTTATGCCCTGCACGGAACGCAATTGCAGGCAGGCGGCATTCCCCTGCGGGTGCGTTTGTTCGCTGGATTGAAGGTGCCCTATCCCGTGGCTTACCCGGAACCTGACGCCGTTTGGAACGCAGGGGGAAATCCCGGCTTGCGGCAGGAAGCGGCGGATACCGAGGATGAGGAAGCGTACCTGCCCGAAGGATATGAGGCCTATATGCCCGCCCACTCGGATTATGACGGGAATTATACTGAGGACGGCCAGATGACCTGGCAGTACGCTTATTCCATGGACGAATTGAAAAATGCATTGGAGGGAGAAGACCTGCGGCAGGATCAGGCTTCCGGGCAGGCGGCATGGAATGAAGAAGATGCATCCTTCACGCCGCCGCGCACGCGCCATAGAAGGAGGGACCGCCATGCCTGAAAAGAATGGAAAGCGCCGGTCCAATCCCGGCCGGGCTATGCTGGGTGCGGTAATGGCTTTCTTTTTCCTGGGCTTTTTCCTGCTGGCGATGAACGACGGAAAATGGCAAAGCTTTCTTTTATCCGTTCTGGTACCGCTGATCATTTTTATTGGCACGGCGGGCATCTCCCGCCTGTTTCCTTCGGACCGGCTGCTGCTGTCCCTCACCAATTTCCTGTGCGCCTTGGGCGTGCTGGTGCTGTACCGGCTGGATCCGGAAAGAGGCATGACCCAGGCGGAAAACTACGGTGTCGGCGTTGCCTGCATGGTATTCTGCACCTTCCTGGTGCGTTATGTGTCCCGCTGGAAATGGCTGACTGTGCTGATGATGCTGGGCAGCGCGGGGCTGTTGATTCTGCCGCTTCTCATCGGTCGGGAAACCAACGGGGCAAAAAACTGGTTTTATATCGGCAACCGTTCGGTACAGCCCAGCGAGATCGTGAAGCTGGCGCTGCTGCTGAGCGTATCCTATCTGCTGAGCCAGCGCAGGTTTGTACCCGCCCTGCTGTTTTGCGGGGTATGCCTGGCAATGCTCATGCTGCAAAAGGATCTTGGAACAGCGCTGCTGTACTACGGCGTGGTATTGATATTGCTGTTTGCCGCCACAGGCAGCCGCCTGCTGGTTCTGGGCGGCCTTGTGGGGGCCGCTGGCGGCGCGTTCGCGGGTTATCAGATGTTTGCTCACGTGAAGCGCAGGGTGGCGATATGGCTCAATCCCTGGGCCGATACCCAGGGTGCGGGCTACCAGATCGTGCAGAGCCTGATCGCCATTGTGAACGGCGGATTCTGGGGCGTAGGGCTGGGCCTTGGCAACCCATCGGTCATTCCGGAATACTACAATGATTTTATTTTCTCCGTGATCCTGCATGAATTCGGCGTGTTTTTCGGGCTGATCGTGCTGTGTATGTATCTTTTTATCATTATCCGCGGCATGATGATCGCAAGGAGGTCCCGCACGGTGTTCCACAGCCTGCTGGCGGCTGGCTGCACCGCCCTGCTGGCTCTGCAGACATTTGTGATCATCGGCGGAAACATCAAGCTCATCCCCCTCACAGGCGTGACGCTGCCCTTCATCAGCTACGGCGGCACGTCCATGGTATCCAGCCTGTGCGTGATCGGCCTGCTCCAGGGCGTAGCCAGCCGCAATGAAGCGGGCATGAACGAGGACCGGGAGCTGGCACTGCAGGGAGGGGAAGCGCTATGAAGAAGCTGCGGAAGAACCTGCGGTTGGTCACCATTTTTCTCTGTGCTCTGTTCGTGCTGCTGGCAGGATATGGCGCCTACAGCGTCACTGTGTACGGCAACCGGTGGTTCTCTTCCTCCGCCAACACTTTCGCCCGGTCTCAGAAAAAGAACGTGATTCCCGGGGATATCCAGGATCGAAACGGCGTCCTGCTGGCCACCCAGCAGGATGGCAGGCGCGTGTATCCCGGCGACGCCGCTGCCCGTACAGCGACCGTACATGCGGTGGGTGACAGCGGTTCCAACGTGAACAACAGCGCTGATAGTTTTTTTGCCTCCTACCTTTACGGCTTCAATATGTCTTTTCTGGAACGGCTGGGCTATGCCCTGCGAGGAGAGGAGAAGCGCGGCGACACCGTGCGCCTGACCATCGACAGCCGTTTGGCCCAGTATGTTTCCTCCCTTTTCCCCGACGGCAAAGCGGGGGCGGTCGTCGTAATGAATTATAAAACGGGCGAGGTGCTCACCGAACAGTCCTTCCCCTCCTTCGATCCACAGAATATCACCGACAGCGTGAAGGCCGATCCACAGAAGCCCTTCTTTAATCGCGCTATTCAGGGGCTTTATACCCCCGGCTCCACCTTCAAGATCGTCACCGCCGCCTCCGTGATCGAAAACATGCAGGATTACGTCTCCCTAACCCTTTCCTGCGACGGTATGCTGCAATTAGGCCAGCGGCTGATCACCGACGCGGGCACGGATATGGCCGCCGGAAAAATAACCAAACATGGGGAACTGACGCTGAAACAAGCTTTCACCGTTAGCTGCAACAATGCTTTCGCCCGGCTGGCCCTGCAGTTGGGCGACCTCAGGATGCGCAAAACCGCGGAACGCTTTGGCTTCAACGATAATTTCCTGTTCCAGGATATGGTGGTGGAAAATTCCTCTTATCCCACCCAGAACCGCACAGACGGGGAAATCGCCTGGACCGGCGCGGGGCAAAGCGCCCTGAGCGCTTCTCCCATGCACCTGTGCATGCTCGCAGCATGCGTCGCCAATGACGGCGTGATGATGGAACCGTGCATGCTCCTGTCCGCAACGACCCCCGCGGGCGGAAACCGCGCTTCCTTTTCCTCCCGCGTGTACCGCAGGCCCCTCACATCACAACAGGCATTCATCCTCAAGGACTATATGCGCGCAGTAATCACTTCGGGCACCGGTACCGCGGCGAACATCCAGGGCGCAAAGGTTTGCGGCAAAACGGGATCCGCTGAAATCGACAATCAGGAAAACACAAACGCCTGGTTCATAGGTTTTTTGGACGATCCCGACGCACCATACGCCTTAGCCATCGTGGTGGAAAACGCGGGAGGCGGCGGAAGCGTGGCCGCGCCTCTGGCCCGGCATATTTTTTCCTGGATGCTGCAAAACTGCGTATCCCTGTAAAGAAGCACCATTATTCAGCCATGATAAAAAACCAAGTCATTCTGACTGCGGAATCAGCAGCATAATGACCTGGTTTTTGTTTACTGTCTTTAGTCGGAAACCTGCACGATATCAAACGCAGCCGCCCGCGCCATGCGGTTCATCACCGCCAGGGCTTTTCCTTCCGGCTTCCAGCCCTGGGCCAGGATCAAAGCGCAGCCCGCTTCGTCCATTTCCCGCAGACGCTGGAACAGCAGACGGGCCCCATCTTCCGGGGTATCGCCTAAATCAAATACTCGTCTATTGCCAAAAAGGGGCATCGCACCGGTGTGCGCCAGGATAGCGGCATTTTCCGATTGATCGAACACTGTGCAGATGGCACGGGCTACAGACTGATCATCGCCGATATACACCGTCATTTTAGCTTTTGGCGCGTAATGCCGATGCCGCATACCAGGAGACGGGGCGGCTTCCCCGTCTTTCAAGGGTCTCATGACGCTTTCTGCCACCGTGCAATCGCCCACAACGCTGGCGATGTCCTCCGCCGTCACAGCTCCGGGACGCAGCACACAGGGCACCGGACCCGTTAAATCAACCACTGTGGATTCCACGCCTACCTGGCAGGAGCCCCCATCCAGGATCAAAGGGATGCGGCCGCGCATATCCTCATATACATGCTGGGCGGAAGTAGGACTGGGCCTGCCGGAACGGTTTGCAGATGGAGCGGCGATTGGCAGGCCGCATTGACGCAGTAATGCCTGCGATATCGGGTGGCAGGGGCAGCGCACCGCCACGGACGGAAGTCCCGCAGTGGTGACGGCAGGAATCCGGTCTGTTTTTTTCAGCAGCATGGTCAGTGGGCCAGGCCAAAAGGCGTCCATCAGCTTTTCCGCTGTCTCTGTCACTTCGCACAGACCTTTGAGCTGTCTCCTTTCCGCCACATGAACGATCAAGGGATTGTCCGCCGGGCGTTCCTTGGCGGCAAAAATGGCGCGCACAGCGTTTTCGTCCAGGGCGTTAGCGCCAAGGCCGTATACCGTTTCCGTGGGAAAAGCCACCACCTGGCCCTGCCGCAGTAATTCGGACGCCTGCTCTAAAGCCTGCCCATGGGCGGGTAAACATAAGGTAACCATGGAAAAAGCTCCTTTTTCATCCAATTATTGTATATTCACACCCTGAATATTCACTCCCGGATAACCGGTTTTGCATGAATCTTCGGTTTGAACCGTATCATCATAGGAGACACAAGTAAAATTGTCAAGGGTTTTCTTGCTTTTTCTGTTTTTTCTTTGATTCAAGCCTTGTATAATCTTGCTGAATATGGTAAGATAAATATGCAGAATGGAGGTATTCCATGCAACCATCCTTCTATTTCTATGTAAATCCTTATCAGGTACGAGGCGCGGAAGCCGCTTTGGCGCTTGCCACGGCCATCTATGATCGGGGCGGCGAAGTATATACGGATCAGTGGCTGGCGGATCGAGGCGTGGGAAAAGCCTGCGCCTTGGCAGAAATGCCGGACCATATTCAGGCGCTTGTTGCATTTGGCGGAGACGGCACGCTGCTGCATATCGTTCAGGAGACCCTTAACCGTGATCTGCCATTGCTCGGCGTGAATACAGGCACTGTGGGATTTCTGATGAACGGCCGGGCAGAAGATCCCCAGGAAACGGCCGAAAAGCTGATTGCCGGTGCTTATGCCGTTCAGCAGTGCCCGCTGCTTCGCATCCGATACGGGGAAAAAGAATACTATGCCCTCAACGATCTTTCCCTGACTCGTGGGGAGCATCCCGGTGTAATCGAAGTGCAGGCGCTTGCGGACGGAGAAACGGTTTTCTGCGCCCACGGGGACGGCGTGGTGGTATCCACGCCAATCGGCGCTACAGCCTACGGGCTATCCGCGGGCGGACCGGTAATTCGGTCAGACGCCGCCTGCGTGCTGCTCACCCCTCTGTGCGCCCGGGAACTATTACTGCGTCCCGTGATCCTCCCTTTGGGAACGGAAGTGACTTTGCTGGCACACGGACGGGACAGGCGGCGGCTGCAGTTGGCTGTCGACGGTCAGATCCTTTTGCCCGTAACTCAGGAGGCCCGGGTGACTATTAGCCTCGCGGAAAAACACATAAAGCTAATTCAAATGGAAAAAACCGGATTTTTTGATACATTGCGAAAAAAACAGGCTGTATGGAACCAATAAGCTGAACAGGAGGAAATAGGATATGAAAAACGCGCGGCAGACGGCTATTCTGAGCATCATTGAGCAGTACGACGTGGAAACTCAGGAGGAATTGGCAGGACGATTAAAGGATATGGGCATCGTGGTCACGCAGGCCACCGTGTCCCGCGATATTAAGGAGCTGCGACTCTTAAAGGTGCTGTCCGGCTCCGGCGGCTATAAGTACGCTACGGCGGATAAGGCGGAGCACGGCCTCAGCGAACGTTTTGTTCGCATGTTCCGGGACTCCGTGCTCTCCATCAATTTCGCGGGCAATATCGTGGTGGTGAAAACCCTGGCGGGCAGCGCCAACGCCGCCGCTGAGGCAATCGATTCCATGCATTTGCCGGAGATTTTAGGGACCATGGCCGGGGACAACACCATTTTGGTGATCGTGCAGAATGAAACCGAGGCCGCCCAGGCCGTGAAGCGGTTCCAGGATATGCTAAAATGAACTTAATGAGGTCATTATGCTTTTGTCTTTAACGATCCGCAATATCGCGCTGATGGATGAAATGCAGGTGGATTTTTCTTCCGGCCTGCACGTGCTGACCGGCGAAACGGGCGCGGGCAAATCTATTCTGGTGGACGCCGTAACTCTGCTCCTTGGAGGCCGGGCGCAAAAAGAGCTGATTCGCCATGGAGAAGAAAAGGCCAGGGTGGAAGGCGTGTTCGATCTTTCCGACTGCCCGGCGGCCCTGAATCTGCTGAAAGAGCAGGAACTGGACGACGGAAACGAGTTGATTTTAAGCCGGGATATCACCATTCAGGGCCGGTCCTCCTGCCGGGTGAACGGTGCGCTTCTTCCCCTTTCCCAGTACCAGCAGTTCACCGCCCTGCTCATGGACATCCACGGCCAGCATGAGCATCAATCCCTCATGGATGAAAAGCGTCATTTGGGCTTTTTGGACGCTTCCGGGGACGACGCCCACCGGGCTTTGCTGGACAAAACCCGCGCGGATTTCGAGCAATGGCATGAATGTGCGCGGAACTTAGAAAAGCTAAAAAAGCAGAGTGAATCGGCTGGCGAGCGGATGGAACTGCTCCGCATCCGTCAGAAGGAGCTGAAAAACGCCAAGCTGGTACCTGGGGAAGAAGAAGAACTGGCAAAGGAGCGGGACCGGTTCCGCTACGCGGAGAAGATCGAAAACGGCCTGCGGGAGGCTTATGATTCCGTGTACAACGGAGCCGACCCCGCCGTGGAGGCCATTCGCACAGCAGTCAATGCTCTTTCTCCTATCGAAGGATTGGATGAATCCTACGCCGCTCTGCGCGCCAGGCTGGACGCGGTATATTATGAGGCGGAAGACATCGGGCTGACCCTGCGGGACCTGCTTTCCTCCCTGGACAGCGATCCGGACAGGGCCGAAGCCGTGCAGGCAAGGCTCGATCTGATCCGCCGGCTGAGCCGCAAGTACGGCGGGGCCACCACCGGGGAAATGGCGGAAAAGCTCAAGGAAATCGAAAAAGAGCTTGCGAGCTTTGAGAGCCTGGACGACGATTTGGACGGCTTGACCAAGCAGGAAAAAACGCTGCATGCCCGCTATGAAAAAACGGCGGCGGAATTGACCGCCGCACGCCAAGCCCTGGCCCGGAAATTCGAGCAGGAAATGGAAATCCAGTTGCGGGATCTGAACATGGCAGGCACCAAATTCCAAGTATCTCTCCCTCCTTGTGCCCCCGGCCCCTTGGGCAGCGAGACCGCCGCCTTCCAGATCGCTCCCAACCGGGGCGAGGAAATGCAGCCACTGAGCAAAATTGCTTCCGGCGGTGAGCTTTCCCGCCTGATGCTGGCCATTAAATCTGTGGCAGCCAAGCGGGAGGGCGTGCCAAGCATGATTTTTGACGAAATCGACACCGGCATTTCCGGTCGGGCTGCCCAGGTGGTGGGCGAAAAAATGGCTGCCATTGCGAAAGAGCGTCAGGTGCTATGCGTGACCCATTTGCAGCAAATCGCCGCTTTGGCCGATCACCATTACCTGGTGGAAAAGTCCTTCGACGGGGAGCGCACCCGCACCCGTTTAACGCCCCTGACCGGAGAAGCTCGGGTATCAGAAATTGCGCGTATGCTTGGGGGCGATGCGGACAGCGCCCGGAAGCATGCAAGGGAAATGCTGAAAACCAAATAGGAAGGATATGCAGAGCACAGCTTTCAGTATTCAGTTTTTTTGTGGTACATGAAGTAAAAAATCTCCCGGGCGATTCCGCCCAGGAGTTTTTTGTTCAAGCGTTTCGTGACACACGGATGTTCGTGACCGCACACTGATCGCCTGTGATTGCGATGAACACATTCTTCGTATCGTCGCGAATGGTGGTAACGCTGTGGATAGCGATGCCCAAGTTTTCGGTCCACATGGTGATCTTGTTCTTTTCCTTACGGATCTCCACGGTGCAATCCAATCCCTGCTTGTTTTTTTCTTTCCAAGCATTCCAGCCTTCAAAACCGGCCTGCTGCTCCACCTGAACCTTGTTTTCAACATGCTCGTCGGACTCCCAGCTCTCACCGTCCAGCCGCAGCAGCATATACTCACGGTATTTTTCGCCGTTCACCTGGCCGTCTGACGACGAGAACACGCTGATGAAGGGGCAATGCCATACCAGACGCGCCGTGGGCAGGCTCATGGTATGGAATGTGAGCGTCATACCATCCTGGATCGGGATGCCAGCCGTCGCATCTGTGCGCCAGCCGTCGATCTGGATATTCGGCATGTCTCCTTGCGGACGATCCTTGATATAGTTGATTTCCTCTGCAATACGCGGAATGGCGTCCGCGCTGATTTCCGTTTGATCATTTTCCACAAGGATGTTATGGATATAGCAATGTTCGCCGCCGACCGCGATATACGTGAATCGGGAAACGTCGGGCAGCGCCAGAATGAACTGAATCGTGCGTTTTTCATCAGATACCCGAATGCGCATGTGATCCCGGTATCGCACGGCTTCAACCTTGTACAGCTGCTCCCGTTCCGGTTCGCCGAAGGCGTGCGGTTCCACAGTGGTTTCCTGATCGAAAACTTTGACGTCGGTCTTCCTTAAGCCTTTCTCTACCACGCGGCCGTCAAGCCTGATCTGAGCGTACTCGTAATAGAGCAGATCCTTGTTATTCTCTTCGCCTGGGTGAACCTTGCCGTCCAGCGAATCATACACGATCAGCCATGGCAGGCTCTCATCCGCTGGGACGCCCTCATCCGGATGGCTGCACAGGCGGATATGAACCTTCTTTTTCGTGATGACGGTCCCTTCGGTGCAATCATGATAGATCGTTTCGCAGCGCAATTGGGTCGTCGGCGTCAGAACCGCGCCGGATACCTTTTCCTGCATCCGGTATTCTGTATCCAGATCGACCAGATGGATCATGATCTTGGCAAATTCAGGATCAAACTGTGCCCCAATGCCCTTCACCAGCTCCTCCCTGACGATGTGCTGGGGGATGGCGTTGCGGTAGCTGCGGTTGGAGGTCATGGCGTCATAGGCGTCCGCCACGGCGATGATCCGGGCGATTTCGGGAATTTCTTCCCCCTTGAGGCCCTCGGGATAGCCCCTGCCATTGTAGCGCTCATGGTGATACCGTGCGCCAATGCTGAGCCAGGGGGATTTTTTGATGCTGGACAAAATCTGGCCGCCCATGGCGGGATGCTGCTTGATTTGCGCAAATTCCTCATCCGTGAGCCTGCCTTTTTTGGACAGAATTTCAATGGGCACGCCGATCTTGCCCACGTCGTGCAGCAGCGCGGCAAAGTAGGTTTTCTCGCATTCCTCTTCCGATTTTCCGGCCTCCTGGGCGATTCTCAATGAATATTCCGCCACGCGCCGGGAATGACCGTTGGTATACCTGTCTTTGGCGTCGATGGCGCTGGCCAGCGCTTCGGCGGTCTGTTCAAACTGTTCCCGCGCCTCCTGCTGCTTTTTCTCAAAAGCGCGCGTTTTTCTGCCTACATAAAAGCGCACAACCGCCACCAGCAGGTTCAGCAAAACCAGGCCCGCCACGATAAAGAACCATGTTTCCTCGTAGAACGCTTTTACCTTGACGATCGTGACGGAAACCTCCTTGTTTCCCCTTCCCAGAGAATCCTTGAGCTGCATCACAAAATGATAGGTGCCGCCCATTAAGTTGGTGTAATCCGAGGGCAGCATTTCACTGCGACTGACGGTGGTAAACTGGCGGTCAAGCCCTTCCAGACGGTAGCTCACCTGCGGATCACTCAGGGAATAATTGTACACAGCGCCCAGTATCGTCAGCTTCCGCGTATTGGAAGGAATCGTAAAATCGCCGGATCTGTTAGGATAAATGATTTGACCGTCCGCTTCCACATAAGGGACGACTGCTTTCAGATCGTTCACGTCCTCAAAGGGATTCTCAATGTTGACCTTGCAAACGCCCGTGCTTCCGGCAATGTACAAATCGCCATCGGCGGTCAGTTCGCTGTAAGAATTGGCGGTGGCAATGACGGGCAGTCCGCTTGCGTTGCTGAAATACACGGGATTGATTTCCCCGTTGGCCAGCATTTCTTCCGCTGAAACCACATAGATGCCGTTGCTGCTGAGCACCCAGATATCATCATTGCTTGTTTCATACAGGTCAAAATTATTCGGATAGGGGAATTTTTGCACTGCTATTACCTGATAATCCGGGGTCATATAGGCGATGGCGTTGCTGGTGACGATCCAGATCAGGTCCCGCTTTGTATCGCGCTTTAAGCGCATTACGATATCCGAAGGCAGACCGTCCTCCACGTTGATGCAGCGCAGGCTGGATTCGTTGATGATATAGATGCCTCCGCCGTTGCTGCCTAAAACGATATCGCCGTTCCATCCCTCCGCCACGGTGAGGCTTTCGGTTATAACGATCCCGTCAGCTTTGCCATAGGAGGCGACGACGCTGTCCCCCTCAATGACATCCACGCCGCTGTTGAGGGCCACGAGGATCCTGCCGTCCTCGCATTCGCTGACTGTGCGTATAGCGACCGATTTCAGCCCGTCCTCGACGGTGAAGGCGGTCACTTCCCCATGGTCATAACGCAGCAGGCCGCAGCCGCGCCAAGTGGAAACCCACAGCCGGTCCTGGCTGTCCCGGATGATGGAGCGGATGCGGACGCCGCTGAGCAGCGCTACCAGATCATCTGCTTCCATGTTTTTTCCGGAGGCGGTCACAGCTTTTGTCAAGGGGAGGCTTGGCACCAAACCGTTTTCATCCAGCACGATTAGTCCCGTATCCGTGGCGACGAACAGCTTTCCATCGCTCATGCAGGTTGAATTGACCACTGTAGCGGGCAGGTCAAAGCGGTCAAATAAATCAGAAAACTGGTTGGGCACCACCTTCATCACGCCCTGACGCGAGGAGGCGAACCAGAGATTGCCTAAATAGTCCGTCATCACGCGAACGACGCTATTGTTCATGGGCAGGTTTTCCAGCAGGGTAAAATGGCCGTCTTCCAGGACGCCGATGCCGTTTCCGGCGCAGATCCAGAATTTTCCGTCGATATATTCTATTTCCCGCAAATAAGTCAGCGGCGCAATGTCGATCTTTTCAAGAACGGTAAAGCCGTCGTTCAAATCCACATAATAAAGCCCTAAATCCGCCGCCTCCAGGTAAAGCTTCCCCGGTTCCTTGGGGTCAGGCAGAATGGCGCCCGCACCGCCGAGAGGGCTTTCTTCCACGCTGATATAACGAAGCAGCGCCCCGTCCCGGATCATCATCAGGTCGCCTGTATCCGTCGTTCCGTAGATGATCCCGTCGTTTGCGGTTCGGAGGTAGCGCATATCCGCTTCGGCAATCGCTTCTTCCTCCATCATGCGCAGGTTTCCTTCGGCGTCGATCAAAGCGATTCCGCAGGTCGTGGAGATGTAAATCATCCCGTTATGATCTTCCGTAATGGCGCGGATATGGGCGGATCTCATGCCGTCCAGCTTGCCCCATCGCCGCAGTTCGCCCCGCTCCATGACGGCGACGCCGTTGTCGTTGGTGCCGATCCAAAGGCGGCCCCGGCTGTCCACATACAGGCATTTGATGCTGGTAAGACCGCCGGTGGAGTCCATGCGCTCAAAAGTGTTGCCGTCGTAGCGGATCAGTCCGGCATAGCTGCCGATCCAGAGAAAGCCCTCCCCGGTCTCTGCAATGGCGTTGGCTTCGGAGGTCGGCAGACCGTTGCTGTTATCGTACAGTACAGCGGAAAATCCTTCTGTGCGTCCAGTGGGGTCCACCGAAAGCGAACGGTTGACGATACCGCACGCATTATAGCTGATCGTTGTATTTTCAGCGAAGCACATGACCGAACCCAAAGCCGCGATCAGGATGATTAACACCAGAAGCGCAGACAATCTGATCGTCATTCTCGCGTGTTTAATCATTCGCAGTTCCCCTTTCTATCGTGAGCGCTTTACTAAAGCGAGTTAATAACTTCAATATTATATTATAAATAACCAAACAAGTCCCGTCAACAAAATCTTGCGGGCTGCACAAAGCAATCTTGTTTGTTTTTTGACATTTCGGTTGACATATTTTCCTATACAAAAAAGCGAGTGAATGAACACCCGCTTTGAGGCAGATTTGTGGAAAAAGCCCGCCTGTCCTTTTCTTTTTTATTTTCCCCGCAGGCTTCCCAGCAGCATACCGGACAGGCCGCCCGCCGCTACGCCCATGAGCACGTCGATCAGGTAGCCCTGCCAGGAGATTTTTTGCTGGGTGAGCAGAGCGTAAACAAGCACGCCCAGGCCCATATACACCAGCCCTAACAGCGCGCCGCGGCGGATCCCGTTTTCATCCCCACGGGGCACAATCATCTTAACCCCCAGGAAAACCGCCGCCGCTTTGATCAACTGGTTTACTACCCGGATGATACCGTCGTTCATATCCACAAAGCTGATGATCAGCGCGAACACGATCACCGCCACTGCCGTCGCCAGCACGGATACCGCCAATCCGCGCCAGAATACTGCGGGCTTCCCTGTCCCCCGCTTGATCCTGCGAACCGCTTGCTGTGACATTTTCGCCGCCTCCATTCGTTTTTTCCATGGATATGCGGCGCGGGGAAATTATATGCCGCTTTGCTCTTTTACAGCGTTCAGCAGAGCTTCCCGTTCGTTGGGCAGTTCATCCATCGCTACCCGAGTGAGCAGATGATTCAAGGTCTGGCCGATCCGGGGGCCGCGCAACCCCGCCGCCGCCATGTCCTTTCCGTTGACGGCCAACTGGGCAAGGGAATAGCAGGCGTTTTCATCCAGCAGCCTTTTCAGTTCGTTTTGCAGGAGAGCGTACTCCTCCCGAATGGTTCCTTCCGCGGAAGCGGGACGCATGGCCAGCCTATCCGCTTCCATCAGCTTCAGAAGCTGGTTGGTGCCTTCCGGTCCCATGTGCATGAGAAGATAATGGACAGAAGGACGGCTGTTATATCTGTTCAGCTTCCCCTGAAACGTGAGCCTCCTGACGCTTTCCATCAATTTGCAGGGCATTTTCAGCCCGTTCAATACTTCATAAGGCAAATCGGGCCGGTCATTGGCAGCGGCATCCAGCAGCAGGGCGGCCCAGCGCAGGACAGTATCCGATTCGATGCAGGACAACGTTCTCAAGGCATGCGTCCATCTGCTGCCTTGGGTCAGCTCCGTCAATTCCGGCACGGCGGCGCAGAGGATCTCCGGGAACGCGCCCAGTACCTCCGGGGCGTGACTGCCCAATAGCGTACCGGTCAGTTCGGCGGCAATGCGCTCCCGGCTGATTTTTTTTAGATTCTCTTTGTCCCGCCGGGCCGCCAGGGCTGTGTTTTCCTCTATGGGAAAGCCCAGCCGAGCGGAAAAACGAAGGGCCCGCAGGATGCGCAAAGCGTCTTCCTCAAACCGCTTTTCCGCTTCTCCCACGCATCGGACAATGCCATTCCGACAGTCTTCCCTTCCTCCAAAGGGGTCCACGATGCCGGTATCCGGCGTGTAGGCCATGGCGTTGATGGTGAAATCGCGGCGGGATAAATCTTCCTCTACTTTCCCCGCGAACCGCACGGAAGCGGGATGCCGCCCATCCAGATATTCTCCGTCCACCCGGAACGTGGTGATCTCCAGGGGCATGCCAGATAGAACCACCGTCAGGGTGCCGTGCCTGATTCCCGTTTCGATGGTGCGCTCCCCGAAAAACACCTTTTTCATATCCTCGGGCCGGGCGGCGGTGCAAATATCGTAATCATGGGGAACCATCCCCAACACATGATCCCGCACGCAGCCCCCCACCACATAAGCGGCAAAACCAGCCTGTTTCAGCCGGTTCAGGGCCTCCAATACCGGTTCGGGCAGAGCAAATTCCATATGTGTTCACTTCCTTCCCCCGTATCTTACCCGCAGAAGTTCACCTTGTCAATCCTGACGTTTCGTGATACAATAAAAAAAGATATGAGCATATTTGGGAGGGAAACAGGCATGGAACCGCTTGACACGGTGATTGCCGCAAGAGAGCTGCTGGAAAATCTGACCCCGCTGAAACGGGATTGCGGGCGCAGCTGCGGCGCGGCCTGCTGTCAGAGCGACGAGGACGGTCAGGGCGGTATGCTGTTGTTCCCAGGTGAAGAAAAATTGTACGCTTCCCTTCCAATGGGCTGGACCATAGAACCAAACAGTGCTGTGATTCCCGACGGATTACTGCTGATCTGCGATGGATATTGCGACAGGAGCCTGCGGCCCCTGTCCTGCCGGCTTTTTCCCCTGCTGCCAACCCGGACCGGCGCGCGGATGGACCGCCGTGCCTGGGCCGTATGCCCCCTGATGGAAAGCGGAAAACGGGGATTGAACCCTGATTTTGTGCGGGCGGTGGAGCAAGTGGGCAAAATTCTTTATACCCATCCTGTCCAAGCCGCGTTTTTGGACGCGCTGCATCGATACAATGAACAGTTGAAATCATTTTAAGAAAGGGGCTTGCCTATGGTCTGGATACAAGCGGACTGCAAACAGGAAACCCATGGCAGCGGCCGCCAGGGCGATTTGCTTCTGCAGGATGCCCGGGGCGATTTCAGCCGCTGGGCTGGACAAGCCGCCTGCGTGTACCTCGATCCGCCTTTTATGACGGGAGACGATTTTTTTATGCGCATGCGGGTGGGCGAAAAAGGCTGGTCAACAGGAAAAAATCCCTTGGTGCTGCCCGCATACAGCGACCGCTATGCCAGCAAGCAGGATTTTTTGAATTTGCTGCGGCCCGCCCTGGAGACCTCTAAAGCCCTGCTCAAGGATTCCGGCTCTTTTTTCCTGCATCTGGACAGCCGCATGAACATGTACGCCCGCTTGCTGTGCGACGAGGTATTTGGCGAAAATAATTTTGTCAATGAAATCATCTGGGCTTACCAGTCCGGCGGACGCAGCTTGAAACGCTTTTCGCGCAAACATGATACCATCTTGTTTTACCGCAAATCCCGCGCTCAGTATTTCGATATCACTGCGGTGCCGCTGCCCCGCAGCGAAAACCGGTCCAACCACATGCGCCGGGCGGTGGATGAAAACGGGCGGTCTTACCGTTCTATTCAGTCGGGCGGCAAAACGTATATATATTACGATGACGATCCCGTGTATCCCGGCGACGTGTGGACGGATGTGAGCCACTTACAGCAGAAAGACCCCCAGCGCACCGGCTACGATACCCAAAAGCCCTTGGCGCTGCTTAGCCGCATCATCCTCTGCTCCACCCAGCCGGGAGACCTGGTAGCCGATCTGTTCGCCGGGTCCGGCACCACCGCGGTGGCTTCCGCCCAGGCAGGGCGGCACTTCCTGTCTGCTGATTCCGCGCCGTTGTCTCTGTCTGTCAGCCGGAAGCGGCTGCTGGATACCGAAATGACGGTCACCGCGCCTTGCGGCACGCCCGGTGCATCCCTTCGCGCGGAATTTGAGCCTGGCATCGCTTATCACGACGTGCGTCTTTTGGATTATCAGCTTCCCCAGGGGGCTGAGGTCACGGGGCTGGACGCGGTGGATCAGTGGTCCGTAGGCTTTTACAGGGATGGAGTGTTCCACAGTCAGGCAAGTACAGCCCGGCGAAAACAATTCCCTGCCCTGCAGGACGTGCTTCAGCTGCCCCAGCTGCGGGGCCAGCCTGCCATTTTCATTTCCGACGTGTACGGCCATCGCAGCGTATGGATTCAGAGAGGAGAATAAGCATGATATTGAACAAGAAAAATAAAAGCCGGCTGCTGCGGCTGCTGGCGGCAGTCGCGGCAATTGCCGTGATCGGCGGAAGTATCTTCTCTTTTTTATCCCCGGTTCTTAATCAAAGCGCAGCATGGTGGTGCCCTTCCGCATACGCGGAAGAATGGAAAACGCTGAAAAAAGGTTCCTCCGGCGCGGAAGTGCGCAAGGCGCAAAAAGCTCTGGCGGATTTAGGTTATTATACTGGCAAAATCGACGGCAATTTCAGCAAAGCCTTTGAGGAAGCCGTCATCGCCTTCCAGAAGGACTGGGATTTAAGGGCCACCGGCGCGCTGGACTGGGAGACCTATGAACTGATCACCCAGGACGTGACGGAAGATGTTCCCGAAGAAAAACCTACCGCCAAGCCCAAAACAACCGCCCTCCCGGAAGAAGAGTCCTTCGTGGTATTCGGAGAGGAATACGACGATAAGAACCACGTGGCGGCTTATCTGCGAGCTTTCAAGGAACTGCCGCCCAACTATATCACCAAAAAAGAGGCCCAGGCCTTGGGTTGGGTCAGCAGCCTCGGTAACCTTTGGGAAGTAGCGCCCGGCAAAAGCATCGGCGGCGACCGCTTTGGCAATTACGAGGGCCAGCTGCCCGACGCCAAGGGCCGCAAATATTTTGAGTGCGATATCGACTATGCCCTGGATCAAGAGCGTTATCGCGGGGGCCGCAACGGCAAGCGCATCATATTCAGCTCCGACGGTCTGATCTTCTATACCGAAGACCATTACAACACCTTTGTGGATATTACTGTGGAGGACAACGCGAAATGAACCGAGTGCAATTATCCGCCGCCGGGTGGGATACCCCGGAAAAGGCTCACGACGATCTGGCAAAAGCCCTGCAATTCCCCGACTATTACGGCAAAAACCTGGACGCCCTGCACGACTGCCTCACATCGCTTTCCGAGACCCAGCTGGTGATCGAGGACTGCGCCGCTGCCGGCGAAAAAATGGAAAAGTGGTCCGGTTTCCTTGCCGTGTTCTTTGATTCCGCCGCGGAAAACCCCGGTCTTGAAATCAAGCTGCTGCCCGGAAACGGAGATTACGGAAAATGAGCGATATTTTATCCGTTCTGTTGGAAAAATATCAGTTGCGGCGCACGAAACAGCAGAAGGATGATTTTTTCGTTTTCGTCCAGGCTGCCGCCCACAGCGCGGGCTATCCTTGCGAGGAAGAGGCAATCAAAGGAAGTCTTTTTGTCAGCCGCAATCTGATCGCAGGCGATCCGGAAACGTCGAAGGTGATTTTTACCGCCCATTATGATACCTGCGCCTGGATGCCCTTTCCCAATCTGGTGTATCCGCAAAACAGAATTCTCACCATCCTGGCGCAGATGCCCTTGATCCTCATCCTGCTTGCGCTGGCCTTTGGAACAGGCTATCTGACCTATGGGCTTTGGGGCCGGATTGGAGCGACGCTCGCTGCTTATGTCGTATACTTCGGTCTGTTCTCCCTGGTATTTTTCGGTCCAGCCAACAAACATACCGCCAACGACAACACCTCCGGCGTAGCAGCGCTGCTTCAAATCATGAACGCTCTGCCGCAGGAACAGAAGCAAAACGCTGCCTTTATTTTCTTTGACAATGAGGAATATGGCAAGGTAGGCTCCAAAGCCTATGCCAAAAAACATCCGAACATCACGGATGGCAAAGTGCTGCTGAACCTGGACTGCGTGGGCGACGGGGACGATTTTCTCATCATAGCCCCCCAGAACGCGGAAAGCCATTTGGAAAACCTGCTGAAAAACGCATTTCAGGACACAGATGGCAAGCGGGCCGTCCACTGTTCCGCCCCAAGCGCCAACTATAATTCCGACCAGAAGTCTTTTCCCAATGCCACGGCTGCGGCCGCATGCCGGAAAGACCGGTTCGGGTATCACATACCGCGCATTCACACGCATCGGGACGTCATCTGCGAGGAAAGCAATCTGCAATACGTAACCGCCTGCGCGGTGAAACTGACGAATATCGTATCGAATGAATGATCGGAGGAAACTATGAGCAGACTGGGAGATTTGATCCGGCTGGAGCGCACCCGCCAGGGCCTGACCCATAAGCAGGTGGCCCGCAAGTGCGGCGTCAGCGACAAATATTTGATGGAAGTGGAAGCGGGCACCCGCATCATCGCTGATGATCAGGCCCGGCGCATTCTGAAAGCCATGGGCATGACGCAGCAGACGGAAAGCGATTTTACCCTGGATGATATCGCCGCAACGGTGGATTTGCAGTCCGCTGTGCCCCAATTAACAAAAGCGGTAGAAACCAAAAAAACCGTTAAAGTGGAAAAGCCTGAAGCCGTAGCGGAAACCGATCCGGGTGTTTCGGGTTCCATTTGGCTTGACGCGCTTTCCGGCGTGCTCAAGCATGTGCCGGTGTACAACGCCGTCATGAAGGAAGTGGGCCACCGCCTGCTGCCCATCACAAACGGCAAAATCGAAGGGGCAAGCCCGGACAAGGTATTCTATTTCATTGCGCCGGATAACGATCTAAGGGGCTTCCGGGTACAGCGGGGAGACCTGCTGCTGGTCGTTCCCGCCCAGGCGGCGGTGGACGGCGCCATTATGCTGCTCCAAACGCCTCAGGGCCGCATCCTGCGCAAGGTGAAGCGGTACAACGATTATCAGGCCATGCTGCAAAAATACGATGAAGCTTTTGAAAGCGAACTGAAAAACTACAACGAGCTTACCTTCGTGGGCCGCTGCGTGCGCCTGGAAGCGGAGCTGGGATGACCAAGAGGATTTCTGGGGGAAACTATTCTTTTAAGTCTAAAGAATGGTTTCCCCCAGACCCCCTTTCAAGAAAACCGCAAGGGGGGTGAATTTATTCCATTAAAAGATTATCAGCCATAAGTTTTTTCTATGGAGGAAGCCAAGTTGGCAATTATCTATTTTCTTCTCTATATGCTCTGCGGTGTAGCCATCACCTTTTCCCTGCTGCCGGAAGAATCCCCGGTAGTGCGGGTATGGCTTGGGCTGTGCCTGGGGCTGATCCTGATGATGTGGCTGCCTGCCCTGTGCGCCTTTTTTCTGGATTTCACCCTGGCGGCCCACGCCCTCGCCATGGTCCCGCTGATCCTGCTTTCCCTGGGAGCGGTGCTTTTACGCAGACGAAAACCATGGGCACATATGAAGGAGCGGGACTGGGGACTGGTGAAGGCGCTGCTTTGGGTGGCCCTGCCCCTGACAGTGGTTGGCGGCTATCTGCAATGGACCCATACCCTGAACCCCGTGGACGGGGCCATGCGCGTGGGCCAAAGCACTTACGGCGACCTGTGCCTGCATTTGGCCATCGCTTCCGGCCTACGGGACGCCTCCTTCCCGCCGGATTACAACATCCTGCCCGGCGCGCTGCTGGCCTATCCTTTTCTTACCGATTCCCTCTCCACCTCCTTCATGCTCATGGGCTTTTCCCTGCGGGCGGCCATTCTTTTCCCTGGCATCCTGATGACGGGTCTCACCTTCGCCGGGTATTTGATCCTGGCAGACCGCATGGCAGACAGCAGGAAAGCCGCAGTCATCGCAGCTTTGTTCTTTTTCCTGAATGGCGGCCTGGGCTTTATATACCTGGTGGACATGCAGGGCGAAGTGCTTGGCAGCTACGAAAACAACGAGCTGCAGGCAGTGAAGGGCCTGTGGGAGCGCATCCAGGCCGTGCTGAACGGCTGGTATCAGACCCCTGACAACCATCGGGAATTTGGAACCTACAATCTCCGCTGGAGCAACGTGATCGTGGATATGATGGTGCCCCAGCGCACCACCCTGGGCGGCTGGTGCCAGGTGATCCCCTGCATTTACCTGCTCTATGACGCTCTGCGCCCTGAAAACGTGCCTTCTTCTGAACGGGCGATTCCCTGGCGTCAGTTGATCTTAGCGGGTGTATGGGCAGGGATGCTCCCCATGGTAAACACCCACTGCTTCCTGGCCTTGGGGCTGACGTGCGCGGGCTGGCTGCTCTGGGACCTGTTCCACAGCCGCGGACAAAGAAAAAAGGCCCTGCTGTTCTGGGCAGTGTACGGCGGATTAGCAGTTGGCCTCGCCGCTCCGCAGTTATTTACCTGGACGTTCAGCCAGGCTATGGGCAACAGCAGCTTTTTGAAATTCCATTTCAACTGGGTCAACAACACCTATTCCGGCCTGCGGGACGGTTATCTTTGGTTTTACATCAAAAATATCGGCCTGCCTTTTATCCTGATCCTTCTTGCCTTGCTGGAAAAGAACGAAAAACGCCGCTTCATCGCTTCCGGGGCTTTCGTGATTTTTCTGGCGGCGGAATTCATTCAATTCCAGCCCAACGAGTATGACAACAACAAGCTGTTTTATATCTGGTATATGCTCTGCGCTGTGATTGCCGCCGATTACGGTTTGGAGCTTTTAGGAAAGCTCAAGGGCATGCGCGCCAGGCCCGTGATTGCGGTGCTGTGCGCCGTTCTGTGTTTCTCTACCGGCGTATTGGCCGTTGTCCGGGAAGCAAAAAGCGATTACGAAATTTTTTCAAAATGGGATGTAGCGGCGGCGGAATACGTGGAAAAAAACACGGATCAGCATGCTGTGTTCATGACTGGAGACCAGCACCGCAATTTCGTCAGCAGCCTGGCGGGACGCCGGATCGTATGCGGCCCCGATCTGTGGCTCAGCTTCCATGGCTACAATAATTCCGAGCGTCACGCCGATGTGAGGTCTTTTTACGCAGATCCCATGGGCAATCTGGATATTCTGGAAAAATACCAGGTGGATTACATTCTTGTCAGCGACTGGGAAAAGGCTGGAATGACTGTAAACGAACAGGCGCTGCGCACCCTGTTTCCTGCGGTTTATGAAAGCGAAAACAGCAGAACGGTCATTTTTGAAGCCAAGGCACAGGAGGCGTCCGCATGGTAAAGCGGTTTCTTCTCTATTCCCTGCGCCACGGCTGCCCGGTAAAAGCGCTGTTTGCCGGTACTATGAAATATCAGAACATCCGGGTGGACAGCCTGGACGAGAGCTGTGTCTCCTATCACACAGCAGGCCGGAAAGCGCCGGTGACCGTAGAGATTAGCGCCATCCTTTCCGTTTCCTACGCTCGGGGAGACGACGGAGACACGCTGAAATACGCTGCAATCCCGCAGGAGGAAAAACCGACATGACGAATAAAAACCGGCTCATGGAGGGCCTGCGCTTTATCGTTACCGGCGGGGTATGCTTCCTGGTGGAATTGGCCGTCCTGGTGCTGCTTCGGGATACCTGCGGGCTGGATACGCTGTTTGCCGTGCCTGTAGCTTTCCTGATTTCGGTGATCCTGAATTATCTGCTGTGCGTGAAATGGGTGTTCAGCGGGGCCAAAGGCCAGGGCAATGCCGTCAAAGCCGCCTTCCTGGTCACCAGTGTGATGGGTTTGCTGCTCAACGAGCTGCTGATGCTTCTGTTCCGGGGCGTATTCGGTGAAGACCAGGCTGTGCTGATCCTATTCGGCTTTACAGTGACCATGTACATGGTCAACAAGATACTTTCCACCGGCATCGTGATGGTGTGGAATTATTTCACCAAGCGGGCCATCCTGAAAAAGGGCCTGCTGAAAGGCAAAAAGACTGAATGAAAGGAAAAGCGATCCATATGAAAAAAATCGCTGCCCTGCTGCTCGCACTGCTGACTGTTTCTCTTTCCGGCTGCGCGGCCGCTGCTGAAGATGTTTCCGTCATGGCGACCTTTTATCCCGTTTACATTCTGGCGGAAAACGTGCTGGACGGCGTAGAGGGCGTGAAACTTTCCTCCATGACGCCGCCCAGCACCGGCTGCCTGCACGATTATCAGCTGCTCACCAGCGATATGCGCGCCTTAGCCAAATCCCAGGCGCTGCTCATCAACGGCGCGGGCATGGAAGCGTTTTTGCCCGACGTGATGGGCCAGTTTCCCGATCTTACGGTGATCGACTGCTCCCTCGGCGTGGAACTGCTGACAGAGGAAGAGGATCACGGGCACGATCACGAACAAGTGACGATCAACGCCCATATCTGGCTGGCCCCGGAAAACGCCATCCAGATGGTACGGACTCTGCGGGATGGGCTTTCCGCCCTGCTGCCCGATCAAAAGGACCGCATCGCCGAAAACGCCGAAGCTTACATCGCCAGGCTTTCCGCTCTGGACGAGGAACTGCGGGCCGCCATCGACCCCCTGCCCCGGAAACAGATCGTCACCTTCCATGAGGCTTTCCCCT
>JAFXMP010000259.1 GCA_017530275.1 Clostridia bacterium | reverse complement strand
GATCATGGCGGCGTCCTTGCTCGGCACGGCCTCATCCAGCACCCATTGGGTGATCTTGGGGATGTACAGGGAAGCCACGCTGGCCAGGGCGCTGAGCACAAGCGCCAGCAGCATTTTGTATTTATGCCGGGCGATGTACTTGCTGGCCCGCTTCAGGTGCTGCCATCGAAAGGGCGATTCCAGCTTTTCATCCACGTCAAATTTATTTCGGGCCATCTTACACCGCCTCCTTCATGGGGATGCCATACTGCAGGCAGTAGGTCTGCCAGTAATAGCCCCGCTTTTCCAGCAGTTCCCGGTGGGTGCCCTGCTCGGTGATTTTGCCATCCTGCAAAACCAGGATCAGGTCGGCGTCCCGCATGGAGGAAATGCGCTGGGCGATGATGAATTTGGTGCAGGGGAAGGGCAGGGCGTGAAGCTGATTTTGAATATACAATTCCGTTTCACTATCCACGGCGGAGGTGGTGTCGTCCATCACCAGGATGCTGGGCCGAACCGCCAGGGCCCGGGCCAGGGCGATGCGCTGCCTTTGTCCCCCAGAGAGGCCCACGCCGCGCTCGCCGATGATGGTGTCGTATCCCTCGGGCAGCTTTTCCGCAAACTCCGCCGCGTCGGCCCGGCGGGCAAAATCCTTCACTTCATCGATGGTCAGCGCCTGATTCCCGAAAGCGATGTTGCCCTCCACCGTATCGGAAAAGAGGAACACATCCTGGGTGGCGGTGCCGATGCCGCCCCGCAGCTCCTTCAGCTTCCATTGCTTCACGTCACAGCCGTCCACCCGGATCTGGCCTTCCGTCACGTCATAGAACCGGGCCAGCAATTGGATCAGGGTGGTTTTGCCGCTGCCGGTGGGGCCCATGACCGCCACGGTCTGCCCCGGCAGCACGGAAAAGGTCACGTCCGAAAGGATCGGTTTGCTGTCGATGCCAAATGAAACGTGGTCGAATTCGATCCGGCCCTGCATGCGCTCGTGGGCCACGGCGTCCGGTGCGTCCACGATTTCGGGCTTGCCGTAATGCAGCTCCATCACCTTGGCCGCGGAGGTGGAAAACCGCTGCAGGTCGTTGATTAGGTTGCCCAGCTCCCGCATGGGATTGGAAACGGCCCAGCTCAGGCCCGTAAAAATCGCCAGCTCGCCGGGGGTCAGTTCGCCCCGGATAATGAAGAGCCCGCCCACGAATACCGTCACCAGCTGGATGGCGTTCACCAGCAATTCGATCATGGGGAAGAAGGTGAGCCAGAGCTTATTGATGCGCAGATGACTGTCCATGAAGGCGCGGTTCTTTTGTTCAAAGCGTTCCTTCTCGTATTCCTCCCGGGCAAAGGCCTTCACCACCCGGTTGCCCGCGATGTTTTCCTGGGCGGCGGTGTTCATTTCGCTGAGCTTTTCCCGCATGAATACGAACCGGGGCCGCACGTGCTTGGAAAAGAATTTGGTGATCAGCAGCAGTACCGGGGTGATGGCGATGAGCAGCAGGGTCAGCTTCCAATTCACAATCGTCAGATATACCGTGGCAAACAGAAAGGTGCACGCGGCGTCGATGATCCGATAATCAATGTAGGCGAGAAAATGCCGGCACCAGTCCAGATCGGCGCTCATTCGGGTCATCAGATCGCCGGTGCGGTGGCTGTCGAAAAAGCGCATATCGTTGTACTGCATTTTTTCAAACAGCCGGCGGCGCAGGTTGAACATCACGTTCTGGGATGCTTTTTCCAGAAAAATCACCATCAGATACCGCATGCCTTCCCTGCCCAGCTTCACGGTCAGCATCAGCATGAGAATGCCCATCAGCGGATCCGGGTTTTGGGCCATGATCACATCGTCGATCAGCCGCCGGGACAGGGCGGGGTTCACCAGCAGCAGTACGCAGCTTGTCACGCAGATGCACAGCGCGATGATATGCCGTTTTCGATAGGGCTTATCCATGTTTTCCCACAGCCACCTGATCTGCTTTCCCATCGTTTGATCTCCCTTGCGGGCCATGCCCGCTGCCCGTCCCCATTGATTGGATCAGGATTCCATATTTCCTGCCGGTTTTCTTATTTCCGTTTTCCTTTTCCAGGAGCCATACCGCATAAGACAGGCGGTCCCGGCCAGCATCCAGGTGATGCCCGCAGTGAGCCAGATGGTCAAGACGCCGGCGGAAGTCATCTTGAGAAGCAGCAGCGGAAGGCCCACACGGCCGGCGATTTCCACAATTCCGTTGATGATGGAAAACACGGCGTCCCCCACCCCGTTGAGTACGCCGCGGGAAACATAAATGATCCCAAGAAAAATATAGAATAAGCTGGTGATCTTCAGCGCCTTGCCGCCCAGGGCGATCACGTCCTGTTCGTGAACGAAAAGGCCCGCCAGATTTTCGCCAAACAGCTGCATGATCAGCGTCATGACGCCCGCCAGCGCCAGCATGGCCAGCAGGCTGTCCCGAAAGCCTTCCCGGATGCGCGCTGTCTTTCCCGCGCCTTTGTTTTGACCGGTATAGGTGGACAGGGCCATGCTCATGGAACCGAAGGGCTGCTGTACCAACTGTTCCAGGCGGTTCCCGGCGGTATAGGCCGCCATAGCCACGGGGCCGAAAGTATTGACCACCGATTGCAGCGCCGTGGTAGAGATGGCGATCAGGCTCCATTGAAGCGCCAGGGGCAGCCCCAGGCGGATCGCCTGCTTCGCAATCGACGCTTCATACGCCATTTGCTTCCTGCTCACGTGGAAATAGGGATTGCGGCGGAACGCATACAGCAGGGAGCCCGCCCCGGCCAGGAGCTGGCTAAGCATGGTGGCCAGCGCCGCGCCGAAAACGCCCAGGCCAAACTTGCCCACAAACAGCAAATCCAGCCCCACGTTCATTAGGCAGGAAAACACCAGGAAATAGAGTGGCGTCCGGGAATCCCCCAAGGCGCGCTGCATGGAAGACGCATAGTTATAGACGGCAATCAGCGGCACCGAGGCCGAGGTCATGCGCATGTAGACGATGGCGTCGGGCAGGACGTCCGGCGGCGTGCCCATCCAGGAGAGCACGGTGGGGACCATGAGAAAAGCGGCCGTGCCGGTCAGCAGGGCGGACGATAGCATGATATAGGCTGACGTGACAATGGACGCACGGACCATGGCGTCCTTCCGTGCGCCGAAAAGCTGGGAGGTAACGATGCCGCAGCCGCCGCTGATCCCGTTGAAGATGGAAAAAAAGAGAAAAGAGATGGAGCCGGTGGCGCCCACCGCCGCCAGGGCGTTGGCCCCCAGCAGCCGACCGACGATCATGGAATCCGCCAGGTTGTACGCCTGCTGAAAGAGGTTTCCGATGAGCAGCGGCAGCGCAAACACAGTCAGCAGCCCGAGGGGCTTGCCCTCCGTCATGTTCATGGTTGTGCCGCGGGCGGTGTTTCTTTCGCCGCGCCGGAGCGGGAGCAGCCTTCCTTTCGCCGGATGGGTCCATCCGCGAGTGCTCATCCTCACACCTCCCTGCCTGCGGTTTTTCCAAGTCATTTTATGCCAAAATAGCCGGAACCGCTTCCCGTTTTTTATCCGCCCGCTTCCCATATTTTGAACAGAGGCACAAAAGACTTGACTTAAGGTTTCCTCTACGTTTTAATAGGATTGTGATCAAACATGATCGGAGAAAACCAGCATGAATTACAGTCAGTATGAAAACTATGGGTTCGAAAAATTCAGCGCCTTTAATCTCTCCACCGGTCATGCGGGCAGGAGCTATCAGGCGCACTGGCATTCCTATGGCGAGATCCTTTTGGTGGGGCCCGGAGAAACCAATGTTTTTCAGATCAATCGGG
>JAFXMP010000258.1 GCA_017530275.1 Clostridia bacterium | reverse complement strand
GTGCAGCCCCTTGTTGCGGCAAAGCCGCCAATGTCGGTCAGAGAGGGAAGCAAGCGGCTTTCTCTCTGTGCCGACAAGCCCTCGGCAGAGCGCACGCACCCGTAAGGGTGTATAAGTGCGCCCTTTGTACCAAAGGGATTACGGAAAGGTCGTCAATCCGATCTGTTTTGTCAGATTCGGACGTTATTTCTTCTTCCGCACCACTTTCTTCTTCTCCGTCCCATTCTTCATAGGCAGAAAAGTCTGCCGTTTCTTCCATGATGGCATACCCGGCAGCGACAAAGGCGTACAGGGTGCCCGCTTCCGTTTCGGCCCAATCCCACCAGTACATATCGGTATAGGCGTCCACCTCATCATCGGCCAGGATTTCATCCTTGAGGCAGCGGGAGGAAACATAGCCGGAGAAAAGAACATCGTCCCCGATGAACCATACCTTGACGGTATCGGTTTCCCTGTGATACTCGGTGACCAGCAGGATGTTTTCTTTTTCTGTGAGAACAAAGATAGGGTTCTCTGCCTGCTCCGGGCCAGGATATACCTCGGTTTCTCCTTTGGTCAGCACATAGGCATATCCGTATTGCTGAATGACTTCCTCAAGGGAAAGGGAAGGCTCGGCTGCGTCAGGTTCAGCATTGAGCAGGAAACCGTCGTCCCCGTTTTCATCTTCATCCCATTCGGAATCTTCCTGCACTTCATCGTCATTCCAGGCAGGATCTTCCCCTGGCTCCTGGTCGTCGGATTCATCTTCTTCCGATGGTTGATCCCAGGTATCGTCTTGTTCATCCTCTTCGGCGTCATCGTCCACATAGGCTTTCCACCAGTCGTTATCGAGGAGTTCTTCATCAAAAGACGATTCATCCGCATCAAAAAAGGCATCGGCAGGATCATCGCCGGTGCCTGGGTCCGCGTCCGTTTCTTCCGCCAACGCAGGGAAGGGAAGGCTGGAGAAAAACAGAAGCAAAGCCAGCAGAAGGGATACAATTTGTTTGCGTTTCATGCAATCCATGCTCCTTTTCAGTTTTTTATGTATGATTACTGCTTCACGGCCATCACGATCAGCCGCCCATCCGGATTATGATAGTCGCGGTCACAGGTAATCAGCGTGAGGATATGGTCGTTTTCGTTTACATCGATCCCCGTATCATAGAGGGCAGCAGTCTTGGCCCGGTTCACAAAAGCCAGGAAATCCTGGCCGCTACCGAAGGAAGCCATGGAAGCGTCCCATTCCGTGCTTTTCATGTTGATCACTGCGAAAACGGTATACTCACCCAGGTCATATAGGGTATCGAAGTAAATGATTTTATGGTTTTCATAGAAACTTTTCTTTTTATACGACATGAGAGGCTGAAACATATTCCCACCGCTGGTGGTGATATGGTGTCCGTATACGGCGATGTTCCTGCCGGGGGTCGCATAGTCCGTTTTGCCGAGAGAAAAAAGCGTGCCGATCTTGCTTTCTTTCCCGGAAAAGGTGTGGGTCAGGTAATAATCAACCCGGTCCGTCCATACTACCGGATAATTGATCTTGGTGCCGGGGATTTTCAGCCACGCCACAAAATCGCCGTTCTGTGCTTTGCAGGCTTCCAGGTCAACCCCCGTTTTCCCGATTCGGGGAGTAGGCGCGGGAGACGGTGTAGGGGTAGGCGTCGGCGCGGCGGTGACGATCACCGGCGCGGGTGTTTCTGTGGCGGGCGGTTCTGTTGGCGCTTCGGTGGATGTCTGCGGCAGACTGGACGGCGCGGGCGAAGCCTGATCCTGTTCCGGTTTCTGGTCTATTCCGGCAGGGACCGGAGGGGAACTGTTGCCTGTGGGTTTTCCTGTTTCCCTTGCTTTGGGAGGCTTTGTTTCCTGTGGCTCCCTGCCGATAGACTGTGCCGTTGACTTTTCCTTTTGTTCATTGTCCGTCTGTTCCGTGCCGCTTTCTTCCCCTGGAATCACGATGATGATCGTTCCCTGGGTCGTCTGCTGCTCACCGACAGGTGTTCCACCCGAATCATCATGCGGACCAGCTTCCAACCCTTTCTCCATGGTTTCGTTCACTTGGCCAGGTGCAGCCGTTGGCCGTTCCTGGCCGGTTTCCGCCGCCTCGGTGTTTTCATTGCCCGTGTCAGGGACGGGAAGCAACTCTTGAACTTCGTATTCATCCCCGGTTTCCGTTTCTTCGGAGACCTGCACCTGTTCAACCAGGACGGCGTATTCCTCCATGTCTTGCTGGATTTCCTCATCCTGCGCAACAATCGACCAGCTGATCAGCGCTAACCCGGTCATCAGCAGCACAGACAGGAACAGAACATTCAGCTTTCTCCGCATTGATTCCCTCGATTCGTTTGATTTCACGTTTAACCTCCTCCCAATATTCAGCGCTTGCCGCCTCCATCTCAAGATCGAGCGACGCCTGCTCCTCCTTCTGCTTGTCCAACTTCGCGTCAAAGAAAGCGTCATGCCGCACCTTCGCGTCCATGTGATTGCTCATGGTCAGGGTGGCGTTGAAAATGCAGGTCATCAGATAGGCTTTGGGGTCATGGATGTTGGAGCCGTTGTTTTTCAGGTTGTGGAAAACATACTCGATGTGATGGCTGTTCACATCGAAGAACTGTTTCTTCACAAAGCCTGACGGATAGAAATCCCGTCCGAACCGGAAGCACATCCGATTGGAAATTAGTACGCCCACGATGATGCTCACCATTTCGTCCATTTGCTCCCTGCCATACTCCTCGGCCAATGCCGCATAGCCCACCTTTTCCCTCACGATTTCCAAAAGGTTTTCCGTGGGGTCGGAAGGACGATCCCCGCAGGTTTGCTCACTTCCCAACGGCCAGGGCCTCACCGGGAAAGGCCGTACATTGCCGGTCATGGGGAAAGTACCTGATTGATCGGATTGATCGGGATAGTGATCGTTATATATTTTTTTATTTTTTATTTTTGGGGTTACGGGATATGATGGGTTATTTATTGGCGGCGGATTCCCCTGTGGTGGATAAACCAAAGTTGGGTTTTCCCGAACAGGTTTTTCCTCCGCGGGCTGGGCCTGAACAGGTTCTTCCTGCCGCGAAGCGCGAGGTTCCTGGCCGCATTCCACCGGCTGCGAAGCGTGATCCGCAAGCTGGGGCTGTTCATACAGCGCGTACACGGCGCTTTCCAGCCGGCCTTTGGCGTTCCGCACACGGGAACGGATGATGTATCCCAGCGCTTCCAGTTCCTTCACGGCGTCCCGGATCGCGTCCATTCCCTCTTTGCAGATGGCCGCCAATCCCGGCAGCGAAAAATCCCAATCATTGGGCAGGGACAGAAGAACAGAAAACAGACCTTTTGCTTTCAGCGACAAGGCCCGATCCTTCAGGTGGTAGTTTGCCATTACGGTGAAGTTGCCGTTTCTCTGGACGCGGTAAATTGTTAAAGCTGCCATCAGAATTCCTTCTTTCTGTTATTTCGGGGCAAAAAAATAGCCCCGACGGGCAATTTGAACATTCTTATTTATTTGAATGACAATGGGCAAGATACCGACTGACTGGAAAAGGTCGATGTGCTATCGCTTCTTTTCTTCGTCAGCAAACCGTTGATCCAGTTTTTCAACTGTCCAACTGGGCTTGAAGCTGCCAAGCGGAGTATTGCCGAACTGCGCGATGGCCCGCCGATCCATCTCTATGAGTTTTTTCCACAGATCGGGGTGGAAGCATCGCATGTTTCTCAATTCCTCGATCCGCTGAAACGGGCAGCACCAGCATGAACAGCGTCTGTATATGTCGTACAGGCCGCCGAAGGTAAAGCCACGGTCATAGCAGCCTCGCAGGGCTTCCGCTTCGGTGACGCCCCATTCAATCAGGGGATAACGGGCATCCTTGCACCGCCATGCTTCATCCGCCGCAATGCCGACAAAGTGTATAGCCTGCTTTTCCTGCTTGAGCCGGTTCACTTCCTTTTCAAGCAGATGCGTTTTGAGCTGGCCTGTACACCACCGCACCTTTACGCCGGGCCAACCGTTGCCGATAAGCGGAATGCCAAGCCGTTTTCGGTTTTCCACACAGGATGCTTTCGTTTTGGGTTCTTCAAACATCATGTACTCAAAGCCTTTCGGATGGCGCAGGGTTGTCATATGGAATCCTCGCTCCCGGAAAAGCATATCGTCTACCTTTTGCAGATGATCGTACATTTCCGGGAACTCCATGCCTGTATCAGCATACAGCACCGCGTCGATAGGCATCCCCAATTCAATCATCCGAAGAAGCATGTATGTTGAATCCTTCCCACCGCTGTAAGAGACTGCGCAAAAGTTTTGCGCCGTATCGTTCTTATCCACATAAATCACCTTCTTTCTGTTTCTCGATAACAGGGTTTACCCTCTTTCCTGGGCGCGCTTTTTATCAAGGTATTTTTTGTACAACTCCGCCATTTTCAAAAACAGCCGCGTCACCTTTTCCTGGTTTTCCGGGTTTTTTTCCTGAAAAAGTGATTTTGGAATGTATTTGAGGAATGGTTCTATGGGGAGCGTAATGACGCCCGTGATCTGCGGGCCTGCTCCTCTGTTCTCTGCTCCAGCTTCCGCGGCTTGAGCAAGCGGCTTTACGATTGCCTTCGGCGGCTTTTTTACTTCGGACAGGATTTTACGCATATTCTCCCCGGACAAATGCCCTTCCTGGCTTAATTTCTTTAGGCGCATTGCTTGAGACAGGGACGGGGTAGCCTGCTCCGCGTTCATAGCTTCCAACAGCCCTTCCTGTTCTTCCGGTTTCAGGTAAGACAATTCCACCGCGGGCGTAAAAGCTATTTTTTCCGAGTCAACCAAATCCAGGATTGGCTTGATTAAACTGTTAAGACGGATATAACGCTGCACCTGATTCCTGCTTGTTCCGACGTCTTCGGCTATCGCTTGGTCAGCACGAAAATTTGTCCCGACTTGGGACGAATTTTCTTTTGAGGGTCTTCCCGCTTTTCTTTGGAGCGCTTCTTTCTTCATTAGAAACGCTGCCGCCCTTTCACTGTGAAGAATGAACTCCCTTTGTAAATTGCTGTCCACCATGGCAATGGTCGCCTCATCATCGTCCAGGTCGCGGATAATGACCGGCATCGTTTCCCTTCCAGCGATTTCTGACGCCCGTTTGCGGCGGTGTCCCGCAATGATTTCATAGCCGCCCTCTGGCCGGGGACGGACAAGACCGGGAACAAGCACGCCAAAGTCCCGGATGCTTTCCGCCGTCTTTTGCATGTGGTCATCATCCACTACCCGGAAAGGATGATTCTTGAAGGGATGCAGCTGATCCAGGGGAATTTCAACAATCGTTCCGAATGGAAAGGCTATTGGGCTGGCATCCGATGAGAATATTTCATCGTAGGAGGTCAGACTTATGTTTGTGCCGCTGTTTTTCATGGTAGATCACCTCCCGCGTCAATTCCCGATACGCGGCAGCCACCTTCCCTTTGGGGTCATGCGCGAAAATGCTTTTCCCCGCGGTGCTTATCTCAGCGGCACGGACAGATAAAGGAATATCCGTGGGGAACATGGTCAGCTTTCCGCCATAGGTATCCCGCAGCAGATTGGACATTTCTTTCGCGTAATTCGTCCGGCTGTCTACCATGGTCAGCAAAATGCCCTCGATGTTCAATCCTGGATTGATGTTCTTCTGCATCCTGTGGACAGTTTTCAAAAGCTGCTCTAACCCTTTGATGGGCAGATATTGGGCCTGAACAGGAATGATCACATTATTCGCCGCCGCCAGCGCGTTCAGCGTCATCATCCCTAGGGAGGGCATACAGTCGATCAGGATATAATCGTATGGCTTCCCGATTTCCGTCAGAATCTGCCGTAAGATCGTCTCCCGGCTGATTGCGCTGATCAGGTTTAATTCGGTGGCAGCCAGATCAATGCTTGCGGGAAGAAGGTCAACTCCTTCCGAATGATGAAGTATCCCTTCTCCTTTTTCCAGCGGTTTGTCGGTAAGCACTTTTCTGATCAGATCACTGACCGTTACCGCAAGGGTATCAGGGTGAGGATGGCCTAAACAGACGGTCAAACTTGCCTGGGGATCACTGTCAACCAAGAGTACCTTTTTCCCCTCCTGTACCAATCCAACGCCTAAATTGAAGCAGGTGGTCGTTTTTCCCACCCCGCCCTTTTGATTGGCCAGGGCGATAATCGTTTGGTTCACGCGGTTTCCTCCTTTTCCGTGAAATGAAAAAGGCGTCCAGAAAGTCGAATATCTTTCTGAACGCCGTTCTGAGCCGCGATTTCCGCGCGGCTTTATATGAAGTTGTGTACGGGCTTTTCAAGATAAAACTTACGTACCGTGTATGTACTGGACAATAGGGCTCAGGCGGTTCCTTCCAGCCTGATTGCCGCTGATATTGCGCCGTGTTTGCCTGCTCATATGACGTACATCCGTTCTTCCGTTCACAGGCAGGGCAGACCAGCCGCCCTTCCGGGACATATGCGCCGCAGATCACGCAGGTATTGTCCATTTTACTGCTCCTCCTGTTCTTTTTTCTTTTTTCTCCGGCATTTCCGCGTCTGCTCCTGGCTTTCCTCCTTCGGTTTCCAACCTGCTTTCCGCATTTTCTTGTCAATGAATTGGCGGCCTTTCTGTGTCCATTTCATGACCAAGCGCACCCTTTCAACCCCGTCGCTTGTGCGGACATAGGTAACGGTCTTGGTATAGCCTTTCCCGACATACGGCGAATACAGAACCCAGCATCCGTCGCATTTATACTGGATATGCTTGTCATGCAGGAATTTGTTCAGTTTGCGTGCCGACCAGTCATAAGTCTTGGCGATGGCCGTGACGCTGAAAACGTCTTCGGAGTTCAGCACCCGGTCACAGTAATCCACCTTTGGCTTCATCTGATTGACGATTTTGCTTTGCTTCTGAATCACAGCGTCCTGGTTTTTCATCACTTTTTTCTGCTGCATGATAAGGACGGCCTGAACAGCCAATTCCTTTTGCCGCGCCTCAAGATTCGCCGTCAGTTCCAGATTTCTTTCGCTGGATTCCTGCAAGCGCTGCCGGTATACGCTGATCTCACGTTCAGTCGCTTCCACGGATCGCCGCATTTCCTGCCGCATCCTTTGCTCCGCTTCCACCAGTTGCCTGCGAAGCATCCCGCATACGGGAGATTTTTCAATCAGGCAGATTTCCTTTGCCGCCGTCACCGTGAACAGATGGTCGATCTTCTTTCCCGGCATCAGGACGTTATCTCCACGCCGGACATTTTTGACCAGCGTGCTGTAATCCCGCCCTTCCCGCAATTCCAGCTTATCGCATACCCGCCTGAACCAGTGCCGGTATTCCGTCCGAATCCCCAACGCTTTATGAAGCTGGGTGCCAAGAACCCCAGGCATATTCTCCGCTTCACAGAAGCAGGGAATATTCACAAGGTCGTTCATTTCCTATTCCTCCTTTTTCTGGAAATGAAAAAAGGCGTCCAGAGGTTTTTTCTTCTCTGAACGCCTTTTATTGCGGAAGTAATTTGCTATTCATTTGTGGCAATCTTGTTCTCATCCGATTCGGCGGACGTGTTTGCTATCTGTCTGGCTTTCATTCGCCGGTTCCATTTTCTGATCCTGGAGGAAACGACCCGTCCAACTTCGCGGAATGGTATCCAAACGCCTCTGCTTCTGATTTTTTTGAAAACCCTTTGGAGAAGTGTTCGCTTTTCCTGATTTGTCTTTGGCTGGTTCGTTGTCGAAGTGATGCTGTCATATACGAATCTTGCATCAGCCAGAATCCTTCTCTTTTGATTCGGGCTTAACTCACTCCATTTTTTTCTGACCTGATAGCTTCGTTTTTTCAGATCATTGGTTTTGTTCCTTTCTGCTTCCATAGATACCTCCTGCATTCAGTTCATTTTTGGCAGCACCTTCAAGACCCCATTGTTTTCTCCATAAGATATACAAAAAATAGTGTTCAGACACGAAATCTGAACACTAATCTTTCTGGATTTTCAGTTTCAATTTCCAGAAAATGTTTTGTCGCAAATGAAACGGCCCTCCTTCCCGCGACGGTGTTTTGCTGCTTTTCAAGGCTGGAAAAGGGATTGAAATTGCAGCGACAAACGGCTCAAACCCTTGCGGCACAAGGCTTTTCCGTTTTGTCGCAATTATACCATCAGGGCATAGCTGTGCCTCGGTTCTTCTGGCAAACGGTGTTCCGATGAAGCAGATCCAGGAATGGATGGGGCATAGCGACTTTTCTACCACGGCGAACATCTATGCTCATTTGGACTACCAGTCAAAAGTATCCTCTGCAGAAGCGATGTTGGCGGGGCTGGGATTAAAAGCAACAGGACTTGAGGCTGTGGATGGCTGATAAAGATTTCTCTCCTTTTCTCTCCTAAAGTGAAGTGTTCAAATAGGACATGATCAAATATCATCCCCGAAAAGCGCAAATGCGCGCGCACGCCAAAAGAGGTTCCAAAAACGAGAAAACCCGCCTGAAACCTACGTTTCAGACGGGTCGATGGCGGAGCGGGTGGGATTCGAACCCACGGAGGGTGATAAGCCCTCAACTGATTTCGAGTCAGTCCCGTTATGACCACTTCGATACCGCTCCAGGCTTCGGAATACGTGCGGAAAAGCTTGCGCGCCCATATTCCGCTGGAGACCGAAATCAAGTATACCGATGAATGGAAAAAAAGTCAAGTCCCTGTTTTTGCCGTTTCGATCGGTAAAAACGCGGTAAAAACGGAAAGCTGTCCCCCCTCTTTGCCGCGTGGGAAAACCGCGGCCGCCCCTTCAGACAGGGAGCGGCTCCAGCACGTTGGAATACATACGGCCGCAGAGGGGAGCAACGCCCTTTTCCGCAAAAAGCTGGCGGCAGGTGGTGAAGCGGAAGCCCCGTTCCAGCAGCGCAGGGATCACCGTGCGCAGGGCCTTCACCGTTTCGATGTTGCCCGGCATATCGTGCAGCAGCACCAAATCACCGTCCTTAACGGTGGAAAGCAGGCGCTGGGCCCTTTCTTCGGCGGGCACCTGGGGAACCCAATCCTCACAGCCCACGCCGCAGATAAAGGGCAGGCCCACGGTATCAAACAGGGTGGGGCTCACGTCGATGTAGGGCGGGCGAAAAAACTGGGGCATTTCGCCGGTGATTTCCACGATCATTTCCGTGCAGCCATCGATTTCCCGGCGGATCTCTTCCGGCGTCATTTTGCTCATGAACGAGTGGGTGACGGAATGGTTTTCGATAGTGCAGCCCATTTCCCACGCCCGGCGGGCCATTTTGGCTGATTCCGGCGTGATGCTGGCGCCGATCAGGAAAAAGGAGGCTGTGATGCCGTACTCCGCCAGGATATCCAGCACCTGGGGCGTGATTTCCGTATTGGGGCCGTCGTCGAATGTGAGCGAAATGAGTTTTTCCATTTGATCCTCGTCTCAGAAGCTGGAAATGCCGTAGGCGTTCACCATGGCGTCCAGCTTGTAGCCCGCCTTGCACAGGGGGCAGTCGTGGCTGCTGGTGCTCTGATAATCGGTCAGCGTATCCTTGGCGTTGAAAACGGCTTCGATGGGGAAGCCTTCGCATTCGTCCACGCAGGTGAAAATGGCGCAGATGCCCACGGGGATGCCGCTGTAATAGCGGATGGCGTCGATGGCGGCCTGGGCCGTGTAGCCCGTGGTGACCGACGCGGCCAGCACCAGCACGTGCTTGCCCACGATCATGGGGGCGGAATTATCCCGGAACAGCAATTGGCTGCCGCTGGTATGCTCTGGGGTGACCACGTAAATGGTGCGGTGGGCGTTCATGTTCATGAAGCCCGCCCTGGTCAGTTCGCTTGCCATGCATGCGCCTACCACTTCCGTGCCGTCCAGGCAAAGGATGGTGTCAATGATGGTAGAAGGCTTAAAATGCCCCGCCAGCTCCACGGCGGCTTCCCAGGCTTCGGACAGGCGGTGCTTGGTGAGGGTTAAGTCGATATAATAATTGATATGGCTGTGGCTGGTGGCGAAATGGCCCCGGGCCACGCGCAGGCTCAGACTGGAATTGTTGGTGGGATACTTAAAAAGCTGAATAGCCATTGCATTCATTCCTTTCATGTTTCATACTGTCCGATCATTTTGTTACATCATACCAAATCTGTTCCGTTCTGTCAAACTCAAAACCTGTGGATTTGGTACTTTTTTTGACTTTTTATCGATGCTTGGGATCGATCCCGCCTTTTCTGATTGACAAAAGCGGCGTGAAAAAGTAGAATATGAATGGGTAAGACTGCGATTTTTTGCCGGATAAATCCGCGCATAGAAGGAGCGTGTATGAAGAATCAGCTTCCCCTGGTACGGTCTGTAAAAGCCTGCGTGACAGGCGCGTTATTGATTTCTCTGCCTTTTTTGTTTTTCATGCTGCCGGGGCAGCGCATTTTAGACCCGCTGCCCGCCCTGTACGCCTCCCTGCTGATTTTGTACCTGCTGCCCGCGGCACTGTGTTTGGTAACGATGGTATGTGGGCTGGCGGCGTCTATTGCTGGTCTTTTAGCGGCTATGGCCTGTATGACGCTGCTCACCGGTTCCCATGGGCTCATGCTGACGGCGCTGTTCCTTGTGCCTGTTTTTACCGCCTTCCTCATTGTGATCCGCTTTGAAATCCCATTTTGGAAAAGCCTGCTGGCCCTGATCATCACCCATGCCGCGGTGCTCACCGCCGTTTACCTGTTGGCCCGGAACATGGCGGGGGGCGATCTTTATGGCGGCGCGGGAGACGCGGTGGCAAATTTTCTGGAAAACTGGGATATGGGCGATCTCATGCTGTACCAGATGTATTCCATGGGCCTGATCGATCTGAAAAGTGAACTGGCCGGAAATGCCCTGCTGCAGGTGGTGGGCGGATATCAGCTTTCCGCCGCCGCCCGCGCCGATATGCTGCTTTCCGTGCGCAGCCTGATCACCAGTCTGCTGCGCTCCATGGTTCCCCACCTGATCGTGAGCCAGAGCATCACCGGCGGCACGGCGTGCCTGCTGCTCTCCCTTCGTTTTGGATTCCTGGCGGAGGAAAAACGGGAATTTCTGCGGAGCGACGATTCGCTCATCGAAGAAGCGGAGGGAGAAAAAAAGCGGGCTGTCCAATTCCCCGACCTGGGTATGCCGCCCCTCAATCAATGGCATATCCCCAGGGGAATGGGCTGGAAAGTGGGCGCAGCGCTGGCTGCCGGATATTTGCTGCGGGTGAATGATTCGCCTGTGATGAGCACCGCGGGTGTGCTGCTTTACGGCGCGGCATCTTCCATCTTTGCCATACAGGGAATCGCCGCGGTGAATTACTTTCAGAAAAAGCGGGGCACCCGGCGCTTCTGGCGCGTTCTGCTTCCGCTGCTGCTGATGACCACCGGATTTCCAGTCGTTATCGGCGTATTTGATCAGATCAATAATTTCCGCGGGCTGCGCAAGCCCCCGGAGCCAAAGGAGGACTTTTTATGAAGGTTATTCTGACCGCCGATGTGAAGGGCGTGGGCAAAAAACAGGAGATCGTGAACGTCAGCGACGGTTACGCCCGCAATTTTCTCTTTCCCCGTAAGCTGGCCATGGACGCCACGCCCGGCGCGGCCAAGGAACTGGAAAAGAAACAGGCTGCAGAGCGCGCCCGTGAAACGGAGCGCCGCCTGACGGCTGAAAAGAAAGCGGCGTCTCTGCGCGGCAAGGTGATCACCGTGATCGCCAAGTGCGGGGCGCAGGGCAGGCTATACGGCTCGGTGACCAGCGCGGAAATCGCCCAGGCGCTGAACGAGCAGCACGGCGTGGAAGTGGACAAGCGGAAGATCGACTTGGCCGAACCTATCCGCACCGTGGGCGAAACCGAAGTGATCGTAAAGCTGTACCCGGAAATCAGCGCCAAAATGACCGTGCGCGTAACCGGAGGCGAAAAGTAAATGGACGCGCCCGCTTCCTCCGGCTTTTCGCCTGTTCCGCCCCACAGCACTGAAGCGGAGCGGTCTGTTTTAGGTGCGATGCTGCAAAGCAGCGGGGCGGTAACCACGGCCCTGGAAATGCTCACGGCCGATGATTTTTACGTGCCCGCCCACCGGGAAATTTTCGATGGGGCGAAAGCGCTGGCCGCCAGCCATATGGCCGTTGATTTGGTGACCATGAATTCGGAGCTTTCCCGCCGCGGCACGCTGCCGGGAGTGGGCGGTATTGAATACCTGATCGAATTGACCCAGTTCGTGCCCACCACTGTGAACGCGAAGGACTATATCCGCATCGTTTCGGAAAAATCCACCCTCCGGCGGCTGATTACCGCTTCCGGGGAGATATCCCAGGTCAGCTATGCCCAGGAGCAGGAATTGCCTCAGGTGCTTTCCTTTGCGGAAAAGAAAATTTTCGATATCGTTATGCGCCGGGACGGCGGGGAGGACCTGCAGCATATCCGGGATGTGCTTACCAGCACCTATGAACAGATGGAAGAGCTGGCAAGGCTCAAGGGCGGCGTTTCCGGCGTGCCTACGGGGTTTTACGGTCTGGACAGCCTGCTCACCGGCCTGCATGGCGGCGAACTGGTGCTGGTGGGGGCCCGGCCATCCATGGGCAAAACCTCCTTCGCCATCAACATGGCCACCAACGCCGCGCGCAAAGGAAAAAAGGTGGCGGTATTTTCCCTGGAAATGCCCCGGGAGCAGATCGCCATGCGTATCCTGTGCGGCGACGCTCGGGTGAATATGCAGTCGGTGCGCAAGGGTTTGCTGCGGGATGAGGACTGGATGAAGCTTGCCCGGGCCTTGGCGCCTCTGGCTGCCAGCGAAATGTATATCGACGATACCTCAGGCCTGACGCCGGGACAATTGCGTTCCCGCTGCCGCAGGCTCATGATGGATCACGGGCTGGATCTGATCATCGTGGACTATTTGCAGCTGATGGGCTCCGACGGCAAGGCGGAAAGCCGTCAGGTGGAAGTGAGCGAAATCTCCCGCAGCCTGAAAGGCATCGCCAAGGAACTCAATGTGCCCCTGGTGGCCTGCGCCCAGCTTTCCCGCGCCAATGAAAAACGCGGCGGCAACAGCCTGCGGCCCATGCTTTCGGACCTGCGGGATTCCGGCTCCATCGAGCAGGACGCCGACGTGGTGATGTTCCTGCACCGGGAAGCCTACTACAAGCGCAACGACCCCGACGCCCAGCCGGACAACATTGCCGAGGTCATCGTGGCTAAGCAGAGAAACGGTCCTTTGGGCACGGTAAAGCTGGCTTTCCTGGGCGAATACACCCTGTTTGACAATCTGGCAAGCGAAACAGCATAAACCAAAGACAAGGCAGACTGAATTCTTCGGCTGCCTTTTTCTTTGCTCTTTTTTGTCAGTATCTTTGCTTCTTTTTGCTGTTTTTCTATTGTAAATCCCATTCAAATCATTTATAATAGAACCAGAAATCACATCGTATAACACTCGGCGCACTCCCATTAGGGGCCCGCTGAGTATGGAAAGCCGCACTTTCCTCGTTATACATAAAAAAGGAGCGTGAAAGCCCATGAAAGCCATTCTCAATGGCCGGGTGCTGCTGCCCGACAGCGAAGTAAAGGGGAAGGCCCTTTTATACGATCAACGGATCATCAGTCTCACCGATCCGGATACCGCGAAAGCCCAGGCGGATGAAATCATCGACGCCCAGGGCGCGTATGTAGCCCCCGGCCTGGTGGACGTGCACATCCACGGCTATAACGGCGTGGACGTATCCGACAACAACCCTGACGACATCCGCAAAATGGCCCATGGCCTGCTGGCCAACGGCGTTACCTCCTTCCTGCCCACCACGCTCACCGTGGATTGGGCTACGCTGGAGAGCGTATGCTGCCACATCCGGGAGCTGATGGAAGAAAGCCTGGACCCCGATTTCGACGGGGCGCAGATCGCGGGCATGCACATGGAAGGGCCCTTCATCAATCCCAGCAAAAAGGGCGCGCAGAACGAAGCCTATATCCTCAAGCCGGATGCGGACAAGGTGCTGCCCTTCAAGGATGTGATCAAGGTGATCACCTTTGCCCCGGAAATGGACGGCGGCATGGAGTTTACCCGCCGTCTTCGCCAGGAAACCAACATCGCCTTATCCATCGGCCACACCAGCGCCAACTTTGACCAGGCGATGGCAGCCATTCACACGGGCGTGATGCGCAGCACCCATACCTTCAACGCCATGACGCCCCTCATGCACCGGGATCCCGGCGTGGTTGGCGCGGCGCTGAATTCGGATATTTACACCGAACTGATCCCCGACACCTTCCACGTGAACAAGGGCATTTTCCCCATGATGGCGCGGCTCAAGGGCAATAAACTGGTGCTGATCACCGACGCCCTGCGCTCCGCCGGTATGCCGGACGGGGAATACGAAAACGGCGGGCAGGTGTTCGTGCTTAAGGGCATCGAATGCCGCCTGAAGGACGGCACCATCGCAGGCAGCGTGCTGAAGCTCAACCAAGGCGTGCGCAACCTGCGGGATTACGGGTATGTGCCGCTGTATACCGCCGTGCGCGCCGCTTCCCTCAACGCCGCTGAATCGGCCCACCTGGAAGATCGAAAGGGTTCGCTGACCCCTGGTAAGGACGCCGATATCATTTTGATGGACGAAAACTGCAACGTGCTCAGAACCATCGTGCGGGGCGTTTGTAAGTATCAAAAAGAGTAAGCAGGCTGGAAATGGTAGAGTTGAGTGTGGAGAGTTGAGAGTGGAGATGAAGTATGTTAGGCGCTTTCATTTTCGAGATTGCGCCTCGAAGCTAAAAAATCTCAACTCTCAACTCTCAACTCTAATCACTTGTTCCTCTGTCAATTGGCAAATATTCCACTCATCCCCATCTAAAAGGAGGTCATTTGTATGGCATTAAAGGTTCCCGCCCCCCTTGATCCCGGCTTTCGCCCCTTGGAAATCGAAGCCCGCGCCTATGAAAAGGATGTGGCCGCCAGCGGCAAAGGCGTGCCCTTCGGCGTGCTGATCGTGCGCAATCAGGGCTACTGCGATCACTACAAAATGGATATTTTCCCTGACGGCGAGGATCAGCGCACCGTGCCCCTGCTGGACCGGATCATCAAAACCCTGCTGTGGGCCCGGGGCGGCTATCGGATCGTCACCTTCGGCTCCAAGGAAGTGTATGAACACCTGAAAGCCGCCTATCAGGCGGGCGGGGAGCGCGCTTTCGACGCGGACTTCATGGCCACCGTGTACGAACGGCCCTTTGAAGTGGCCCAGGCTGAAAAGATGGAGGATGTGCTCGTTACCCGTTCCTCCGCGGGCAGCGTGGGCCGCCATCTGGAGGGCTGCCGCATCGGCTTCGACGCGGGCGGCAGCGACCGCAAGGTGTCCGCCGTGATCGACGGGGAAGCAGTGTACTCCGAAGAAGTGGTGTGGTTCCCCAAGACCACCTCCGATCCTCAATACCACTACGACGGCATCCTGTCCGCCATGAAGGCCGCTGCCAGCCATATGCCCCGGGTGGACGCCATCGGCGTTTCCAGCGCGGGCGTATACATCGACAACAAGGTGATGGTGGCCTCCCTGTTCCTGAAATTGAGCAAAGAGGACTTTGAAAAACGCGCCAAGACCATGTACATCGACGTGGCCAAGGAAATCGGCGCGCCGTTGGAGGTGGCAAACGACGGCGACGTGACCGCTCTGGCCGGGGCCATGGAACTGGGCGTGGGCAACGTGCTGGGCATCGCCATGGGCACCAGCGAAGCGGGCGGCTATGTGGACAAGGATATGAACATCACCGGCTGGCTGAACGAGCTGGCCTTCGCCCCCGTGGACTTCAACCGGGAAGCCATGGTGGACGAATGGAGCGGCGATTGGGGCTGCGGCGTCAAGTATTTCAGCCAGGATGGCGTGATCAAGCTGGCCCCTGCCGCAGGCATCGTACTGGATGAGAAGCTCTCTCCCGCCGAAAAACTGAAGGTGGTGCAGAAGGAAATGGCTGCGGGCAACCCCGAGGCCGCGAAAATCTATGAATCCATCGGCGTGTATTTCGGCTACACGCTGGCCTGGTACTGCCGTTTCTATACCATCGACCATGTGCTGATCATGGGCCGGGTCACCTCCGGCGAGGGCGGCCCCATCCTGCTGAAAAAAGCCCAGGAGGTACTGGACACCGAATTCCCCGAGCTGGCAAAACGCATGCAGCTGCATATCCCCGACGAGGCCAGCCGCCGCGTAGGCCAGAGCGTTGCCGCCGCCAGCCTGCCGTGCATCGGGTGAGCCTTGGATGACCATTGTACCGACGATTCATAAAGGACTTATAGATCAGAAAGAGTTGAGAGCGGAGAGTTAGGAGTTGAGATTTTTATAGTCAATCAATAGGAGTCTCCTGCGATAAACACTGTACCATCTCAACTCTTAACTCTCAACTCTGACATAACAAACGCATCTTGAATAGCGCGAGGACCATCATGTCTAAACAAGATAAGACGAATGTGATGCGCACCCTGGAGCGTCTGAAAATCCCCTATCAGGAGCATTATTACGGCGATACCGGGGCCATCAGCGGCGTAGAGGTGGCCGCCGTATTGGGCGAGGACCCCCGGCGCACATTCAAAACCCTGGTCACAGTGGGAAAAAGCCGGAATCATTATGTGTTCATGATCCCCGTGGCGGAAGAACTGGACTTGAAAAAAGCCGCCGCGTC
>JAFXMP010000257.1 GCA_017530275.1 Clostridia bacterium | reverse complement strand
TCTGGTATCCAGAAATATCGGAACGCTCTGGTTCGGAATAGGCAAAACACAAGAAAAACCCTTTGAGGATATGGAATTCGTCATCATGTTTTCTGTTCATAAAATCAGTGATGACTCTAAATACCGTAAGGATATGTTTAAGAGCAAAAGAAAGAGAGCTGAGGAAGTATGGGAAGGCGAACAGATCCTGGGTGTGAGTGATATTGTCAGGTTTGCACCGAGTGCCTGCAATTCGCAACCGTGGCTTGTAAAGAACAACGGTGAGCTTTCGGTTTACAGATACAGGAAGCCCGGTAAAAGAGGGATCATGCCTGCCGATAAGGTTTCGTTTTACAACCGAATCGATATAGGAATTTTCATCTGCTTTATGGATATTTGCCTTGAGCATAACGGTGTTGGATTTGAGAAAACACTGTATTCAGATGCTGGTGATGATGATAAAGAACTGGTGCTGAATGCAAAATACAGACTTTGCAGATAAGAGGACGATTTACTCATTTAGGAGGATGTCTACATGAATGAATATATCGCATATTGCGGTTTGGATTGTGAGGCATGTGAGGCCCGCATCGCAACGGTGAATAATGATGCCGAGCTCCGCCAGCGAGTCGCCAAGGAGTGGTCGGAATTGAACGGCGTGGAGATCACACCGGAGATGATAAACTGCGCCGGCTGCCGGATCGACGGGGCGAAGACGCCCTACTGCGAATCACTCTGTCCGATCCGTCAGTGCGCCATGAGCCGGGGCCTGGAGACCTGCGGCGGCTGCGAGGAAATGGAGCGCTGTGAGAAGCTGGGAGCGATCACCGAGCACAACGCAGACGCTTTGAAACGCCTTAAAACAGGCATTTGAACAGAAGGAAGGACCAGATGGAGTATCATAAAACTATTACCCTGAAAGACGGCAGAGCCTGCACGCTCCGAAACGGAACGGCGGAGGACGGGCAGGCGCTGCTCAAGATCTTCAACCTCACCCATACGTAGACGGATTATCTGCTCACGTATCCAGAGGAGCACAGCTATTCCGCCGAGGACGAGGCGGAGATGCTGCGGCGAAAGACAGACAGCGTCGATGAAATCGAACTCCGGGGAATGCCATCAATTTGGTAATATAATACCAAATTCAGTGCTAATAAGTCTAATAATTCTGTTACTATATACCAAACTGTAATAATACGTGCTAATCCAGTTGTGGCATGGTTGTGGCATTGGCTTGGTTTCTGTTGAGTGATTTTCGTCAAGCATATTCATACAAACGGAGGAAAATCAGATGAAACAGAACAATAAAACCAGCATTGACCTGCCCATCAACATTCACAACGGCAAGAATGGCCTGACCTATACCTTACATGGTGACTATTATTTTCCAGATCTAAACCTGTCCGATGCCGATAAAACTCCGCTTGGGCGTTATGGCCGGATGCGCTTGAATTATCTCCAGGAGCATCGTCCCGGCCTTTACACCCGACTGATCCTATCCGGTAAACTATATGAGTATCTGACCGAGATCGACCAAACCAGCCGACGGAGAATAGAACAAATCATTTCACGGATGGCCTGGGCGGATGGTGCCGATGAAAAGCTGAAAGCAAAGGATCAGATGTCCTGGGTTGGCCGGATGAACAATATCCGGCGGCGCGCGGAAGAAATCATTCTGCAAGAATTGATTTATGGATAATAAGAAAGCCGTTTCTTCGGAGGCGGCTTTTTCATGTAATGGACCTTTATCTCGGAAACTCATTTGAAAAAATCTCTTGGTGCTCGCAAAACTCCCTTGAAAATGTTTTGTACAAAGCCAAAAGTCCTTTATGGATTCGAGTTCTAAAGGCTCTGCTAAAAAAGGTATGCCTATTCCCCTGAATTTATTGCAGTTTCATTTTGACCTTTTTCTTGCAGCCAAGCATCCAGCTGGCGTTGGTTCTCTTCAATGATCCGATCAATGCCGGCGTTTTTCACTTCCTGATTGAAGGCTGCCAGCGCTGCGTCCACGTTGGACAGCATGCCGCATTCCAGGGCGGGCAGATACAGGGAAACAACGGAATTGACAGCAGCGATTTCGCTGGAAACGCTTTCCCCATTGAAAACATAGCCCAGACTTAACGAATTCTGTGCCTGGGTGTTGAAGGCGGAAAGCTCGTTATAGAAATCAGGAGTGGCGGGCAGCCAGTGTTGTACCTGCATTTGATCACCAAACCGGGAAAAAATGCTGGCGTAGCCGGGGGCGGACTGATCAGCATTTACCACATTGGTGATCACGCCCGGCTCCACTTGCCTGTAATGGATACCTTCGATGCCATTGGACAATAGATTAGCCACTTGAGCGTTTGAATAAAGCAAGTCAAGGAATGCAACGGCTTTCTCCGGACATCTGCTGGTTACGGGAATCCCCCACATGCGTTCCTGCAAGCTGCTGGTGGAATTGACGGCGGGTGTGATCTGCACGATGCTGATGGGAAATGGGTAATTCCCCTGCTGTATCGGGCCTTCGATGGGCGAATAATTGGTGGTCATGCCAAAAACCTGCCGATGCGCGATGTATTCGTTGCTGCGAATGCCGCTGGTCAGGGAATGATTAGGAGCGTACCCTTTTTCTACCCATTCGCGATGACGGTGTATATAATCCCTGAATGCCGGCGATTCAAACAGGTTTTCGATCTTTGTGCTTTTGAAGGGATCAAAGGTTACGCCATAGGCGAACAAAGCGTTTCCGTATTCTTCCAAACAAATATCATATTGGGCGTTAAAGGTTTCGCCGTTGCCAAAGACGGTGCCGTATACGCCGGGCAGCTTTTGATGCAGGATGGAAAAAATTTGCTCCAGCTGATCGTATGTTACGGGATTGGGCATGTGGATGCCCAGATTATCCGCCATTTCCCGGTTGTAGATAAAGCCGCCGGATTTGGCGGTATAAGCATCGGCCGGAATGACGTACAGCTTGCCGTTGACCCGTCCCGCGTCCAGCTGTTCCCCAAAAAAGGACAGCAGATGCTCGCCGAAAGCCGCCACCAGATCGTCCAAGGGCAGCAGCTTGCCTTCCAGCGCCATTCGCATCATGGGCAGGGTCAGCCCGGCCATGACCAGGTCGATTTGTTCCCCGTTGGCGATCATCCTGTTGATCTGGGATTCATGCCGCCGGATATCCACGTTCAGCAGCTTGATTTTTGCGTTCAGCAGCGGAAAGACGATTTGATTCACCGCCTCCTCCACAGCGGGAATATCCGTATATTCCGTCCCTAAGGTGACGGTTTCAATGACGATCACATCTTCCGTATCGGCGGACGCTGGCGGAAGGATGCCCAGCACAAGGCAGAAAACAGCCAGCAGGCAGCTTATTTTTTTCATGGCTCGTTCCTTTCATAATCAATGCGGTCAAGCGTGGATATGCGGGCGCTCGTCCGGCGGCCCTGGCTGATCGCGGGCAAAAAAATATCCACCTGAGCGCCGCCGTCGGCCGCGTTGCTGAATATCAAATCGGCCCCGCTTTCATAGATCAGGCCGATTCTTTCAATGGTGTTTTGAATGCCCAACCCCAATCCTTCCTGCTGAATCTTTGTTTTTTGGAATGCCTGGATCTTTTTCAATACCTCGATGGGGTAGCCGGCTCCGGAATCATGGATGCAGATATGCAGCCTTCCCTCCTCTTCCTGGATGCTCACGTCCACCCTGTTTTCCTCCCCCACCGTCAGGGAATGCTTAATGGCGTTCTCCGCGAAGGTTTGTATCACAATGGGCGGGATCAGCTCTTCCTTTAACTCCTCCGGACAGGTGATACTGTATGCAAAGCAGTCGGGATAGCGGATTTTTTGCAGCTCAAAATAGTTTTTCACATGCTCCAATTCCGCCTCGATGGGCACCAGCGGCTCGCTGATATGCGCCACATAGCGATAGTACCGGGACAGGCACAGTACCGTTTTTTGGATCAACGGGTATTGGGATGGCTCCATGGAATAGATCAGGTTCAGCGTATTCAGCACAAAGTGGGGCTGCATCTGCTGGGTCAGGTAGCGGATGCGGGTGCGTTCGTTTTCCAGCTGGGTTTCATAAATGCGGGAACGCGCGTTGGCAATGGTTTCAATGGATTGATTGAACTGCCGGTTCAATTGGTCAAATTCATAAGAAGTGGTGTTTTCCGGTATCCTGTACGTGGTGTTTCCCTGGTCGATTTCGTGGATGGCATGGGTCAATTCCCGCAGAGGCCGGATCACCAGCCGCCGCAGCACCAGCCAGCTTGCCGGCAGCACCAGCAGCATTACATAGGAAAGGATTCGCATGATCCGTACGCTGGCGGGCAATTCCAGCGCGGTGTCCGGCAGTGTTTGCCGCAGGATGCAGCCGCAGCCGCTCAGGGGAATATCAATGGTTTGCCCCTTCCCAGGCTCCGCGTCCTGCGAAACGATGTCAAACCGTCCGGCGGTTTCGGCGTCGGAAAGCAGGGTATTCAGCAGATGCGGAATAATTACCCACGCGCCACTGCACACATCCCGCCGCAATGTATTGAACAACAGCATTTTACCAAGCGGCGTTTCCTGCAGCTGCCAGCCGATCCTCAGACGGAAAGGACTGTTTGTGTCGACTGCGCTGCTGCGTACAGCGTCGGAAAACCACACGGCACTGTCATAGCCCGTCCCTTCAAAGATGAATACGTCCGCGTTTGTTCCGTACATATAATATCCTGTAATCAGAGGGAATTGCTCCTTCCAAGTGCGCCAGGCGGTGGAGATCTGGGTTTGGTAGCGAACAGCCTCGTACGCCCGCTGATCTCCCAATGCCTCCTGGCTGGTGGCCATATCCGCCAAATAGGACCCGCTGATTGAGCCGATCCGCTCCTGGGCCTGTGTTAGCTGCCGTGTCAATTCATCGGCATACATTGCCTGTATTTGCTTGTATTCCTTTAATGTGTTCTCCTGTACGGCGGTGGCCAGACGATGGGTGCTGAGCAGGGTCAGAATATTTAAAGCCAGCATTCCCAATACCACGGTGGAAAACAACCGCAGTGTCAGGGAATGTGTGCGGGGTTCATATTTCATGGGCGATCGCTCCTTCCTCTTCCATAATGGAGCATTGGAGCGCGCTTGTCAAGATACAGGTCATTTTTGTGTGATAAGTTGTCAGGAAAGTGCAGCCCTTGGGGGTTGAATTTTCATAGTCATTTCCTTCATAATAGAGGCAGAAAAGAAACGGAGGGAACAGGCCGTGAAGGTACTGATCGTGGATGACGAGGTGTACGCGGTAAATGCGCTGATCAACCGTGTCGACTGGGCGGGTTATGGCTTCGACAAGCCGCTGTCTGCCCATTCCATGGCGCAGGCGCAGTCTGTATTTCTTGCCGTGCCGGTGGATCTGCTGCTGTGTGATATTGAAATGCCTCAGGGCAGCGGGCTGGATCTGTTTGAGTGGGTCAAATCCTACTATCCCAAAACCGAATGTATCTTTGTTACCTGCCATGACGAATACTCCTATCTGCGCTCGGCCATGCAGCTGGGCAGCTGCGATTATATTCTGAAGCCGGTGGATTACGATCAGCTGCGGGAAACGCTGTCCGAGGTGGTCGGTCGCCTGTCGTCCCGCCAGCATCACCAGGCGCTTCCGGCCGCCGAACCATTGAAGCCCAGCGAAGGCGATCTTCCCTCCACGGATAATCCCTACGTCAGCCAGACGATTGCCTATATTTCCGAGCATTTGACCGAGCCCATCGCGATTGCCGATATTGCCGACGTGCTGCACCTGAATCCCCAGTACGTGATGCATGTATTCAAAAAGGAAATGGGCTGTCCGATCCTGCAGTATATTACGGCCAAACGCATCGCGCTGGCGGTGCGGTATCTGGAGGAAACCAACATATCCGTTTCGGATATGGCCATTCTGTGCGGTTTCGACAACTATTCCTACTTCATTCGTATTTTTAAGCGCTTTACCAATGAAACACCCGTTTCATACAGAAAGAACGCAAAGAACAAAGCGTGACGCTGCCCGTCACCGGCCCATCTTCCGGGCCGGTTTTTTTGCGCACAAAGTCATTTTCGTGTGATTTTACATCAGGATGTTTCTATCATTTTCCCGTTCAAACTGCTATGCTTTTATCATCCAAGGAAACAGGACCGTGGGAAAGGGAGATGGCCATACCCTTCTGCGCGGCCAACACGCAATTATGATGAAGGAGGATCACTATGAAAAAGATTCTGTCGCTGTGCATGGCGTTGATCATGCTGCTGGGAATGTGCGGTATCGCTTCCGCCGAAACCGCCGCCTTCAATGAAGCCCCCTATAAGACCGTAGAGCTGGATCAGAACGATCCCGCTTATTGGCAGACTGAGTGGGAAGCCCAGGTATATAACTACAAAATGGTGCGCAACTTCCCCACCCTGTATGAGAAGGACGCCTGGGACGCCGCCCAGAATACCGGCAGCCTGATGATGAACATTCATCCAGACGCCCTGACTGACGCCAACAAGGAGCAGATCCTGGCCGCCAAGGCAGCCATCGCTGATCTGAAGAACCATCAGCTCAAGCCCTTCTCCGATGGTATTAACGGTGAAGTGATCTACATCTGGGGCGACAAAATGCCTGTTACCACCCCTGCTGAAGACCTGCAGTTCCCTCTGGTGAACTATGAGGGCGAAGCCATTTACGACAACGCCGATTTCGTTCCCTACATCATTCCCTATCTGCTGGAAAACCCCGGTGAAGCCAAGGGCACCATCATCGTGCTCAGCGGTGGCGGCAACACCAGCCGCAGCAACCCCAATGAAGGCTACCGCGTGGCTCCTGGCTTCAACGAACTGGGCTATAACTGCATCCTGCTGCAGCGCCGTGTTCTTCCTTACAACAACGATGACATCGTGATGGACCTGCAGCGCACTGTACGCTTTGTGAAATACCATGCCCAGGAATGGGGTATTGACCTGGAAGGCACCCTGCTGGCCGTGTCCGGTTATTCCGGCGGCGGCGGCAACATCCGCACCATGCTGCAAAAGTTCTATGGCGATATTACGCCCGACCAGTTTGACCCCAGCTATGTTTGCGATGAGATCGACGCCGTGAACAGCGACGTGGATGTGGCGCATATCATCTACTCCGCCGGCAAACTGGAAACCGAAAATCCCCATCTTCCCCATCTGTTCATTGCCGTAGGCGCCGATGACAACGGCTTTGGCCGCTATGGCTTCGAGAGCTCCTACGAGATGTTCAAGCAGGCCTATGAACTGGGCCTTGATCCCGAACTGCAGGTGTACGCCAAGAACGGCCACGGTTTCGGCGCCGGTAACGCGGGTACCACCTCCATGCTGTGGATGGCTTCCTGCGATATGTACATGCAGAAGGTCATGGGCCTGGCCGAAGTGAAATACGAAGGCGAAATTCCCGCTGAATACACCCTGACCCAGGATATCGTGGTGGATTGGTTCCCCATCAGCGATGCTACCCCCGTGAACGTCTACACCACCGCCGATCACAGCAAGGTGCTCTTCACCTTCTTCGGCTGGGGCGAAAACATCATGGTGGAAGGTTTGCTGATCGGCGGCCATCTGGCGGACGTGACCTTTGACAGCGTGGGCTATTTCAGCGGCGACGCGCCTAAAATGTGGGATCTGGTTGACCCCGCCGCCTGGTTGCCTGTGCAGAAATAATCCAACAAAGCAAGAGTCTGCCGCCCGGAAACGGGCGGCAGTTTTCATGTAACAAACAGCACGGCAAAGCCCCGAAGCAGCTTGCTTCGGGGCTTGTGTTTTGGTCTTGTCGTTCAGTTGATGATCTGAAAATAATACACGTCGTTGACACCCAGATCCGCTTCCAGGGTAAGCACGCCGTTCTCATAGGCAAAGGGCCAGCTTTCGTCGTTCACAGCGCTTTGCCGTTTCAGCTGCTCCACTTCCCGCCGGTTCAGATCCTGGGGTCTGCCCATATTCTCCCACAGCTTCAGGGGATTGCCGTGCTCCTCGTCCACCC
>JAFXMP010000256.1 GCA_017530275.1 Clostridia bacterium | reverse complement strand
CAGGCGGCGGCGTGTACGCCGCCGAGGAGCGGCCATGCCGCTTCCTCTATCAATTTCTGGCCGAAAAATGTGCGTTTTCAGTATCTTTTGATGCTGAAAACGCCATTTTTCAAGAAATTGATGCGTCGAATGAAAGGACGGCTTTCCGGCCTTTCATTCTCAGCGTGTCGAAAATTCTTTTTCGACACGCTGAGAGGACCGGCCTGAATGTGCCGATCCTCTGTTGATTGCCTGAAAAATGTTTTACAGCGCCTTTTTCACGCTCAGCGCGGCCTGTTTGCCGTTGATGTCGCAGTCCTGGGCGAAAGCGCCGTCCGTGGCGGGTTCGTAGGAAACGCTTACGGCCAGCACGCCCTTTTCGATCATATCCTGGAAGGCACGCATGGCGTCGATCACGTCCTGGTCGCCCTGGGCGGTGACGGCGATGCGGTCGGTTACGTCGAAACCGGCGTCCTTGCGCATGTTCTGCAGCTTGCTCACCACTTCGCGGGCGTAGCCTTCCTGGATCAGTTCGGGAGTGAGGGTGGTGTCCAGCACCACGGTCAGCTTGCCGTCCACCTGGGAGGTGAAGCCCTCCTTCTTGATGGCTTCCACCAGCACGTCTTCCTTGTTCAGCACGATGTCGGTGTCATCCATGCGCAGCGTGACGGTTTCGCCCCGGTCGAAGGCGGCCACCACTTCCGCGCCGTTCAGCTTTTGCAGTTCGCCGCGCATGCGGCCCAGGAATTTGCCGTAGTTCTTTTTCAGGGTCATGAAGTTGGGCTTTAAGTCGTAGTTGACGAATTCGCCCGCGTCGTCGATGAACTGCACGTTCTTCACATTCAATTCATTTTCCACCAAACCCTGATAGGCTTCCCCGAAGTCCGCGCCGGACACGTAGAGCATGTTCAGGGGCTGGCGCACCTTCATGTTGGAAAGCTGGCGGCAGGAACGGCCCAGCTGCACCACCGTTTCCACGGCGGCCATCTGGCGTTCCGCATCCGCGTCGATCCACTGCTCCTCGCACACCGGGAAATCGCACAGATGCACGGATTCGGGAGCGTCGGGGTTCACGGTGCGCACGATGTTCTGGTAGATTTCCTCCGCCATGAAGGGCATGTAGGGCGCGATCAGGCGGGTGAGTTTTTCCAGCACGGTGTACAGGGTCATGAACGCGGCTTCCTTGTCCGCCGCCATGCCCTTGCCCCAGAACCGTTCGCGGCCCAGGCGCACGTACCAGTTGGACAGCTCGTCCACGAAATCGCTGATCTTGCGGGTGGATTCGGTGATGCGGTAAGCGCTCAAATCCTCGTCCACGCCCTGGATGACGGTGTTCAGGCGGCTCAGCACCCACTTGTCCATGAGGGTGAGGGCACAGTTTTTCAGGTCGTGCTTAGTGGGGTCGAAATTGTCGATATCGGCGTAGAGCACGTAAAAGGAATAGGTGTTCCAAAGCGTGCTCATGAACCGGCGGGGGCCTTCGTTCAAAGCGTCCTCATGGAAGCGGCAGGGCAGCCAGGGGGCGGAGGAAGAGTAGAAGAACCAGCGGATGGCGTCGGCCCCCTGCTTCTCCAGCACCACCTTGGGATCCACCACGTTGCCCAAATGCTTGCTCATTTTCCGGCCATCCTTGTCCTGCACGTGGCCCAGCACCACGCAGTTTTCAAAGGGCGCGCGGCCGAAGATCAGGGTGGAGATGGCGATCAGCGTATAGAACCAGCCGCGGGTCTGGTCGATGGCCTCGGAAATGAAGTTGGCCGGGAAGCGCTTTTCAAAGACGTCCTTGTTTTCAAAGGGATAGTGCCACTGGGCGAAGGGCATGGAGCCGGAATCGTACCAGCAGTCGATGACCTCCTTGGTGCGGGTCATGGGCTTGCCGCAGCAGGGACATTTGATCTTTACTTCGTCGATGTAGGGCCGGTGCAGCTCGGGCAGATTCACTTCGCCGATGGCCATGTCCAGCAGCTCCTGTTTGCTGCCGATCACGTGCATATGGCCCTCGTCGCACAGCCAGATAGGCAGGGGCGTGCCCCAGTAGCGCTCGCGGCTCAGGCCCCAGTCCACCACGTTTTCCAGGAAGTTGCCCATGCGGCCTTCCTTGATGTTGTCCGGGTACCAGTTGATGCTGCGGTTGTTGGCCACCAGCTCGTCCCGCAGAGCGGTCATTTTGATGAACCAGGTGGGGCGCGCATAATACATCAGCGGCGTGTCGCAGCGCCAGCAGAAGGGATAATCGTGGGCGAAGGGCACGGCGGCGAACAGCAGGCCCCGTTCCTTCAGATCCTTCAGGATCATGGGATCGGCGTCCTTGATGAAGGTGCCCGCCCAGGCGGTTTCGGCGATGAATTTGCCCTGGGTGTCCACTAAGTTCACGAAGGGCAGGCCGTTTTCGCGGCACACCCGGTTGTCGTCCTCGCCGTAAGCGGGGGCGATATGCACGATGCCCGTGCCGTCTTCCATGGTCACGTAATCGTCGCTGACCACGAACCAGGCTTTTTTGTCCGGCTCCACAAAGCGGTAAAGCGGCACATATTCGGTGCCCACCAATTCGGAACCGGGCATTTCGGCCACGATCTCCGGCTCCTTGCCCTCCAGCACACTGCCCACCAGGGCCTTGGCCATGATGTAGGTGATCCCCTCGTTGGTCTTCACCCGGCAGTAGGTTTCATGGGCGTTGACGCACAGGGCCAGGTTGCTGGGCAGGGTCCAGGGGGTGGTGGTCCAGGCCAGGAGGTAAACGCCCTCTTCGCCCTTCACCTGGAAGCGCACGAAAGCGGACTTTTCCTTCACGTTCTTGTAGCCCTGGGCCACTTCGTGGCTGCTCAGGGCGGTGCCGCAGCGGGGGCAGTAGGGCACGATCTTATGGCCCTTGTAGATTAGATTCTTGTCCGCGATGGTCTTGAGGCTCCACCATTCGCTTTCGATGTAATCGTCGTGGTAGGTCACGTAGGGGTGCTCCATATCCACCCAGTAACCTACCCTGTCGCTCATTTCTTCCCATTCGTGCAGGTACTTCCACACGCTTTCCTTGCACTGCTGGATGAAGGGCTCGATGCCGTACTGTTCGATCTGGGGCTTGCCGTCCAGACCCAGCTTCTTTTCCACCTCCAGCTCCACCGGCAGGCCGTGGGTGTCCCAGCCCGCTTTGCGCAGCACGTTCTTTCCCTTCATGGTGTAATACCGGGGGATCAGGTCTTTGATGGCGCGGGTTTCCACATGGCCGATATGGGGCTTGCCGTTGGCTGTGGGCGGGCCGTCGAAGAACGTGAAGGTGTCCTTGGCGTTGTCCCGGGCGTGGAAGGACTTTTTCACGATGTCGTTTTCCTTCCAGAAACGGATGGTTTCCAGCTCCCGTGCGGCGAAATTCATGTCGGCGGTTACTTTTTTGTACAACTTTTCCCTCTCCTTTCGATAGAAAAAGCCCGTCCCATATTTATTGGGACGGACTGAATTTCAGTTCGCGGTACCACCCAACTTGACGGTTTTCCGTCCAGCTTGCGCGTCCTGTATCGGGGACGATACGCCGGTCCTTCAACCGGAGGCTCCCAGGTGATCCGGCGCGCGCCCCCCTTACCGGCTTGCACTAAACGCCGGCTCTCTGGAAGAAGGATTCGCGGGCCCGTCCTGTTCACGGCCTGAATGAGGGTATTATACCGATAAATAGGAGATTTGTAAAGTATGAATTTTCTTGAATCAATATTGCATCAATATTGTGCTGCTCTATTCTGTTACAGCAAAATATTGCAGCGAAAATGATTCAAATTTATACTTTTCTTTTGGCTCGGAATTTGATATACTTAGAAACTGGAAATGTGCTTTGCCGCTGCGCGGCCGGACGAAAAACAATGTGGATATCATGGGGGATCTGTGATATAATATCAACGGAGCCGCGAAGAAGCGCGGCGGAAGGAACGCTGGAGGCTTATTTTGCGATATCGGGGAACCTATATTCAGGTAGATTTGGACGCGATTGCCATGAATACCCGCGCCCTGCGTGAGGCTATAGCCCCCACTCCCCACATGATGGCGGTGGTGAAGGCCAACGCCTACGGTCACGGGTTGATTCCGGTGGCCCGGACGGCGCTGAAAAACGGGGCCGATCATTTGGGCGTGGCCGTGCCGGAGGAAGGCGAAACCCTGCGAAAAGCGGGGATCAACGCGCCGGTGCTGGTGCTGGGGCCTGTGAATGAACAGGGCGCGGAGGCCAGTGTACGCTGGGGCCTGATCCAGACGGTGTTCGACAGGGAACGGGTGCGCATGCTGGAAAATGCGGCGGCAAGGCTTGGGGCGGCCGCTCAGGTTCATCTCAAATGCGACACGGGCATGGGCCGCATCGGCGTGCGCACGAAGGAAGAACTGCTTTCCGTATTGGAAGAAATCAACGCCTGCCCCCACGTGCGGCTCACCGGGGCATTTACCCATTTTGCCGACGCCGATGGGGAAACGGATGATTATTCCATGGGGCAGATCGCCGCTTTTGAGGAAATGCGGGGTCTGCTGCCCGAGAATATCCTGATCCACGCGGCGGCCAGCGCGGCGGGGGTGCGCTACCCCCAGGCGCGGTATCAGATGGTGCGGCAGGGCATTTCCCTGTACGGCTGCCCGCCGGTGCCGGAATCGCCGAAGCTTCTGCCCGCCCTGTCCTGGCACACAGAAGTGTCCTATGTAAAGACCGTGCCGCCGGGGGCCAGCGTCAGTTATGGCCGCACTTTTACAGCGGACAGGGAAACCCGCGTGGCTACCCTGCCCGTGGGCTACGGCGACGGGTATCACCGGGCGCTGTCCAACAGGGCTTTTGTGCTCATCGGGGGGCAAAGGTGTCCCGTGATCGGGCGCGTCTGCATGGACCAGATCATGGCAGACGTGAGCGCGCTGCCCCCGGAAAAGTGCCGTTTAGGCGCGCCAGCAGTGCTGCTGGGGCGGCAGGAAAACGAAGAAATCACCGCGGAGGAACTTGGAGGCTGGGCTGGAACCATCAGCTATGAAATGCTGCTGGCCCCCTCTCCCCGGGTGCCCGTCATTTATACTGAACCGGCAGGAGAAACGTATGCAGGATCAAGCGAAGAAAACCAAAAAAAATAAGCGGCCCATGGTATTCAAACCGTACATGAAGGGCAATGTGTATGATTCCGCGGCCCTGAAACGGAGTCTCAGGGTGATGGCGTACTTCCTCATGTTTGCCTTTCTGTACCTGATCGTGGGCAGCGCCCTGCAGTTCGGCAACATGTCCCTTCGGGTGCTGACGAACGGGATGATGGTGCTGGTCTGCGCCGCCGTCGTGTATATGGACGGGGCGCGTCTGGGCGAAAGTGAAGTGGCTTACGGTGAAATCGCCTATGCCCGGCAGCAGGCGGGCAAGGCTGTGGAAGAAAAGGATAAAATGCGCTGCTATCACCCCCTCAAGGGCGTGATGATCGCCCTGGTGGCGGCGGTGCCCGTGCTGCTGCTGACCCTGCCGCACGCGGTTACGGCGGTCAAGCAGGTGTATGCCTTGCAGCGGCTGCCCAAATGGGTGTCGGGTTACAGCAATCAGGCGGAAGTGATGGCCCCCCTGCAGTTTTATTCCCGGGAGGTCAGCATTTCGGTGCTGGATATCCTGCGGATGATCAGCCGGGTTTTGATTTTCCCCTTTGCCAACATCGCCACGGTGGATAACACTGACGCCCTGCTGGTGATGGACCGGTTAAGTCCCCTCCTGGCCAGTCTGCCTCTGATCGGCTTCCCCCTGGGCTATCTCACCGGGCCCCAGGCCCGCGCCATGGTGCACGGGGATATTTCGAGCAGCAACAAGCGCGCCCAGCGCCGGAAAAAGAAAGCCGTGAAAGCACGCCAGGCCCGCACGGCCAAAAAGAACGAGCTGATCTGATATGCGCATCATTGCCGGAGAAATGCGTTCCCGCAAGCTGAAAGCGCCGGAAGGCATGGACACCCGTCCCACGGCGGACCGGGTAAAGGAAGCGCTGTTTTCCATCATTCAGAGCAGGGTGTACGGCGCCCGGGTGCTGGACCTGTACGCGGGCAGCGGCGCCCTGGCCCTGGAAGCGCTGAGCCGCGGGGCGGACAGCGCGGTGCTGGTGGACTGTGCGGCCAAAGCCTGTCAGGCGATCCAGGAAAACATCGACGCGCTGGGCTGTCGGGACCGGGCCAAGCTGCTGCGCATGAAGGATACCGCCGCTTTGGCGGCGTTCAAGGAGCAGAAGACCGGCTTTGACCTGATTTTTCTCGATCCTCCTTACCGGATGGATACTGCCCCCGTATGCCGTGCAATTTTGGCGGCGGATTTGCTGAAATCTGACGGGATGATCGTGATTGAACACGGACGGGAAACGCCGCCTCGGATTGATCCGCCCCTCATGCTGACGGACCGCCGGGAATACGGAGCGGCAGGGTTGAGCTTCTATCAGTTTTCAGAAGAGGGTGATGCCAATTGAAAGCATCCCGCTGCCTTTATCCGGGCAGCTTTGATCCCGTGACCCTGGGCCATATGGACATGATCCGCCGGGCCGCCGCCCTTTTCGATACGGTAGTGGTGGGCGTGCTGCACAATCCTGAAAAGAAGGGATGCTTTTCGGTGGAGCAGCGGGTGGACATGCTCAAAAAAGCCTGCGCCGGCATCCCCAACGTGCAGGTGATTTCATACGGCGGGCTGTTGGCACAGTTGACCCGGGAAGAAGGCATTTCCGTGGTAGTGCGCGGTGTGCGCGGCGTGAATGATCTGGAAAGTGAAACCGCCATGGCCCGCATCAACCGTCAACTAAATCCCGCCCTGGAAACCCTGTTTCTGCCTGCTTCCCCCGAAATGGGGGAAATCAGCGCCAGCATGGTGCGCCAACTGGCCGCTTTTGGCGCCGATCTTTCCGCTTACGTTCCCTCGGAGGTGCTGCCGGATATCCTGGCCGCCTTTCAACACCAATGAACGAATCTATTTAAGGGAGGATTTGACCATGGCTTCGAGTAAACGACTGATGACCTTTGAACTGCTGGATCGCATGTCCATGCTGATTTCCGGCGCGAAAACGATCCCGCTCTTCAACAAGATCACGCTGGATAAAGAAGAATTTACCAGCCTGATGCGCCGCCTGGAGGAAACCATTCCCCCCGATCTGCAGAGCGCCCGCGCCATCATCGATCAGGAAGAACGCATTCTGAGCGACAGCAAGAAGATCGCGGAAGAAACCACCGCCAGCGCAAGCAAGGAAGCCCAGACCACCATCTCCAATGCCCAGACTCAGGCGGACACCCTGGTGACCGACGCCCAGAACCGCGCCAACGAAACCATCCGTACCGCCACCGATCAGGCTAACGCCATGGTGGCGGACGCTCAGGCACGCGCCAGCGCCATGATCTCTGACGCCCAGGCCCGCGCCCAGCAGATGGTGGCTGAAAGCGAAATCGTCGCCCGCGCTCAGGCGGAAGCGCAGGAACTGCTGGAAAGCGCGCATCGGGACTGCGAGGAATATACCGCCCGCGCCCACGATGCCGTGAACCAACTGCTGGAGCAGGCTGATATGAACCTGAGCCAGCATCTGGATGCGCTTCGCGCCACCCGGGATCAGTTCGCCAACCAGTAAAACGTTTTTATACACAAGCAGACAGCCCATACCGGCGGCCGGTATGGGCTGATTTGGGTTTTGGAAATTGAAACAAATTCAGTTATTCTGTAATGCTTTCCCCGTCCGTTTTATTTTCAGGCGCGGCGGGAGCGGCCAGCTTGCCGCCCAAGAAACCGGCCAGCAGGGATTTGAGATCCAGTCCGATGCTTTCGGTCAGGCCGTCGGAAACCTGGGTGGTGGATTTGACGATGTCTTCGATGAGCCGGGCGGAGTTGCCCTCGCCGTACATGGTGATCTTGTCCACCTGACTTAAGGGCGCGGCTACGTTCTTGGCGATTTCGGGCAGGGCGGTGAAGTACATCTCCAGTACGGCGGCTTCGCCGTACTTCTTCATGGCCTCGGCTTTCTTGTCGATGCCCTCGGCTTCGGCCAGGGCCTTGGCCCGGATAGCTTCGGCTTCTGCTAAACCGGCGGCGCGCACGGCTTCGGCTTCCTGCAATTTAGCGAACTTGTCCGCCTCGGCCTGCTGCTCCTTGGCGAAGCGTTCGGCCTCGGCCTGCAAACGCAGGGCTTCCGCCTGGCGGGTAGCCTCGGCCAATTCTGCTTCGGCTTGCTTCTGCCGCTGATACAGCTCGGCTTCGGCTTGTTTCTGGCGCTGGTACAGTTCCGCTTCCGCCTTTTTCTTGACGGTGGCTTCCAGCGTATGCTCCGTAACCTCGACTTCTTTTTGCTTGAGGACGGCTTCCCTCTCCTGGCGGGCGATGTTGGCGTCCTGGGTCTTGATTTCAATGGTGCGGCGCTGTTCCTGGCCCTGGATATCGTAAGCGGCGTCAGCCTCGGCTTTCTTGATGTCGGACAGCAGCTTCAGCTCCGCTTCCTTGATCTTCAGGTCGTTGTTCTTGATGGCGATTTCCGTTTCAGCGGCGATTTTGGCGTCGTTGGCCTCCTTGCTGGCCTGGGCCTGGGCCTTGGTGATTTCCTTGTCGGCCTCGGCTTTTGCGATGGCGGCCTTTTTCTTGATCTGGCTGATGTTGTCGATGCCCAAGTCGTTGATGACCCCGTTGGCGTCGGAGAAGGACTGGACGTTGAAGCTGATGATGTCCAGGCCCATGCGGCGCAGGTCGGGCACCGCGTTTTCCTGCACCTTTTCAGCGAAGGATTTGCGGTTGGTCACCATTTCTTCCAGGCGCATCTGGCCGATGATCTCGCGCATGTTGCCTTCCAGCACGTCCTGCACCTGGCTGATGATGTAGTTGGTGTCTTTGTTCAGGAAGTTTTCGGCGGCGATGGCCAGCATGTCCTTTTCCGTGCTCACTTTGATCTTGACCGCCGCGTCCACGGTGATGTTGATGTATTCGGCGGTGGGCACGAAGGAATTGGTTTTCACGTCCACGGAAATCATTTTCAGGCTCAGCTTGTCCAGCCTTTCAAAGAAAGGCACGCGGATGGCTGCCTTGCCGATAATGATTTTCCTGCGCAGGCCGGAAATCAGGTACGCTTCATCCGGCGGCGCTTTCACATAACCCAATAGTACCAGCAGCAGGATCAATCCCACAGCGGCGATGGCCGCGATCCCTCCGGGGCTCAGCAGAAATTCCATTCTTCATCCTCCTTTTCGCTTTGCTGTATCCCTGAGACGGATACAGCATACCATAAGCGATCCGCCGCCTCCATAGGAAACGGCGGAATGATACAGTTTATGAGCCGAATTGTCAGATAACGGCGTTCAATGCGGATGAACACTTGAGAAAACGGAAAGAAAACTGTATAATGAATGAAAGAACGAAAGCGGATACGCTGGATATCCACGCTGGGGCAGGATACGAAGTCAAAGGAGAGGTGCCTTATGAAGCAGTCTGTTTATCTGAACGGAAAAACCATCCTGGTCACCGGTTCCCCCGGTTTTATCGGGGCTAACCTGGTGCTGCGCCTGTTCAAGGAAATGAACGGCGGCACGGTGATCAGCCTGGACAATATGAACGATTATTACGATCCGAAGCTCAAGGAATATCGTTTGGGCCTGATCGAGGAAGCCGCGAAAAGCAGTCCGGTGAAGCACGTGTTCATCCGCGGCAGCATCGCGGACCGGGCGCTGGTGGACAATGTGTTTGCTGAATACAAACCGGCTGTGGTGGTGAACCTGGCGGCCCAGGCGGGAGTGCGCTATTCCATCGATCACCCCGACGTGTACATCGAAAGCAACCTGATCGGCTTCTATAACATCCTGGAGGCATGCCGCCATAATCCGGTGGAGCATCTGGTGTACGCTTCCAGCAGCAGCGTGTACGGCGGCAACAAAAAAGTGCCTTTCAGCACCGATGATAAGGTGGACAATCCCGTATCCCTGTACGCCGCCACCAAGAAAAGCAACGAGCTGCTGGCCCATAGCTATGCCAAGCTGTACAATATTCCCTCCACTGGCCTGCGTTTCTTTACGGTGTACGGCCCGGCGGGACGGCCCGACATGTTCTATTTCAGCGCCACCCAAAAGCTGGTGAAGGGCGAGACCATTTCGATCTTCAATTATGGCAACTGCAAACGGGATTTCACCTACGTGGATGATATTGTGGAAGGTGTGCTTCGGGTGATGAAAGGCGCGCCGGAAAAGAAAAACGGCGAGGACGGCTTGCCCCTGCCGCCTTACGCGGTGTACAACATCGGCGGCGGCACGCCGGAAAACCTGCTGGATTATATTCAGACTTTGCAGGAAGAGCTGGTTTCCGCCGGGGTGCTGCCCGCGGATTACGATTTTGAGGCACACAAAAAACTGGTGCCCATGCAGCCCGGCGACGTGCCCGTCACCTACGCCGACAGCACCGGTTTGGAAAAGGATTACGATTTCCGGCCTTCCATCGGCATCCGGGAAGGGCTGCGGGCTTTTGCGCAATGGTATAAAGCATATTATATGAAATAAAGATTGCGGCCTCCCGGCAGTGTTCCTTTGCCGGGAGGCCGCAGTTTTTGAAGATGCCTGGTTGTAACGGAGATTACAGCCTTTCCTTCTTCTCGATATCCAGGAAATACTTGTAGGTGTCCACGGTCAGTTCGCCGCAGGCGGCTTCGTCGCAGGCGATGATCGCCCCGTTGTGCATCTGCAGGGCGGAGCAGGTCCACTTCTGGCTCACGCCGCCTTCTACTGTGGCGGCCAGGGCACGGGCTTTGTTGTGGCCGTTGATGAGGATGAGCACTTCTTTGGAATCCGTCACGGTGCCAACGCCCACGGAAAGAGCCTGGCTGGGCACGGCTTCGGGATCGTTGCCGAAGAAGCGGCTGTTCACGATCCGGGTGTCGGTGGTCAGGTTCCGCACGCCCGTGCGGGAAGCAAGGCTGGTAAAGGGCTCGTTGAAGGCGATGTGGCCGTCCACGCCGATGCCGCCCATGAACAGGTCGATGCCGCCGTAGGAGGCGATTTTTTCCTCATAGCGGGCGCATTCCCCTTCGGGGTCGTCGGTCATGCCGTTGAGGATGTTGATGTTTTCCGGCTTCATGTCCACCAGATGATCGAAGAAATTGTCGTGCATGAAGTACCAGTAGCTCTGATCGTGCTCATGGGGCAGGCCAAGGTACTCGTCCATGTTGAAGGTGACCACGTTGGTGAAGGACAGTTCCCCGGCCTGGTTCATCCTTGCCAGTTCCCTGTACACGCCGATGGGGGAGGAACCGGTGGGCAGGCCCAGCACGAAAGGCCGGTCTTCCTTGTGCGCATTGATTTTCCCAGCAATGTAGCGGGCGGCCCACAGGCACATTTTCTGATAGTCTTCCTGAATTACTACGCGCATATTAACCCTCTTTCTGCGGCGTTTGCCGCCAATTCATTATTTGGTCAGGAACAGGCAATTATTCCTATGATAACGTCAGTTCCCAGAAACCATTTATGGCTTTCTTGGATAGGGGTCCGGGGGAAACCATTCTTTGGTCTCCAAAGAATGGTTTCCCCCGGAATTTTTTAGAACAGCCCCAGCACATGGCCGGTTTCCGTATCAACGTCCACACGCCGGTAGGCGGGATTGCTGCCCGTTCCTGGCATCATGCTGATGGTCCCCGCCATGGGGCAGAGGAACTTGGCGCCGCCGTACTCCAAAATATCGCGCACGGGCAGCCGCCAGCCCTTGGGCACGCCCTTGAGCTTGGGATCGTGGCTCAGGGACAGATGGGTTTTCACCATCATGGTGCAGTAATCGGCGTACTTGGGATCGGATTCAAACCGTTCCGCCTTTTCAATGGCCTGTGGCGACCAATCCACGCCGTCCGCGCCGTACACCTCCCGGGCGATCAGCTCCACACGCTGCCGCAAGGGGGTGTCCAGATCGTAGAGGGGCTTGAACACGGTTTCTTCCTCGCAGGCTTCGATCACGGCCTGGGCCAGCTCTTTTGCGCCCTCCCCGCCGTACTGCCAATGCTCGGAAAGAGCGCAGCGCACGCCGTTTTCGGCGCAGAGCTTTCGGATCAGGGCGATTTCCGCGTCCGTGTCTGTATAGAATTTGTTGATACACACCACGGGGGTAATGCCGGATTTCTTCACGTTTTTAACGTGATGGAACAGGTTTTCGCAGCCCTTTTCCAGCAGCTCCAGGTTTTCCTGGGTGTAGGCTTCCGGCAGGGGACGTCCCGGAACCACTTCGGGTCCGCCGCCGTGCATTTTCAAGGCGCGGATGGTGGCCACCAGCACGGAGCAGTTGGGTTTTAAGCCCGACAGTCTGCATTTCACGTTCCAGAACTTTTCAAAGCCAATATCGGCGGCAAAGCCGGATTCGGTCACGTGATAATCAAAGAGCTTTAAGCCTACCCTGTCGCCGATCACCGAGCTCTGGCCGATGGCGATGTTGGCAAAGGGCCCGGCGTGCACCAGACAGGGCTGATGCTCCACCGTATAGCAAAGGGTGGGATTGATGGTGTTGCGCATCCAGGCGGTCATGGCCCCGGCCACTTCCAGGTCCTCCGCAGTGACGGGGCTGCCCTTTTTATCGTAGGCCAGCACGATCTTGCCGATCCGTTCCCGCAGGTCCTTCAAATCCTTTGCCACCGCCAGGATCGCCATCAATTCGGAGGAAACGGCGATGTTGGCCTGGGTGATCATGCGGTAACCGTCCATTTTCCCTTCGCCTAAGCCGATTTCCATTTTGCGCAGGGCCTGGCAGCAGAAATCCAGCACAAAGCTCCATTCCACGCGCTCCGGGTCGATGTCCAGGCGCTTGATACCGATGGAGGCGAGCCGGTCATCGTCGTAATTGCGCTCGTGCTGCATCCGGGCGTTGAGCGCCGCCATGGCTAAATTGTGGGCGTTCATGATATCGTTGATATCGCCCGTCAGGCCAAGGGAAAACTCCGTCATGGGGATCAGCAGCGCGTTCCCGCCTCCTGCGGCGGTTCCCTTCACGTTCATAGTAGGGCCGCCGGAGGGCTGGCGCAGGCACCCGCCCACGTTTTTGCCCAGCTTGCCCAAGCCCTCGATCAGGCCCAGGGAGGTGGTGGACTTGCCCTCGCCCAAAGGCGTGGGGGTGATGGCCGTCACTTCGATGTATTTCCCATCGGGCTTATCTTTCAGCCGGTTCATGATTTTGATGAAATCCAGCTTGGGCGTGCGGCCGTAAGGGATGATCTCGTCGGGCTCAAGCCCCATCTTTTCCCGGAACGCTTCTACGGATGGCAGGGATTTTTCCGCATCCTCCGCGATCTGCCAATCCTTGTAAATGGTCGGGTCCAGCATATGTTTTACCCCTTTATCAGCTTTCTCAGCAGTGGAATGGAAATGCCGCCCACGGCGTTGCCGGCGGTCATTACCAGCAAGTACAGGGCCGCTTCCGCGCTCCATGCTTTTCCGACGGTGAAGTAGTACATGTTCGCCACGCAGTGCTCAAAGCCGCAGATGACGAAAACTGTTACGCCAAAGAAAATGGCCAAGTATTTTCCAAGCTCGTGGGGAATGGTTTTATACCCCTCCACGGCGATGAAAATCATGATGTTGCAGAATACGGCGAGAATAAAGGCGCTGAGCAGACCCTGCCCTAACTTTGTTTGGCAGATAGCGGCGGCTTTTTCCGTAAGATTCGGCCCTAAACGGGTCTGTATTTCCAGGAACGCGGCAATCAGCGCCCCGGTCAGGTTTCCCAGCCAGATCAGCGGCAGTTTCAGGGCGTAGGCACGGTCGTTGTCGAAAATGTAACAAACCTTCCCGGTGAACAGGGAAAAGCCGAACACACAAACCGAAAACAGGCCCACCGTAAAAAACAGCGCCCCGATGACTTTTGATTCGCAGAGCAGGAACACCGTTCCGCCGATGGAAATGCTGATCCCGGCCAGGATGCCGCTTATGAATGTGCTCATTATCTGTTTTTATGCGGAAGGATTCCGCCTCATTCCTTTCCGTCAGCCTTTTTTCCGTGCCGCTTAAATTATATCATAACGCTTGCCGTGCACGCATCCGCGGTCCGGCAAAACGGCCGACCGCGCTTCGCGCCAGTCGCCTCGTTATTATACCATAGGGTGGATTCTTTGTCCACATGGACGTTTTTTAGACCGGCAGATCCGTCTTTCTCCTGAACCAGGGGAAAATGCTTCTGCTGACCGGGACGGTGGGACTCGGTTCGATTTCCAGAATATGCCATCCTACGGCGTTGAACACTGTGGTATCTCCGTATGGAAGCTTGCGGGGCTGGCTGTGGCCGTAGCTTTGATGCACGTGACCATGCACCAGATACTGGGGATGGTATTTGTCCATCAGCGGCAGGAAGCAGGCAAAGCCCCGGTGGGCGTTGTCCGGCGCATCGCCCAGGCCTTTGGGCGGCGCGTGGGTGATCACGATATCCACGCCTCCCGCCTTGCGAATCTTGCGATCCAGACGCTTGATGCGTTTTGCCATTTCCTCCTCCGAGTACTGGTAAGGCCCCGGATTATACCGCACACAGCCGCCCAGGCCCAGGATGCGCAGCCCTTTCACCGTGATCAGCTGATCGTCCAGGCATTCGCAGCCCTCGGGCGGAAATTTCTCATATCCCTTATCGTGGTTGCCATGAACGTAATACAAGGGTTTATTGCCCATGGTGACCAGGAATTCCAGGTATTCCTGCTTCAAATCGCCGCAGGAAAGGATCAGATCGATCCCATCCAGCCTGCCCGGCTGATAAAAATCCCATAGATAGGGGGCTTCCTCGTCCGCGATCAGCAGCAGCTTCATAAGGAGGTTTCCTCCGTTTTCGGCGGTATATTCTGCCGGTAAATGCCCAGCAGTCGCACCAGGTTTCGGGATCGGGGCAGCAGCTCGTCAAAGCCGGGGATGCCGCCCTCAATATTGTCGTTCAGCCAATCCATGCGCATCAGCTCTCCCGGGGCAAAGGAGCGCGTGCCGTCGCTGATCATATTTCCTTGCTGATCCTTAATGGGCGTCAGGAAGGGGTCGATTTCCTCGTTCACGATGCCGTTTTTCAAGATGCGTGCCAGCAGCTTCACGCCCTCCGGCAGGCTGTCGTCCATTTCCACGTTGACCACGCCCGTGCTCAGGCCCCACCAGTCGTTGACGGCGTGCTTGCTGTCCCGCAGGGCTTCCACGCCGCCGTTGAGCAGATTCTGCACCGTTTTTTCATAATAGCTGCCCCAGTTCCAGCGCGGCGAAGCCAGGGACTGGAGGCCGCCCTCGGGTTTGACCATATAGGTCCCTAAGTCCCAGGTCAAATAAGTGTTGCTGCCGTCCTCGTCCCGGTTGGAGATCACGGAAATGCCCTCGTTTTTGAATTCCAGGATGGGATTGCCGGGCACGCAGCTCCATTTCAGCACGATTCTCGCCCGGGGATTGGTCATCCGTGCGCCAAGAGCGAAGGCGTTGATGGCGGCGGTGACGCCCATGATGGGATAGTTGGCTACGTAGCCGATGCGGTCATCCCGGGCCATGGCCCCGGCGATGGCCCCGGTTATGAATTTGCCCTCGTAAATGCGGCAGTAATAGCTGCGCACCCCCGCGTAGGGCATGGACAGGGAGCAGTTGAACACGGCGATATTTTTGTGGTTGGCTGCTGCCAAACGGCAGGCGTCCATCAGCGTGGGCGTGGTGGCGAAGATCACGTTGGCCCCTTGGCTGACAGCCTTTTCGATCACCGCGTCGCGGTCCTCGTCGCCGCATAGATGCGTGCTCACATGGATGGCGTCGCCGAATTTTTCTTCCAACTGCTTCTGCCCCTGGGCGTGGGCGGCAGCCCAGGCGCTCTTCTGGGGATCGAAATCGTAGATAAACGCGATATGCAGCCGGGGCCCGCCCAGGATGCGGTTCAGCAGGCCCTTTTCCTTTTCCTCCGGTTCGGTGCTGACAGACAGGGGCTCGCCCTCCGAAAGAAGGCGGATATCAGGCCACAGGGCGCTGAGGCTTGTGCGGATCTCGTCGCTGGTCATTTTCTTCAGTTCCGCGAAGGGATGCACTTGAATGTACACCAGCAGCGCGTCCCCCGCCGTCAGGGGCAGCTTTTCCGTGTTTAATTGCTGAAAGGCTTCGGAAAAACGGCGGAAATCGCTGCTGAAGCTCCGCCGGTCGTCCTCCGTCCATTCCTGGTCGGGCTGAAAGCCCAGGGCAGCCTGCAATCGGGCGTAGGAACCGGGCAGGGTAAAGGTGACCAGGTAGGTTTTGCTGACTTTGTAAAACTTCAAAAACTCATAATAAAGCTGAATCTTCGGATCGTCCGACAGGGCGGGCACCATGCGGGTGACGATGCCGGGGATGCTGGGCGAATCGAAGCTCTTGAGCACGCTCACTCGCTTGTGGCCTTCCTGCACGTAGAAATTGCCCAAGTATTCGATGCAGGTGATAGGGTCGGTGATGCCGCCCTCATCCAAATGGGCTTCGCACAGGTTTACCCATTTGCTGCCAAATTCAGTATTGTCGTCCAGCAGAGGCATGAAATTGCCTGCGAAGGCCGCTTTGCGTCCATCGGTCCAGGTGCCGATGATGCGGTCCGCGGGGATATCCACCAGCCCCACCTTCACGGGATTGGAGGCGGCGGATTCATCGATGATATCATTCAGCACTTGGGGATAGGGAGATATGCCCTTGGCGACACAGGCACTGTAATATTTTTTCGCTTTTTTCTGGGCTTCGGCATACTGTGAAATGGCTTCTGCTCTGCTCATATTTCCTCCATAGGCGCGGGCGGTTCTTTTTTTATTTTGCCCGCGCGGCTGCATTATAGGGGAAAACGGGGACGGCGGCAATGCTTTGCTCGCACGGTTTCTTACCGAAAAAAACAGGAAATGTAAACGATCAGACGTTTTCCGCCATCTTCGCCAGCACCGCTTCCCGTTCCGGCACGCTGGAAATGCCCCCGTGGGTTTGGGTGGACAGGCTGGCGGCGGTGCAGGCGAAGCGAACAATGCCTTCCAGTTCCTCTTTTGTCAGGTCGGCAGGCGCTTTGCCGCATTGGAGGAATTGGCTCATGGCGCTGCCGCCGAAAATATCCCCCGCGCCGGTGGTGTCCACCACGTGAATGCCGGAGGGACTGGGCACCGTGATGCTGACGTTATGGGTAACAGCGTGGCAGCCCTTGGGGCCCAGGGTGGCGTACACCAGGGAAACGCCGTATTCCCGGAGCAGCTTCTGCGCGCCCTCTTCCGGATTCAGGTCCCAGAGCCAGTGGATTTCTTCATCGCTGATCTTCACGATGTCCGCCTGCCGGAGGCTCCATTCCACTGCCGCCTTAGCGTCCTCCTCATTTTTCCAGAGAGGCTTGCGCAGATTGGGGTCCAGGCTGATCAGCAGGCCGTGTTCCTTTGCCAGCCGAACGGCCTTTCGAGTGGCGGATGCGGCGGGCTCGTCGGTCAAAGACAGGGTGCCGAAATGGAAGACCTTCGCGCCGTTCAAAAGCGATTCGTCTACTTCGCCGGGCGTTAAGCAGGTGTCTGCCCCGGGTTTGCGGGCAAAGCTGAAATCACGGTTGCCGCTTTTGTCCAAAGAAACGAAAGCCAGGGTGGTGAATACGCTGGGATCAACCCGCACGCCCCGGGTGTCGATGCCGGCGTTTTTCAGCGTGTTTATCAGCAGGGAGCCAAACATATCGCTTCCCACTTTGCCGATCATGGCGGTTTTGCAGCCATATTTGTTCAGCGCCGCCAGAAAATTGCCCGGTGCGCCGCCGGGATTGGCCGCCAGGGTGGGATAGCCCGCATCGTCGATGGACTTGGGGGCGAAATCGATCAACAGCTCACCCAGGGCTACAACGTCAAACATGGGGAAAACCTCCTTCGTCGTGAGAGCGTTTGTTTTTCTATTATCGCATATTCTCCAGGATGCGTCAATCAAGGAGATTGCAGGATCATCTTTCATCCGTAAGACGCTTGATTTCCGCTGTCAGCGTCATGCCGCGCACAGGCTTTGCCAAAAAACCGTCGAAACCCTCCCGCATGCAGAGCTGTTCGATTTCCGAACCAACGTTAGCCGTCAGGCACACGATTTTGCTTTCGCAGCACAGGCCGTTTTCCTGGTTTCTGATCTTATGCAGGCATTTGACGCCGTCCATTCCGGGCATCTGGTGATCCATCAGAATGATGTCGTAACGGTTTTCCAGCGTTTTTTGCAGCGCTTCTTCGCCGCTGGCCGCCGTATCTACCCGCGCTTTTGTTTCCCGAAGCAGCTTTTTCACCACCATCAGATTCATGGGCGTATCGTCCACGGCGAGAATTTTGAGGTTCGGAAAAAACAGAACGCTTGGTTTGTCCGGCGCATCGGGTCTTTCCTCCTTTTTCAGGTCCACCGTACCCACGGGGGTATCGTCCGCGACAGTTTGCGGAATCTCGATATGGAAGGTGGAGCCCTCTCCATAGGTGCTGGTGACGCGGACCGTGCCGCCCATCATATCCAATAGCTGCTTTACGATGGAAAGCCCCAGTCCTGTGCCCTCGATCGCGCGGTTCTTCTGTTCGTCAAGGCGCAGAAACGCGGTAAACAGGTGGGGAATGTCCGCTTCCCGAATCCCGATACCCGTGTCGGCGACGTCATAGACCATCCGAAACGTTCCGGTTTCGTCCGTGCGGCCGCCGACGGTCAGCGTCACGGAGCCGGTTTTGGTGTATTTAATGGCATTGGTGATCACATTGAGCAGGATTTGCTTGATCCGCGCCTCGTCGCCGTTCAGCATGGAGGGCAGCGCGGGTTCCACCTCGATTCGATAATCCAGTCCTTTTTCCTTTGCCCGAAGCCATGTCATGCCCACCACGTCGGACAGCATGCCGGTGGTTTTGTAGCTGCTGTTGGTCAGCTCCATGCGTCCGGTTTCCAGCCGGGACATATCCAGAATTTCATTGATCGTTTGCAGCAGGGTCCTGCTTGCGATTTCGATATTCTGCGCGTTTTCCCTTACCTCGGAGGGTATTTTTTCCCGCAGCGTCATTTCGTTCAAGCCGATGATGGCGTTCACCGGGGTGCGGATTTCATGGCTCATGCTGGAAAAGAACCGCTTCTGCGCCTGATTCAGCCCTTCGATCTCCTTTTTCTGCTTCTGCACGATCCGGTTTTCCGCCCTGTATACCGAGGTGACGAAGGCAAAGAGCGAGCAAATCAGCAGGGTGACCAGCAGGATGGACAAAAACGATTCCACATGCTCGGCGGTCACGGTATGCCGGTCCAGCAGCTCTGGATGGAGAACGGAGACAAGATAGCAAATGCCGCTCACGACGATACACAATGCCAGGACCAGAACGCGTTCCCATTTCTGGGTCGCCAGATACACATAGACCAGCGCGAAAGCAAATACGACGGGCGCGCCGCCGTACATCCCGCCGGAGGAAAAGAAGGTCAGGGGATACATGAGAAAATAGAGCATACCGGAGACAGCCGATCCCGCCCGCATTTTTCCTGTCTGAAAGGTCAGGGCCACCGTCGCGCCAAAAAGCGCCGTGCCGATCAGCATGACCGCGATATGGAGGGTATTGCCCCCGGACAGGATGGTGTACACGGAAACCACCACAAATTCCGCCAGGGCGATGGCGGACAAAAGCTGGAACAGCCTGCTCTGCAGCGGGAGGTCCGCATTCAGGATTTGTTTGATCCGCGTTTTCATCCGATCATCTCCCGAAGACCGTCAGCCAGCGCGGCGTAATCCGCAAGAAAAGGCGTGTGGGCCGTCCGCAGCGCGGATTCGTCCCCTTCCTTCGCCGCCAGCTCCAGCCCGTGCGCTTTTTCGGAAAGATCGGACGCGCCGATCATCCGGGACGTATTCTTGACGGAGTGCATAAGGATGCGATAATTGGCCCAGTCCCGCGCCTCGAAAAACCGCTGCATGCGGGTCTCGTTCGCATCATGCTCGTTCACATATTCCGCCAGCATCTCTCCATAGAAATCCATATCGTCCGCGCAGTATGTCAGCCCTTCCGCGTCGTCAATGCCCAGCGACTGCAAAGCATGGGTATCCAGCATGCTCACACCTCCCGCATCGCATAGTCTTTGTCCTCGTCCATGATGTCCAGCATGATATCGGCAAAGCGCGGGTCGAACTGGCTGCCTTTGCACCGTTCGATCTCCGCCCGGACCGCCGCCTGGGGCAGTTGCCTGCGGTAGCTGCGGTTGCTCGTCATGGCGTCATAGGTGTCCGCCACCGCGATGATCCGCGCCACCTCCGGGATATTTTCTCCCGCGAGCCCGTCGGGATAGCCGCGCCCGTCATAGCGCTCATGATGCCAGTGCGCGCCGATTTCCAGTTCGGGCAGGTCGTTGATTTTCGCCAGGATCTGCGCGCCGACAGCCGGATGAGTCTTGATTTCCGCAAACTCTTCCTCGGTCAGGCGGCTCGTTTTGTTGATGATCGCGTCCCGAATGCCGATCTTGCCCACGTCGTGCAGAAGGCCCATCATGTAGATTTTTTCCTGCTCCCGCTCGCTGAATCCGGCGCGCATGGCAATCTCCTTCGCGTACTGCGCCACCCGGGCGGAATGGCCGTGGGTATAGCGGTCCTTCGCGTCGACGGACGCCGCCAGCGCCTGAACGATCTGTAAATAGGCATGGGACAGCTTTTCTGTTTTTACCCGGATTTCATGCGACATGCTTTCATGCAGCCGGTTCAGCTCCATGATGTTGCGCACGCGTTTGAGCAGCACTTCCGCGGCAAAGGGCTTCCGCACGAAATCGGCGGCCCCGGCATGCAGCCCTTCGGTCTCCGTGCGAACGTCCCCGTCGCCTGTTAGAAAAACCACCGGCACGTTCCGGTAAGCAGGCGATGCTTTCAACTGCTTCAAAATATCGAAGCCGTTGATATCCGGCATATGCACATCCAGCAGAATGACGTCGGGAATGTGTTCGCCGTCCAGAAAGGCAAAAGCGTCAGTGCCGGAGCTGAAATAACGGCCTTCAATGCCAGCCTTGTCGAATACGCGCTTTGCCACCTTGAGGCTCATTATTTCATCATCGACAACCATTACGCTGGTTTTTTCGTGGATCATGCTCAACCCTCATTTTGTATGAAATCACGCGCACTGTCTGCAACCCCTGCACAGCTTTTCCTTTGTATCCCTTCACAGGTCCCATTATATACGAAGATCAATAGAAAGGCAATATTCCCGCATTTTGAACAGCCGGCGCTTTTTTTCGCGGCTATGGAACAAACGGCGGATTTCGTTCGTCTATATGAGTGAGGTGAGGATGAGTTGAGTACGATGATTTCGATTTTTTCCAAGGAAGACAGCCCCACCCTGCTGGCCATTGATGAGGACGAAAAGATGGTTTATGTGGACGGGGAGCCTTGCGAGCTGACCCAGCAGGAATTTTCTCTTTTGCAGGAGCTGGCCCAGAATATTGACCGGCCCGTGTCCCGGGAAGAACTGCTGCGGGACGCCTGGGGTTATCTGTGCCCGGGGGAGACCCGCACGGTGGACGTGCATATCCAGCGCCTGCGGAAAAAGTTAGGCTTTTCCTCCATCGAAACGGTGTACCGCCGGGGCTATAAGCTGCGCGCCCAGGAAGTATATTAATTCGATCCTTCTTGGGCTATACGGAAACTCAATCCCAGTCTGTACAAACCCTCAATATTTTGATATAATCACTCCTGTGTTTCAAAACTTTTACGAACGCGGAGGGGCGCATGAAGCGGGGATGGGGAATCCGGCTGATGGGGTTCTTGGCGGCGGCCGTGCTGATGCTGGCCGCGCTTTGCCCTGCCGCGCTTGCGGATGAATACAATAAAAACTATCCCGAGCTGCTCTCCGAAGGGCATTTGACCGCCACCTCGGCGATCCTGATCGAAGCGGATTCAGGCCGGGTGATCTTTGAGAAAAACCCGGATGAACGCATGTATCCCGCCTCCACCACCAAAATTCTGACGGTGTGGCTGGCCCTGATGCTGGGGGATTCCCTGGAAGACGGCATGGAAACGAAGTTTCCATTGAGCGAAAACGCGGTGAACCTGGCCCCGGATGAATCTTCCGCCAAATTCGCGGCGGGAGAGCAGGTAAGGCTGATCGACCTTTGCTACGCCGCAATCCTGGTATCGGGCAACGACGCCGCCACCGCCATTGCCGAGGGCCTGGGCGGTACGGTGGAATCCTTCGCCGGGATGATGAACCAGGCGGCCTGGTCCCTGGGCTGCTCCAACACCCATTTCGTGAACGCCAATGGCCTGCACGATGAAAACCACTATACCACCGCCCGGGACCTTGCCACTATGGCCCGCGTCGCCATGCAGGATGAAACCTTCCGCACGATCGTGAGCGCGCCGGAGTATAAGCTGCCCAAGGACAATATTTACCGCGCCCGCTCCGTCATCAATGGTAACAATTTCGTGGCCGAATCCGGGGACGAGAACAAAAAGAACCGCTATTATCCCGACGCCACCGGCATCAAAACCGGCACCACCTCGGCGGCGGGCAACTGTCTGGTAGCCTCTGCCAGCCGGGACGGGGTGAACCTGATCTCCGTGGTGCTGGGCGCCACGTCGGATACCAGCCGTTATGAGGATACCATCAAGCTGATGGATTATGGGTTTTCCCAGTTCCTGAGCACCAGCATCGCCGAGATTTATCTGCGCAATCCCCGGGTGATCGATATCCGGGGCTTTGATCTGAACGACCCGGAGGTGGGGCGGCTGACGCTGGAGATCCGTCTCCAGTCTACCAGCGTATCCGACGTGATCGTGACCACCCGGGAAGAAATGGAATACTGGGTGCAGAATTTTTCCAGCTATACGGTGACGGAATTCACGCGGGAACTGCAGGCGCCCATCACCGCGGGAGAAGTGATGGGTACCCTGACCTATTACGGCGAAAGCGGCGTGCCGGTGGTGTACGATCTGGTGGCATCCCGGTCCATCGCCGCCCGGGAGCAGCTTTTTCCTTCGGTGGACCAGATCATCGCCGACGCGGAAAACGATCCTAATCCTTTTCCGCGGCTCACGGTGGAATTGGTGGTGCTGTACCTGGTCCTGCCCATCGCGGCGGTGTTCATCGCCGTACGACTGCTCAAAGCATTGTTCCGCCTGCTCAAAAAGCGCAGGAAGGTCAAGGCGTTCAAACCCACCAGCCGGTATTACCGGTAATTCCTATTGAGTTCGCCCTTCAGCTTGCCTGAGGGGTTTTTGATTGTTGAAATTCTTCCGATACGGTTGCGCGCTGGGAAGAAAATGGATATAATTTCAGGGGAATCAACGCGGCTGGTATTGAGGCCCGCCGTAAATGGGAGGTGCGATATGCGCACGGAGCTATTCTCTGCGGCGACGGATTCATCCGTCACCTTATGGTGGGATCAGCCGGATCAGGCGTCCTTTCCCGCCCGGTATGCGGTGCTGATCGACGGCAGGCCAATGGGCGGCACGGAGCGCACTCACTGGACGGCGGAAGGGCTTTCGCCGGAAACGGAATACTGTTTT
>JAFXMP010000255.1 GCA_017530275.1 Clostridia bacterium | reverse complement strand
CGGATGCTTCGCATCCGGGGAAAGCCGAGGAAAAATCCCAGGGATAGCTCGCTTTACCCTGGGATTTTCCCGGCTTTTATGGGCCAGAAGCCTGCTATATTTCATAACCTTTGCGCAGCAGGCGGCGTTTGTTTGATAAATTCAAACAAGTCAATTCGCCAGAAGAGAGGTCCAGGGGAATCATTCCCCTGGTCAGGGGTTTGGGGGCGGAGAGCCCCCAAGAATCTCCCCTTACTGCGGCTTCAGCACCTTCTCCACGAGGTACTTCCCCCACGCCAGCACCTCCCGGGTGTGATTCTTGACCCAGAACTGGATCTCGGGGCGGCAGGGACTGCCGATGCCGTCGGCGTCCAGGCCCAAATCACGGGCCAGGGCCAGGGCGCGGGGCAGGTGGTAATCGCTGGTGATGACGGTCACCCGCGTGACGGTTTCCGGCAGCAGAGCTTTGGCAAACAGCAGGTTCTGGCGGGTGCTGGCGGATTCGCACTCGGCGATCACATCTTCTTCCGGCACGCCTTGTTTGATCAGCCAGTCCCGCATGATCTGCCCTTCGGGGCCGGGCTCGCCTTCGCCCTGGCCGCCGGCAGTAATGATCAGACGGGGATGACTGCGGTAGGTATCCAGGGCAGCCTGGAGCCGCAATTCCAATTGAGGGCTCAACTGTCCACTGGCATACACCTGACAGCCCAGCACAATCACAGCGTCACTGTCTTCGCTCACGGCGGGAGGATTGGCCTCCGCCAGGCACAGCGCGCCCAGGGCCAGACCGAACAGCAGCACGCCTGCCAGTATGAGCAGCAGCGCCAAACGCATCAAACTCCTTCCAAGGGTCCATTTTCGTTTATTCATCGCATTCTCCGTTTTCTATATTTTTTCCCCGCATGGGCAGGGTCCGCAGGGGGCGCTCCGCCGCCAGCGCGTCCGCCTCCCGGGCGGGAAGGAAGGCCGGACTGTCGCTGCCGCTGTCCAGCAGACGATGGGCATTGAAGCTATAATCCTTCTTCCCGCTGACCACGATATGGTCATACAAACGCATGCCCATACTGTCCAGGATATGCTGAATCTCCTGGGTGATGCGCACATCCTCAAAAGATGGAGTCACGGAACCGCTGGGATGGTTATGGCAGAGCACCGCGCCCATGGCGTTGTGCCGGATCAGTTCCTGCACAACGATCCGGGGCTGCACGCTCACTTCCGACGGCGTCCCCTGGGACAAAAGCACCGCGGACAGCAGGTTCAGCTTGGCGTCTAAGCACAGCACGTAAAACTGCTCCACGCCCACGCCAAAAAACAGGGTGCGGCAATAGGCGGCCAAATCGCCGTAATTGCCAAGGCAAGGCCGGGGCTGCAATTTATCCTGCTCATACATCCGAAGCATCGGCACCATCATGGTCAGCAGCGCGGCGGCGCGCGGGCCGATGCCCTCCACCTGCATCAGGTCCGCTTTCGAGGCTTCCAGCACCGCGCTGAGGGAACCGAACCGGCGGATCAGCGCGTGGGCCAGGCCGTTGGTATCGATCCGAGGAATGGCGTAGGTCAACAGCAGCTCCAGCACCTCATGCGGCGCGAAACCCTTCAGCCCTTCCTGATCGAATCGACGGCGCAGCCTCTCCCGGTGTCCCGTATGATCCATCTTCCTTCACCCTTTCCTCGCTCGGCAAAAGTTTACCATCATTTCAGGCAAAATGCAAGAAAACCCTACCCTGGATCGTTATCAAACTGACGATATCCCAAATCGTCTGTTGCACAGTCGAAAGAAAAGCGTCAAAAAATCGTAAACAATTTGAAAAAATACGCAAAAGGGATTTTCAAGAGGCGCGCATATGTAGTATAATGAAACGGCAGCAGCGCGCAGGAAGGAGGACGATGCGGTTTGGCGGGTTTATGGGAGCAGTTTCAAACCTTTTTATGGAATATCTTTCATCGTCCCACATGGATCGATTATATAGATATTGCGATCATCGCTTTTTTGATTTATCAGCTGGTGACCCTCACCCGGCAGACCCGCGCCAGCCAGGTGCTCAAGGGCCTGGCCGTGATTATCATGGCCAGTTATGCCAGCGAGCTGATGGGCCTGACGGCGCTGAACTGGGTGCTGCGCAGTATTTTGAACAACGGCGTGATCGTACTGATGATCCTGTTTCAGCCAGAGCTGCGCAAGGCGCTGGAACAGATCGGCCGTACAACTAAGCTGGATCGGTCCACCCAACGGGATGAAAGCGAACGGGTGGTGGACGAGATCACCCAATGTCTGCTCCGGCTATCCCGCCGCCGGGTAGGCGCGCTGATCGTGTTTGAGCAGCGCACAGGTCTCAAAGACATTACCGAATCCAGCGGCACCGCTATCGATTCGCTGATTTCCGCGCCTTTGCTGGAAAACATTTTCGAGCCCAACACCCCCTTGCACGACGGCGCGGTGATCATCCGCGGCACCCGCATCGTGTCCGCCGCCTGCGTGCTGACCCTGAGCGACAACAGCTCCATCAGCCGTGATTTGGGCACCCGGCACCGGGCGGGCCTGGGCGTGAGCGAAAACACCGACGCCCTGGTGCTGATCGTCAGCGAGGAAACAGGCATTATCAGCATGGCGCGGGGCGGAAAGCTCACCCGTTATCTGGACGCCGATTCCCTGCGCAATATCCTAAGTGAACTTTACCACGAGGATCACTCCCGTCTCTGGCGCTGGACCCATCGGGGACGCACAGCGAAAGGAGGCACGGCCCATGACGAATAATGAACCGGCCCGCGTTCCCGCGGATCAGGAAAACGCCGGGAATAAGGAAAAGCTCTTCAAACGCCTGCTGCACGCCCTGACCCGCAACTGGATATGGAAAATCGGCAGCCTGGTGCTGGCCATTTGCCTGTGGGGCATCCTGATCACCCAGGATACCTCCCTGCCCCGGGAAAAGGTGATCGATAATGTGCGCGTGACGGTGACCAACAGCGCGTCCCTCCGCTCCAACGGTATGGTGGTGGTGGATGGGCTGGACGATGTGACCACGGTGAAGCTGCGCGTCAGCGTACCCCAGCGGAATTATTCCTCTGCCGCTGCGTCCAACTATGTGGCCCGGCTGGACCTGAACCAGATCCAGGAAACAGGCGAGCAGACCCTGAAAATCACTGCCAGCGCTTCCAACGCCACCCAGTTCGGCACGGTGCTGGAGGTATACAATCCCGAAGTGACGGTAAATGTGGAGGAATACTGCACCCAGACCCAGGTGCCTGTGGAAGTGCGCCTGACGGGCGAAATGCCGGAAAACTATTACGGCGGCACAGTGAACCGCAGCGCCGAATCGGTGGATATCAGCGGCCCCGCCTCCGTGGTGGAAAAAGCCGTCCGGTGCGTGGTGGAATACGATCAGAGCGCCCTTTCGCCGGAACGCAGCCCCAATGCCGCGAACCTGCCTTTCTACTTTGAGGACGCGGAAGGCAATATACTGGACGACAGTGACCTAACGGTCACTCCCCACGGGCAGAGCACCGCCATCCAGCGCATCACTGTGCGCCAGGAGGTTTATTATCTGGCGCGGGTGAAGGTGGCTGCGGACGCCCTCGTCACCGGCGAACCGGCGGAAGGGTATGCCGTCAGCAGTATCCGCGTCATGCCCCAGACCGTTACCTTGGGCGGCAGTCAGGTAGCTATCGCACCGTACTTAGCGGAGGACGCGGCGCTGTATCCCTATGAACAGGTGGATATCAGCGGCCAGAGCCGCACCATGACCCAGCTGCTGTACCTGAACACCCCGGGCAACGTGGACTATATCAGCAATAACACCGTGCAGGTGATCGTGAACATCGTGCCGGAGGAATTTGTGAACGTGACCTCCAGCCAGGGCCAAACCACGGGACAGAATCCATGAATACATTTGCAAATTCTCTGTTTTCCGTTCTGTTCGGCTGGGCAAGGGGCCTGATCCGGCGGCTGTGGGACAACGCCGTATCCGGCCAGTTCAGCGGGTTTTTCATCTGGCTGGGGGACCATTGGCTGTGGGTCGTGCTGGGATTGATCCTGGGCTGTACGGTGATGGATTACCTCATCTGGCTGATCCGCTGGCGGCCTTACCTGCTGTGGCGCGCTTTTTTCCGGCGCGTGAGACGCCTGTCCCATAGGGAAAACAGACAGTTTAAGCGAGGTTATCAAAGCAGCGTAGCCATCCAGGTGACCCCGGACCGGGAACAGGACGCGCAGGAGGATGCGTGGGCCGAGGAAGCATGGGCCCAGCCCCAACCACCGGCGGAAGAAGAACCCGCGCTGGAACCCATTTTTTCCGCTTCCATGGAAAAAGAACCCCGGGCACGCCAATTCACGCCGCCCCAAACGTATGAGGCGCCGCCCCTCTTTGCTTCCGCACGGCAGGTGACCGGGTCCTTTTCCGCGGAAATGCCCGTGGCGCGGCGGCGCAGGCGCAGCGAAAAATATGAGCGCCGCCGCCAGGAATGGCGCGACCGGCTGATCAACGGCGATGCGCAGGATTATGAAATGCTGGACGGCCTGCCCCCTGTGGTGGACCGGCAGCAGGCTTTCCACGAACCGGTGTATCCCCGGCAGAACACAGGCGGGGATGACGCCTATTCCGCCTGGCAGCGGCCTGCCGGCGGCAGCGGGAACACGAACGGATGAACAGCATGAGTACATTGAACGCATATGGGTTCCCCGAAGGCTGGATCGAGCAGCTCTGCCCCTTGCTGGGCGATCAGCTGCCCGATTTTTTGCATGCCTTGAGTGAACCGCCCCTGCGGGGCGTCCGCATGCGCGGAGGCGCCGCGCCGCTTTTGGAAACGGGAGAAAAAGTGCCCTGGGCGCGGGACGCCTATTATTTGCCTTTGGATTCCGACGCGGGAGCCAGGCCGCTGCACGAAGCGGGGGCGTATTACCTTCAGGAACCCAGCGCCATGACGGCCGCTGCGGCCCTGCGTCCCCTGCCGGGGGAAAGGGTGCTGGATCTATGCGCCGCCCCCGGTGGCAAAAGCACCCAACTGGCGGCTATGATGTCAGGCGAAGGGCTGCTGGTGTGCAACGAACCGGTACCGGGCCGGGCCCAGGTACTGTCCCGAAACTTGGAAAGGATGGGCGTGAAAAACGCCGTGGCCGTGTGTTCACTGCCCGAGGAGTTAAGCCCCCGGTGGCCGGAGTTTTTCGATAAGATATTGGTGGACGCGCCTTGCTCCGGGGAGGGCATGTTCCGCCGCCATCCCGAAACCCGCGGAGAATGGACAATTTCGGCCCCGGCGGGCTGCGCTGGGCGGCAGGCCCATATTTTGCGCCACGCCGCCATGATGCTGCGCCCCGGCGGCAGGCTGGCGTACAGCACATGCACCTTCAACGCCACGGAAAATGAAGGGGTGGTCGAGGCGTTTTTGAAAGAGCACCCCGATTTTCATCTGGTTCCCTTCTCTTTGCCGGGCCTGCCCGCGTGCGGCGGCATGCTCCGCGTGTGGCCTCATTTGGTCAAGGGCGAGGGGCATTTCGCAGCGCTCCTGGAAAAAGATGGGGACGCGATAAAAAAGCAAGCTGATTTCAGGTTGCCCACGCCCGGAAAGCAGGAAATCACCCTGACCCAGGCGTTTTTACAGGAGCATATTGCGGAAAAAATCGCCCCCAACGCGGTTTTCGCAGGCAAGGTTTGCGCTGTACCGGAGGAGCTTCCGTCCCTGAAAGGTGTGCGGGTGCTGCGGCTGGGCCTCCAGTTCGGAGAAGTAAAGGGCAAAATCTTCCTGCCCGGCCACGCCTTGGCCCTGGCGTGCTCCTCCCTGCGCACGATCCCCGTCACGGAAGATCAGGCCCGGCTGTATCAGGCGGGCCAGGCGCTGCCCGTGGACGACAATCTTCGCGGCTTCTATACCCCCGCCTTCAACGGCCTGAACCTGGGCTGGGGCAAGGCTTCCGACGGGCAGCTCAAAAACCATTATCCCAAGGGGCTGAGAAAATAAGCCGGTTCACAGGAAACGTTCCTGTATACCACATACAGCATATGAATGAGGAGGGAATCACGATGAAAAAGATGGCATTGATTCTGATGGTCCTGGTTCTGATGACGGCGAACGCCGCGTTTGCCGAAGAAGTATTCGACGGTCAGCCCGCGCCCACGCCGGATCTTTTTTCCGGCCTGTGGGTATGCGGCCGGGCTTCCATCGAGATGGATTGGGAAGAGGAAGGCTACCGGGTGCTGATCCAGTGGGGCAGCAGCGCCTGGGAGTACACGGAATGGGAATACAGCGGCTTCTATCATGAGGAGGATCAAACCGTTGTCACCATGCCCTTCGGCAGGCGCACGGATCTTGTCTATAACGACGAAAGCGAAATCGCTTCCGCCAAGGAAATCTATGACGACGGAGAAGCCGTGTTCTCCCTGGACGCGGAAGGATACCTGATCTGGCTGGACGAAAAGGAAAACGCCGGAGCGGACATGCGGTTTGAACACGTGGAAGTGGTGGATACGGATCAAGCGGAAAAGCCCAAGGTGGTGATCCTGGCTACCGGCGGCACCATCGCGGGTGTGGGCGAAGCCGGGAAAACAGCCGGATACGCCCCCGGAACGCTGACCGCCGAAGAATTGATCGCGGCGGTGCCCGAGCTGGAACAAACGGCTGAAATCGAAGCGATTCAGGTATGCAACGTGAATTCCGACGACATCACGGCGGAAATCTGGCTGGAACTGGTGCAGACCATCAACCGGATGGCAGCCGATCCGGACGTGCAGGGCTTCGTCATCACCCACGGCACGGACACCATGGAGGAAACGGCTTACTTCCTGAACCTGACGGTCAAAACGGAAAAGCCCGTGGTCGTCACCGGCTCCATGCGCCCATCCACGTCCATTTCCGCCGACGGCCCCATGAACCTGTATCAGGCGGTGTGCGTGGCGGCTTCTCCGGAGGCCGTGGGCAAGGGCGTGCTGGCAGTGTTCTCTGACCGTATCTATTCCGCCCGTTCCGTGACCAAAACCAGCACCTACCACGTCACCGCCATTGCCGCCGGGGAAATGGGCGCTATCGGCGTAGTGCGGGACGGCAGCGTGTATCTGTACGAAACGCCCGCCAAGAAACACACCGTCCAGTCTGAATTTGACGTGACGGGCCTGACGGCGCTGCCGAAGGTTTCCATCCTTTACTTCTCGGTGGACGCGGATGTGGAGCTGCTGCGTTTCGCAGCAGAACATTCCGACGGGCTGGTCATCGCCGGGGCCGGGGCCGGTGAATTCAGCGAAGGCTTCAAGGACGTGATCGAAGGCTTGGAAATCCCCGTGGTCATCAGCTCCCGGATCGACGACGGCGTGATCACCGCCGACAACCTGCTGTGCGCGAACACCGTCGCCGCCGATAACCTGAGCCCGCAGAAAGCCGCCATCCTGCTGCGGCTGGCGCTGACCCAAGAGAACCCGGATTTGGTGCGGATGTACAGCGAATATTGATGAAAACGAACGAATCGCCATGGCGGACTGTCCGCCATGGCGATGTTGCGTTATTTTTCACGTTCCCGTTTCCAGGTCTTGATTTGTTCCAGCCGTTCCTTGAATTTGTATTCCAGGCCCTGATCGGTGGGCAGGTAATATTCCCTGCCCAGCAGGGAATCGGGCAGGCAGCGCATGTCGGTGAGCTTTTCTTCGGTGTCGTGGGCGTACTGGTAGCCCTTGCCGTAGCCCAACTGCTGCATGAGCGATGTGACCCCGTTGCGGATATGCAGGGGAACGGGTTCGGCCAGCTGGGCCAGGGCATCCTGCTTGGCGGTTTCATAGGCCACGTACAGGGCGTTGGATTTGGGGGCCAGAGAAAGGTAGACCACGGCCTGGGTGAGATGCACGGAGCATTCCGGCATGCCGATCATATGGCACGCCTGATAGGCGGCCACGGCCAGCTCCAAAGCGCGGGGGTCGGCCAGGCCCACGTCCTCGCTGGCGAAGCGGATCACCCGCCGGGCCACATACAGGGGGTCTTCCCCCGCCTCCAGCATCCGGGCCAGCCAGTACACCGCCGCGTCCGGATCGGAATTGCGCATGGATTTATGCAGGGCGGAAATCAGATTATAGTGTTCTTCGCCGTTTTTATCGTACAGCAGGGATTTGCGCTGGGTGCACTGCTCCACGATCTCCGGGGTCACGGTGGTGGCCCCGTTTTCCATCTGCCCGTTGAGCACCGCCATTTCCAGGGTGGACAGGGCGGCCCGGGCGTCGCCGTTGGCGAAGCGGGCGATCATGGAAAGGGTCTCCTCCTCCATGATCACCTGCTGCCGCCCGAAGCCCTTGGGGCTGGTGAGGGCCCTGCGTAAAAGCTGGGCGATTTCGTCCTCCGTCAAAGCTTTCAGCACGAACACCCTGCATCGGGACAAAAGGGCCCCATTGACCTCGAAGGAGGGGTTTTCCGTGGTGGCCCCGATGAGGATGATGCTGCCCTTTTCCACGAAGGGCAGAAAAGCATCCTGCTGGGCTTTGTTGAAGCGGTGGATTTCGTCCACGAACACGATGGTGCGCTCCCCGTACACCAAATTTTTATCCGCCCGCTGCATCACTTCCCGAATTTCTTTGATGCCGCTGGTGACCGCGGAAAAATTGATGAAGGAAGCCCTGGTCTGGTTGGCGATCACGTGGGCCAGGGTGGTTTTGCCCACGCCAGGCGGCCCCCAGAAGATCATGGAGGACACCTGGTCCCCCTCCACGATGCGGCGAAGCACCTTGCCCGGCCCCAGCAAATGCTTTTGCCCGATGATTTCATCCAGCGTTTCCGGCCGAAGCCTTGCGGCCAAGGGTTGAAACTGTTCCGTTTGCAGCATGGATACCTGTTCGCTCATGTCTTTCGCCCCCAGGACGTGTTGATTCCCGTTTATTGTAAATCCAAACGGCATGTCTGGCAAGGGGCAGGTTTCCCCATTCTTGTCTATACCTCACCTTCCGCCGGGAAAATGCAATAGATTGCACGGTACTTTTCAAAAGAATCAATAACTGTGATCAAACAAACCGATAATGAATACTTAACATCTCTTTTTTGCCATAATATACAACTTGTTTATTTTTTGTTCTCCTGTATAATGAAATTAAACGGGCAAAAGCCTGCAAAATTTCACAGGAGGGATTACTTATGAAGAAACTGTTAGCCGTACTTCTGGCCGCGATGCTGCTTCTTACCGCCGCCGCCGCTTTCGCCGAGGGCGAAATCAAACTGGGCCAGGTGGACTATGCCGCCCACGGCGCCGGCTGCTTCGCCGTGATCACCGCCGCGGTGCAGGATGACGTGATCGTAGCCGCCAAGATCGATGAATTCCAGTTCATCGGCGACCGGGAAGACCTGGCCGCTATCGGCGTACCCAACAGCGATGCTTCCTTCGGCGACAGCTATCCCGAAGGCCGGGTGCTGGGCTCCAAGCGCGTGAACAACGAGCTGTACAGCCTGAACATGCAGCGCGCCGGTTCCACCGTGCAGATTGCCGCCAACTATAACGCCATCGAAGCCTTCGCCACCGGCAAGACCATTGCCGAACTGGAAGCTTTCGTGAACGGCTACACCGCTGAAACCAAAGCTGAAGTCATCGACGCTGTCGCGGGCGCCACCACCGCCGACACCTGGGGCTATCTGCAGGGCATCCTGGCCGCCGCCAAAGCCGCGCTGAACCTCACCGGCACCTACACCATCTACAACACCACCGGTGAAACCGTCACCGAACTGTACCTGATCGACAACCTGACCGGCGAAAAGGGCGTGAACTACGCCGTGAACGGCTTCGCCGCCGACGCCTGCTGGGTGATCACCCGCACCATTACCCCCGAAGAAAAGGAAGCGGGCTACAGCATGACCCTGTACTTCAAAACCGAAGGCGGTTATGAAGGCCAGTTTGATACCCTGCACATCGAAGTGGCTCCCATCTATCTGCTGTCCGCCGACGGCATGACCGGCGCCACCCAGATCAGCTTCCGTGCGCCTGCCGCCGAATAAGCTGAATAAAGCAATCCTGCCAAACAAAGCGACTGCCTCACAAAACCAGTGAGGCAGTCATTTTTTCATATGCAGCCAACGTTCCGATCAGTCGAGAGAGACGGCGCTGGAAGGCACCCACACCCGGTAGAAACGGTTCTGGCTGTCGTCGTAATATTCCACTTCCACATAGCCGTTTTCTCTGCCATAGGCCACCACGTCCTGCCAATGGGTGATCCGGGGCCCTTTGGCGTAATCCGAGCCAGGGCCGCGCCGGGTATCGGTAGCATTGACGGTGCCCTGCCCGTTGCCGTACAGTTCCGGCAGCGCGTCCACGTTCACATCCACCCGTTTCAGTCCCGTCCACACCCGGTAGCGGGCGCCGCCGGAGCTGAAATCCACCAGCACCCACCAAATGTCGCCATCCCATTCCTTGGCCAGCACCCGCACGGTCGTGCTCTGCCAGTTGTTGGCAAAGAAGGTGCCCGGTTCATCGTATTGCGTGCCCGGGCCGGAGCGGGTGGCCAGTTTCATTTTCAGGTTCGCGTTGGACGCCGACCGGGGGCTTTCGTACACCGTGGGCGGGTTGGTGGCCGATGCCTGGGCGGCGGTGGAAGCAGCGGCGTTCTGCACCAGCATCACTTCGGACAGGCACACGTCGTTGGCATACTGACTGCCCTGATAAGCCGACAGGACCCATAGCCGCACAGCCGTCACGCCGGTATGCCGTCCCACGTCGAACCGCTGCCAGTCCTGCCGGGCTTTATCGTCCTTGAGCGTCAGTTCCAGCGCGTCCGCGTATTGAGTTTTTCCGCTATACAGGAATTCCACGCGCACTTTTTTGGGCCGCGCGTTGATGGGATACTGGTCCTTGCCGCTGGTGCCATAGGCCCAGAATCCGTTCTTGAACCACAGCGCGTCCACTGTCTGAGGGGAAGACAGCTTCAATTCCAGCCAGGTATTGCCCAGCGTACCCGACTTTTTTGAGGAAAACTGCCAGCAGGTGGATTCATCCCCGTCAGCGGCGTTGGACGGCTGCCATAGGTTGGGGTTTTGTTTGTTCTGGATAAAAGCGGAGGCCGAAACCCCGCCGACCCGCACCTTCACCCGGTCCGTTTCCCCGGGAAGCTGCTCCAGCCCTTCGTTGACCGCAGCCTGGCTGGGCTTGGGGCAGGCGCAGTTGGAACAGAAATTGCCGGTGTTGCCCGCCTGTCCGCACTGAGGACACAGCCAGCCTTCATTCGGCCGTGGGCAGGCGCAGTTGGAGCAGAAATTGCCGGTATTGCCCGCCTGTCCACATTGGGGACACGCCCAGCTTCCATTGTCGGCCAGCGCGCAGACCGCCCCCAGCAGCAGACCGATCAGGATACAGCACACGATTCGTTTCATCGTTTTCCCTCGCTTTCAGTCATTTGCCGTCGTATGGTTTACAATTCCGTTTTTTCCATTATACAGCAAAACAAACCGTCTGTAAACTGTTTCCGCTGCCGTTCACAGGCAACCGCATGGGTCCTGGAGAAGTCTTCTGGGGGAAACCATTCTTTGGAGGCCAAAGAATGGTTTCCCCCAGGCCCCCTTCCAAGAAAACCATAAAGGGGGGGCTGGATCATTTGCCATCATGCCAAAACCCTCGCTTATAGTTCACCTAATCTTCTTTTTATGCGTAAACCGTGCCGACATTTATGGATATGACAAAAACGGAGCCGTTCAGTTCAAAGAACAGCTCCATTTTTTCGGGGACTGTCTTGCAACAGTTCCCAAGAAAGAAGAAAACCCTCAAATACGGGTAGCGTTCCCCGTAAAGGGATGGTTTTTCGCAAATTCAAGCGCTTCTTCACGAATGGATTCAGGAGATTTTGCGTCAAAATATTTGCGCTGCCATTTTGTGTAATCAAAGCGTTCCCGAATAACTGCCGCGATAAAGGCTTCAGCTTCAACCGCTCCCATTTTCTCAGTGAGATACTGCATCCCTTGATTCATCAATTCAGCAGTGGTCAGCGCCATTTCATTCATCCTCCATTTCAGTGATAAATTCGATGGGGTTTACCATCTTGATATCGTCTCTCTTGTGCTTTAGCAGGCGACTATCCGTTGAGATAAAATAACAGCAGCCGGAGAGAATCGCGGATGCCACATGACATGCATCCTTATATTTCACTCCCGCGCGGATCATCTCCGTCGTCTTCTCTTCCACATCTTGAAGACGGTTCGTGTCAACATAATATCGGGCATTCGCGTTAAAATCTTATGTCCACTTTATGTGCGAATAGAAAGAAATTTTTTACCTCATGGCTCTTTTGGCCCCTCCAAAACGTATAATAAGTGAAGATCTTCAAACGGAGGTTCCCTGATGAACAAGATTGCCTTAGAGGAGCTGTATATGCAGCAGCTCCCGGGATTGTTCCGACTGGCCCAAAGTATTCTGCGGCAACCCGCAGATGCTGAAGATGCTGTCCAGCAGGCTGTTCTGCAGGCGTGGCAGCAGATTGATACTATCCGGGACGGAAAAGAAAAAGCATACCTGGCTAGGATTGTCATCAATGAGTGCCATAACATCCAACGCCTGCGGCAGCGTACCGTCCCTGTAGCAGTATTCCCGGAACGGACAGAACCCGAAACGAAGATCATGGAACTGCGGGATGCGGTGGATAGACTTCCTGAAAAGCTACGGCTCCCGTTCCTGCTGGTTTACATGGAAGGATACAGCTTACAGGAAGCAGCCTCCGTTATCGGTATAACATTGTTTGCCCTGAAGTCGCGACTGAAACGGGCGAAGAAGAGTTTACGGATTGAACTCAGAGAGGAGGGAGAATCATGAAGCAGTATACGCAGAGTGAATTACAGAAAATGTATATGGAACCTTCAGAGGAACTGAAGGATCGCATTCATCAGGAAATATCCTCCCTCCCGATCAAGGAACAGGAGGAAGAAATTGTGAAAAAGAAACTGTCCTTTAGCTTTGTCAGCGTAATTGCTATTTTGCTTGCACTTGTCACTGTAGCATATGCCGCAACGAAAGTATTTCATGGATCATGGATGAACTGGGAAGGGAACACCGTAACTGTGCAGGAGGAAGAATCGACACAGAGCCCTGATGAGACCTTTTTCGAAAACGCGACAGACGACGCTGCTTTTGATAATAGATTTGATTATTTTCTGAACCGCACAGGCACAAAGGATGAATATGTTACCGTAGAGGCTTTCGGAACATTTGGCAGCAGAAAAATGACCAGAACGGTTGACTCCTGGGAATCTTTTCAGCATAAAATGGAATCCGCAGGCTATTTGATTTTTCCGTCTCATATTCCTGATGGATATCAGTTTGCGGAAGCCACATTTTTCTTAACCTGCAGAGACGGAGAAGATTACCAATTGGTCGAAGAGCTGGTGGAAGACGGGATTACCGTGCGAAGGTATGCCCTGGATGACGCCCAAGCACTGATCACCGGCTACAGCGTCACCTTCCTTGATGAGAAGGATGGTAAGGCATTTCTGGAAGTGTTCTCAACGCTGGAAAGTGAACAAAACATCGCTGCCTACTATATAAATCTGGATGCAAATCAAACCCCATCTGTTCTTGAGATGCCCGGCATAGATCAGGCAATTGTAGTTTTCTCTGAAGACACGAAAACCAGCAGTCTATTGATGCGAAAGGTATTGGATACTCCTGTCACAGGCAAGCTGCTGGCAAGTCATGGCCGGGAAGAATCCATCGTATACAGCGAGCAGCATCTCAGTATACAGTCGTCAACGCTCAGCGAAGAGTCCTATGTCCGGATGTTCGTTCCCGCTACATAATATCGGACAAGGTGCATATGAATGCCTTGGGAGCATTTCACTATTTGGACAATTCGGAACCAGGTTTAATACTTGGATCAACAAGTAAAGGAAAAGAGCAGCCGCTATATTACTCGGGCCTATACCTGTATTGCGCAGCAGGTATCATTCATAATGCGTTTCCAGAAATGTGTCCACAGAACGTAATAAAATGCTGGAAGCAATTTCATGCGATGGCATCAAATTTTTTGAAACGATAAAGAAAAATACAGAGAGTGCAGGGCTTTTTCATACAAAAAAGGACAAGCCACTATGCTTATCCCTCACTTGCAATTTCCTTGCTGCTTTCTTGGAAAGGGGGTGCGGGGGAAAACCATTCTTTGGCATCCAAAGAATGGTTTTCCCCCGCTTTTTTACGTTCTCTTACGCCTGCCGTCCGATGGTGGCCTTGATGCGGCGCACGCCGGCGGAGGAGGATTCTTCCTTCTGAATCTTGAAGGAGACCAGGTCGCCGGTATTGGAGGCGTGGGGCCCGCCGCAGATTTCCTTGGAGAACTCGCCCATGGTATAGACCTTCACGCGCTCGCCGTACTTGCTTTCAAACAGGCCCATAGCGCCCTGGGCTTTGGCTTCGGCCACGGTCATTTCTTCCATGGTCACGGGGGCCTTGGCTTCGATGGCGACATTCACCAGCCGTTCCACTTCCGTCAGTTCTTCGGGGGTCATTTTGCGGCCGAAGGTGAAGTCAAAGCGCAGGCGTTCGGCGGTGATGTTGCTGCCCTTCTGGTGCACTTCATCGCCCAAGACCTTGCGCAGAGCGGCCTGCAGCAGATGGGTGGCGGTGTGCAGGCAGGCGGTCTGCTCGCTGGCGTCGGCCAGGCCGCCCTTGAAGCGCTGTTCCGCGCCCGCGTGGCTGGTTTCCTGGTGCTGCTTGAAGCGCTCGGCAAAGTCCTTTTCGTCCACGGTCAGGCCCTTTTCGGCGGCCAGCTCCTTGGTCATTTCAATGGGGAAGCCGTAGGTGTCGTAGAGCTTGAAGGCGCTGCGGCCGTCTAAGGTGGTCAGGGTGGACAGACGCGCATTGATGGCGGCTTTCAGGCTGTTCAGGTTGCCCGCCTGGGCCGCTTCGATGATGGGCATCATGTCGGGAGAGGGGCGCAGCTTCTTGGTCTGGGCGTGACCCTGAGCGCAGGCCACGGGGTCGGCGTCGGCCAGGATGCTTTCCAGCAGGGCGCGGGTGTTCACGATGTTGTTGTACACCTTGTCGAATTCCTTTTCGCCCTGCTTGAGGGTGCGGGCAAAGCGGTCTTCTTCCAGCTTGAGCTGCTCCAGCACGAAAGCGGCGTTGTCTTTCAGCTCGGGGTACACCTCGCTGTACTGGTCGATGATGACCTGGGCGATTTCGCAGGTGAAGCCCGCTTCCATGCCCAGCTGCATGGCGTAGCGCACGGCGCGGCGGATCAGGCGGCGCAGGATGTAGCCCTGGTCCACGTTGGAAGGGGAGACGCCCCGGGGGTCGCCCAGAATAAAGGTGGCGGTGCGCATATGGTCGGCAATAATGCGGAACGCCTTGGTGGTGGCTTCGTCCGCGTCGTAGCGCTTGCCGGACAATTCGGCGATTTTCGCTAAGATATTTTCAAAAATGTCCGTTTCGTAAACGCTCTTTTTGCCGGTGAGCACACACACAGTGCGCTCCAAACCCATGCCGGTGTCCACGTTCTGCTGGGCCAGGGGAATGAAGCTGCCGTCCGCCTGCTTGTTGTACTGCATGAACACGTCGTTCCAGATTTCCAGGTACGCGCCGCACTTGCAGGCCGGGGAGCAGTTGGGGCCGCAGGGCTTCTTCACGATCATGAACATTTCGGTGTCCGGGCCGCAGGGGCCGGTGATGCCGGCGGGGCCCCACCAGTTGTGCTCTTTAGGCAGATAGAACAGGTGATCGTCCTTCACGCCGCAGGAGCGCCACAGGTTGGCGGCTTCCTCGTCCCGGGGCGCATCCTTGTCGCCCTCGAATACGGTGAAGGCCAAGGAATCCTTGGGGATGCCCAGCCATTCTTCGCTGGTCAGGAATTCCCAGCTCCAGGGGATCATTTCCTTCTTGAAATAGTCGCCAAGGCTCCAGTTGCCCAGCATTTCAAAGAAGGTCAGGTGGCTCATATCGCCCACGTCGTCGATATCGCCGGTGCGGATGCACTTCTGCACGTCGGTGAGCCGATTGCCCGCCGGGTGCTTCTGGCCCAGCAGGTAGGGCACCAGGGGATGCATGCCCGCGGTGGTGAACAGCACGGTGGGGTCGTTTTCGGGAATGACGGAGGCGGAGGGGATCACGGCGTGGCCCTTCTGCTGGAAGAATTTGAGCCACAGGGCGCGCAGATCGTTGG
>JAFXMP010000254.1 GCA_017530275.1 Clostridia bacterium | reverse complement strand
GGCGGTCCTCGGTAAAAGTAAAGGAGCGGGAAGCAATATCAAAGGTAGCCACCTGCGCATCCACCGCGTCACGATTGATGCGGTTTTCGATGATCCGCACCAGCTCCCACAGCTTTACCGCGCTGGACGTTACGGCTGTATACAGCCGGACCGGGGAAGTGGCCGTATAGTACAGATGCTGATACCGGTATTCAAAGGGCGTAACGGAGGAAGCGATGGTTTCCTTGGAGCCCTGCCGTCCTACGGCATAGGCTGTTTCCAGCACCGCCTGGGTGTTCCTCTCCAGCGGCAGTTCGCTGGGGGTGATCACCCAGGTCTGCCCGTCCACCTGCACAGTCAGCCAAAGCCCGCCGGCCGCGGCTTCCTGATTCTTCAGGGAAGCTGCCGCATCCGTCCGGCTCATGCCGCCAACGTGCAATCCGTCCACCAGCACGCCCTGGGCGATGGTATTCTGTCCCACGATGGCTTTTTTCTCCTGAAAAGGCCGGTAAGCCTGATACAGGGAAACGATATAGGCGCCCATCAGGCAAAGCAATGCCGCACTCACCAGCGCGATCAGCGCCCATTCCGTCCGATGCCTCCGCCAGCTGGGCTTTCCGCCCGCAGCCCATCGTGTGTTTTCTGCGGATACCGCCGCTTCGCTCTGCGCTACCCAATCGGGGTATCCGGCGTCTTCCTGCCGGGTGCGATACATCAAAGGCTGCTGAGTTTCAGCCGGATAGGCTGCCCGAAGCGGTTGATCCGATGGCTGCTTTCGACGCATAAGCGCACCGCCTTTCATTGAATCGCATGCTGATCCTGAATCTGCTCGTTTGCCTTTGCTTTATATGCTTTCAGCTCTGCCTTCTGTTCCGGCGTGATCCGATAGCTTTCCATCGCCTTTTGAATCGCTTTATTGTGCGTCCAGGCAGACAGGCGATGATCCCGGATATACAGCAGCGCCGTTTCATACTGCTTGGCCAGTGCCGTAGCAAAGTACCAGGCAATCATCATATTGATGTAGTATTCCCCGGAGCGCACAGCCGATACCCATTCCAGATAGGACGGGTCAAAGTCCCCGTCCAAGAAATGCTGCATCAGCATGCCGATGGCGAAACGGACGGTATACACACGATCCGATTGAAGCCACTGCCTGATCGCGGGCAGCAGTTCCTGCCTGTGCTTCTTGAACGCCTTGGGCGACAGTTGGTCGCAGGTGGCCCAATTATCCACATACGGCAAAAAGGCCGATACCCGATCCAGGCACTTTTGAAAACCCTTTTCTTCCGAAAGGAGAAAAGCGTGCAGCTGGTTTTCATCAAAACAGGGATGGGGCAGCTGGCTTAAAAACGCTTCCGCTTCTCCGCTTTTGATCATTTCCTTCGCAAGCTTCCGCAAATCGGGCGTGCGGATGCCCAGGACGCTTTCCGGCGCGACGGTAGGGATCAGCTTCCGCTGAAAAGCCGCGAAGGAAGGATCGCTCATCGTTTTCAATCGTTCAATGACCGGCATGGCGCTTTGTCCGCTCCGTTTCTTGGGTATAATCTGCAAAATGATCCCGCGTCAGCTCATAATCGACGGCGCTTTGAAGGCGGCCCAGCTGATCGGTCCAGGCGCCATAGCGCACCCCCGTCTTTTGAAAGCCCAATGTCTCATACACGTGCTGAGCGCGGGTATTGTTCAGGTTGGTGTCCAGGATGATTTTTCCGCATCCCCTTTGGAACAGCGCTGCGATGAGCATGCTCAAAGCAATCCGTCCAATGCCCCGTTCCTGATAATCGGCTTCGCAGATTTTAATGCCGATTTCCGCCGCGTTTCCCTGTAAAATGCGGAAGCTCATTTCCCCGATAGGTTTCTCTCTATATTCCAGGATCAGACGGCGGCGGGTATCGTCGCTGTCCGGCGCTATTTCCGAAGCAATTTTTTCCGGCGTGGTGCCAAGCCCCAGCGGAAACCCCGCATGCGCCATTACCTTTCCGTCGTTCCACCAGGCGGCAAGCTGTCCGGCGTCGCCTGCTTCCGCGTTCCGCAGCAAAACGCCCCCATATTCCAGCTTCATTCAGCTCTCCCCCGCTTCTGCCAGCGCTTCTTCCGCTTCTTCCCACGCCTGATAGGCCTGGGCAAGCGCATTCTTGAGCCTTTGATACTCCTTGGCGGCACCGGCAGCCTGCTCCGGCACGGCGTATACCTCTGGCAGCGCCATCCGCGCTTCCTGGTCGGAAATGGCTTTTTCCGTATCGGTGATCTCCTGTTCAGCCCGCCTTACGGCTTCCCGCAGGGCTTTCAACTGTTCCTTCGCCAAGCGGATCTTCCTCTTTTCCTTATCCGCCTCGGTGTGGGTCATATCCGCAAAGCGCGGGTCCTGTCCCTGCTGAGCCAGCTCCCATTGAAGCTTTTGCTGGTAATCGTCAAAATTCCCCAGGTATTCCCGAATGCCGTTTTCGGATAGCACCGCCACCTTCGTGGCGAAGCGGTTGATGAAGTAACGGTCGTGGGACACGGCCAGGATGGTGCCCTCGAAATTCTCCAAAGCGTCCTCCAGCACCTCGCGGCTGTCCATGTCCAAATGGTTGGTAGGTTCGTCCAGAAGCAGGAAATTGTCCTTCCTGAGCATCAGCTTAGTGAGCGCCACCCTTCCCTTTTCCCCGCCGGAAAGGGTATGGATGGGCATGAACACATCCTCCCCCGTAAACAGGAACAGGCCCAGGGCTCCCCGCACGTCGCTTTGCTCCATACGCGGAAAAGCGTCCCACACCTCGTCCAGCACGGTTTTGTTGGGGTGCAGGCTTTCCTGCTTCTGGTCGTAGTAACCAGTATCCACATTGGCGCCCCAGCGGACCACGCCGCCGTCGGGGCTTTCCTCGCCCATCAGGCATTTAAGCAGGGTAGATTTCCCGATGCCATTGGGGCCCAGCAGCGCCACCCTGTCCCCCGCACGCAGATGCAGGTTTACATTTTCAAACAGGGTACGCGGGCCGAAGGATTTGCTGTAATCTTTGATGAACAGCACGTCGTCCCCCGTGCGCCTCTTAGCCTGGAACCGGAAGCGCACCTGATGCTCGTCCTGGGGCCGCTCTAACCGTTCCACCTTTTCCAGCCGCCTTTCCCGGCTTTCTGCTGCTCGGATGGATTTTTCCCGGTTGAAGGATTTATACCGGGCGATGATGGCTTCCTCCCGGGCGATCATTTTCTGCTGCTGCTCCCAGGCGCGCATCCGAATCTCAAACCGCTCTGCCCGCTGGACCATATAGGAAGAATAATTGCCTTCATACTGCTCCAGAGTACCCAAAAGCAATTCTGAAATGTGAGTGCACACGTGATCCAGAAAATACCGGTCGTGGCTGACCACCAGCAGCGTTCCCCGGTAATCGGAAAGGTAATGCTCCAGCCAGTCCAGAGCCTGCAGATCCAAATGGTTGGTGGGCTCGTCCAGAAGCAAAAGATCGGGCTTCTGCAAAAGCAGCTTCGCCAGGCACAGCCGCGTCAATTCTCCGCCGGACAGCAGGCGGGCGGGCAGGTCGTACTGCTCCTTCTGGAATCCCAAACCGGCAAGTACGCCCTGAATGGAAGATTTCCAGGCGTAACCGTCCGCCTTTTCAAATTCGTCATTCAAGCGGGCATAGGTCTCCCCCATGCGTTTCAGCTCTGTTTCGCCGGCGTGCGCCATCTGCTCTTCCAAAGCGCGCAGCTTTTCTTCCATCGCGAAAACAGGGGTGAATACCTGCTTCAATTCCTCGAATACGGTATTGTCCCCCTGAACGGCGTACTGCTGCTCCATGTAGCCCACGCGCATCCCCTTCATGAGGGATATGCTGCCGCCGTCCTCATGCTCCTGGCCCGCTAAAATTTTCAGCAGCGTGGTTTTTCCACACCCGTTCACGCCCACCAGGCCCATACGCTGACGTTCTTGAAGCGTCAAGGTCACGTCTTTCAGCACCACGTTGCCGCCGAACGCTTTATGCAGGTTCTGTATCGAAAGAATAATCACGAATCTGCTCCCTTTTACGCAAACAAAGGGCTGACAAATCGTTGCCAGCCCTTCATGCCATCCCAGCAAATGCCGATGGGTTACGCCACAATCAGCATCAAGATGGCCAGCACCACAAATACGATGGCAGAAATCTTGGTAGCGTTGGCAAGCTTTCCTTCCAAAGTATTATTCTTATTCTTCCCAAAGAAGGTTTCGCTTCCGCCGCCGGTCAGCGCGCCCATACCGTCGTCGTCGCTGGACTGCATCAATACGGTCACGATCATCACCAGGGCAGAAATAACCATCAGAATGTTCAGAATGATTTCAATAGCGCTCATGAGACTTTCCCTCCTTGAAATAACACAGGATGTATTTTAACACACGATGAGCTAAAAAACAAGTATTCTGTGACAAATAATTAAAAAATTGGTTACTGGAGTCGAAAACGTTTCCCTTGCGCGGAAGATTGGGCCTATG
>JAFXMP010000253.1 GCA_017530275.1 Clostridia bacterium | reverse complement strand
CGGGTGAACACGGAATTCGTGCGCATCATCAACAAAAACACCCTGCGCATGCGGGTGTGGGAGCGGGGCAACGGGGAAACCTTGGCCTGCGGCACCGGGGCATGCGCCGCCGTAGCCGCGGCGGTAAAAAACGGGGTATGTCCATCAGATCAGGATATCGTGGTGAAGCTGGTTGGGGGAGACCTGACCGTGCGTTGCACGGAGGAAAAAATCGCCCTCACCGGTGAAGTAACCCACGTGTTCGAGGGTGAATTTGAGTATTGATCATAGTATGCAAACAGCCCGGCGGAGTTTTTCTCCGCCGGGCTGTTTGCGTGGGAAAAGGGTCATTCCTCGGGCTTCTGGGAATCGTCGGCCTGCTTTGCTTCCGGGGCGGGTTTTTCGGCTTCCGCCGGGGCGTTGCGCAGGATTTCTTCCGCCGCCTGAGCCACGTCCTTGGCGGCCTGTTCCGCTTCCGCGGCTTGGATCTCGAATTCATCCAGAGCGGCGCGCACCTGGTCCCACGCTTCCTTACCCATGCCCTGCAGGGTGTCGATGATTTCCTGGGCCTGGGGCTGAGCGTTTAAGGAATCGATGGTCTGCTTCACTTTTCCGGCCGCGTCGGAAACGGCGTTTTTGGCCTGCTCATACAGCGGTTCGCCCTTCTTTGCAAGCTGCTCAATGGCATCCTGGCCCATTTCCAGACCGGCGGCTACAGCGCCCATACCGGCCTTGAGTACTTTTTTCAGTTCATTGCCCAATTGATCCATGCGAAACACTCCTTTCGGTGAATACTGTCATTTTTCCGCTGGGGGGATGATCTTATTCCGCCCCACGGTGTTATTATGGCACGTTTCCTGTTTTCTGTCTCAAAAAAATGTTTGAATACCACGTTTTTTCTGTTTAACTGTCGTCGTCGGAGGTCAAATCCTCGTCCCAGAAGGCCATTTGCAGCGGTTTAGACATCGCATCGCCGCTGAGCAGCCGTGCGGCCTTGCCTTCGTCCAGCGCCTCCACCCGGCGCAGCTTGCGTTCGATGGTGCGTGTTTTGCGGCTGGCGTTCTCAATGGATTCCGTGGCGGCGTGCAGCTTCTTTTCCGTAGCCTCCAAAAGTCCTGCGAACTTGCCGAACTCGGTTTTCACAGCGCTGAGCAATTGCCATACCTCGCCGGATCGCTTTTCGATGGCCAAGGTGCGGAAACCCACCTGCAGGCTGGTCAGCAGTGCGTTCAGCGTCGTCGGCCCGGCTACCACGATCCGGTGTTTTTCCTGCAATTCTTCCGTAAGCCCTCTTACCCGCAGTGCTTCGGCGTACAGCCCTTCAATGGGCAGGAACATAATGGCGAAGTCTGTGGTGTAGGGCGGCGCAATATATTTTCCGGCGATGCGCTTGGCCTCCACTCGCAGCGCGTTTTGCAGCGAGGCGGAAGCGGCGGCGATCATGGCCTGGTCGCCGGTATCGTAGGCGTTCAGCAGGCGTTCGTAATCCTCGATGGGAAATTTGGAATCAATGGGCAGATAAATGGTGGAGCCTTCTTCCCGCCCGGGTAGTTTGACCGCGAATTCCACCCGCTGATTGGAATGGGGGACCACCGCCACGTTTTCATCGTACTGACCGGGGGTCAGCACCTGGGAAAGCAGGGTGCCCAGCTGCATTTCGCCCCAAACGCCTCTGGTTTTCACGTTGGTAAGCACCTTTTTCAGATCGCCCACCCCACTGGCCAGGCTCTGCATTTCACCCAGGCCCTTATACACCTGCTCAAGCCGTTGGCTCACCAGGGAAAAGGATTCGCCCAGACGCTTGTCCAGCGTGGCGTGGAGCTTTTCGTCCACGGTCTGGCGCATTTCTTCCAGCTTTTTGCCGTTTTCTTCCTGGAGGCGCGTAACGGACTGGTCCAGGGTATCCCGCATTTTTTCGATGCGGGCTTCGTTCTGGTTCAGCTTTTCATCCAGCACGGCGGTGACCCGGTGGAGTCTCGCGTCCTGATTATCACCGAATAAGTCCAGCCGGGCGGAGAGGTCGTTGAAGCGCATGGCCTCGTCCCGGCTGCGCTCCTCCATGGCCTGCAAAAGCCTTGCGGACTGCATTTCCGAAAGACTGGAAAACTCATCCCGGCGCAAAGTCGTTCGGCCAAGTTCTTCCAGCCGTCGGTTCATGGCCTCCGTGCGTCGCCGGAATTTGCGGTCAGTGCTGATTTGTCGTGTGAGCACCAGGATCAGCAGGACCAGCAGCACCACGGATATTACGATAGAAAAAGCGGAGACAAGCCCCGCGTTCTGCTGAAACCATCCTCCTGCGTCAGCCATGCGATTTTCCTTCCCGCCAGTGCTGATAGCACAGCCCGATATAGCGAATCTCTTCCTGATTGTCGATCATTACCTGCGCGCCCTGCTTGAGCACCCGGCCTTTGCCGTCCACCCGGGTGTTCATGGTTGCCTTCTTGCCGCACCAGCACAGGGAGCCGGACACCTCCTGAATATCCTCCGCAAGACGCAGCAGCGCCGCCGAGCCGGGGAAAAATTGGGCCATGAAATCCGTTTTCAGGCCATAGCAGAATATCTCCAGATCATCGGATAGATCGGCCATTTCCTGCACCTGATCCTCCGTTAAGAACTGGGCTTCGTCCACGAACACATACTGGAAATCCGAATGGGCGTGCTGTACGGCCAGCCAGTTGAGCTGTTCCCGAACGCTGTGGCCCGGTTCCAGCACAATATCCGCCTCCGCCTGGAGCCCCAAGCGGGAATAGACGATGTTTACGCCCGCCCGGGTATCGATGGCGGGCTTCACCAGCGCCACTTTCAGCCCTAATTGCTGGTAATTGTAACGCTGCATTAATAACTGGGCTGTTTTGCTGGAACCCATCACGCCATGGTAAAAGTGGAGCATTGCTTTGTTCCTCTGTACTTATATTCTGAGAAAAGGAGTTGAGAGTTTAGAGTTGAGATGAAGTTTGTCTGATGCGATGCTTTGATGTCCTTTTCACAACGATATAATCTCAACTCTCAACTCTTCACTCTCAACCCTATTCTCAACTTTTCATTCTAGCTTTTCACTTTACATGAAACGGGTTAAAGCTCCCTCCGCCCCTCCATGGCCTTGGCTAAGGTCACTTCGTCGGCGTATTCCAGATCGCTGCCCACGGGCACGCCGTATGAAATACGGCTGACCTTGATCCCCAGAGGTTTGATGAGGCGGGCGATGTATGCCGCCGTGGCCTCGCCCTCGATATCCGGGTTGGTAGCAAGGATCACTTCCTGCACTTCTTCGGTGGATAAGCGCTCCAAAAGCTCCTTAATGCGGATATCTTCCGGCCCCACGCCGTTCATGGGGGATAGGGTGCCGCCCAGCACGTGATACAGGCCCCGAAAATCCCGCATCCGTTCCATGGCCGCCACGTCGCGGGCGTCCCGCACTACGCAAATTTGGCCGTTGTGCCGCTCCTCATTGGCGCAGACGGCGCAAAACTCCTCCTGGGTATAATTCCCGCAGCGGGCGCAGAAACGGAGGGCCTTGCGCCCTTGCCAAAGGGCAGCGGCCAGGTCCTTCACCTGATCCAGGGGCAGGCCTGCGATATGGTAAGCAAGCCGTTGGGCGCTTTTTTGCCCGATGCCCGGCAGCCGCGCCAATTCCAGCGCCATACGGGCGATGGGATCGTTTCCTTCCGGCATCTTAGAACATCCCGCCCATTCCGGCCGGGGCCAGCTTGCCCATGGTTTCCTCCCGGACTTTTTCGCCCTCACGCAGGGCTTCGTTCACCGCAGCCAGGATCATATCCTGCAGCATTTCCACATCGTCGGGGTCCACCGCTTCGGGCTTGATGGTCAATTCCAGCAATTCCCGCTTGCCGGATACCTTGCAGGTGACCATGCCGCCGCCCGCGCTGGCCTCATAAACCTTTTCATCCAGTTCTTCCTGGGCTTTGGTCATCTGCTCCTGCATCTTCTGGGCCTGACGCATGAGCTGCTGGATATTGGGGCCGCCGCCGAAACCGGCAAACTGATTCCGTGCCATTGAATGATCCTCCTTAAATGCTTTCGCGGGGAAGGAGCATACTGCATCCTTCCATTATTTGCGCCAGTACAGTATACCACGTTTCGCGCCTTTCTGTAAAGCTGTGCTTTTCGCAAATAATGCGACAATGAATACTGAGACGAGTGCGGATATGGTATTCGGGGAAACTGCTTTACAAATTGGCGGTTTCCCTATTTCTTTATGGTGCAGGCTGAGGAAGGCGCTTGCGATGGGTCCAGGCATATGGTATAATGGGAGGGAACAAAGGGGATTTTTTGTGAGCAAGGCAAAAATTATGAAACGCGTCCTGAGTTGAACGAAACTCTTAGCGCCATCAGCGAAATGTTTCAGCAATCAGAAGATCGTATCACGAATCGCAAGATGGCGTTCCTTGAAAACAGCGTTCAGAAACAGGTCAGCGCGCCGGCAGAGCGTCAGGACGCCATGGAAGTGCGCCTGCGTTCATTGACGGAGGACATGCAGGAGGAAAAAACTTGATCATGTAGAAATCCGTCTTGACGGTGTGGAAAAGCGCCTCACCAATGTGGAACAGGACGCAAAGGAATTGAAGGCGGCCATGAAGGCAGTCAAGGAAACTGTTTCGGAACACGATGACGGAATTATCACGCTGCGGCGTGTAAAATAATCGTTTTATGACCAGATGAAGAGAGGGCGTGCGCTGGATGAAAAATTGGATTCGCAAAACTTCTTTTTTTCTTTGCTTTATACTGCTGAGTGCGCTGTCCCTTTCTGCTTCCGCCGAGGTAACGCAAATGACCATTGATGAAACCGCCGCCTATCAGACGTTGGAATCTTTCGGTGCCAGCGGCTGCTGGTGGAGCCAGTACATGGGCATGTGGGACGAGCCTTGGGGAGACACGGGCAGGACGGCCCGGGAACAGTTGGCCCTGCTGCTCTATGACCGGAACTTCGGCATCGGGCTCACCAATTACCGCTACAACTTGGGCGCGGGCAGCGCGGACAGCGGAAACGGCAGCTATTCCGATATTCACCGCCGGGCCCAGAGTTTTGAAACGGCCCCCGGCCAATATGACTGGGGCAAGGACGAAGGAGCGGTATGGTTCTTAAACGAGGTGACGAGGCTGGGGGTCCAGGAAGTAGTACTGTTCTGTAACAGCCCCTTGGAGCGCCTGACCATCAACGGCACTGCTCAGATGATTCAGGGACAGGGGATCAGAAACATTGACCCGGAGAACTACGCAGCCTGGGCGGCGTACTGCTGCGACGTGGCGGAGCATTTCATCGCAATGGGCGTGCCCGTCAAATTTATTTCTCCCATCAACGAACCCCAGTGGGATTGGTATGCGGGCAATCAGGAGGGCTGTCATTATGAAGCCGCCCAGATCACCGGAGTCTATTTAGCTTTCCTGGAAGAAATGGAAAAGCGTCCCGCTCTGGCAGGGGTGGAACTCAGCGGTCCGGAAAGCGGCGAATGGGGCGGAAGAACCGTCCGGTACGTCAACGCGATCCTGAGCAATGAAGCGTTGGATGTGCATTTTTCCGCTGTGGACTGCCATTCCTATTGGAGCGATACCCAGAATAAAATTTCTTTCATGAACTGGATGCGGGAGAAGCACCCGGACAAAAAGATCCGCATGAGCGAATGGTGTGAAATGGTGAACGGCACCGATACCGGCATGGATTCCGCCATCGTGCTGGCGAAAACACTGGCGGAGGATTTGACCGTGCTGAACGCCGTTTCCTGGAGCTGCTGGGTGGGCGTGTCTCCCGGCGGTTATCACGACGGCCTGATCCATGCCACAAAGAATGGCCTCAATCAGATTTCTATCGTGCCCCTGAAACGGCTGTGGGCCTTTGGCAATTATTCCCGTTATATCCGGCCGGGCTTCGTTCGGGTGGATGTGACCGGTGGCGAATCATACAGCGCCGTGGCGTTCCGGGGAGAGGAACAGGGAAAAAAGAAGCTGGTGGTGGTGCTGGTGAATGAAAGCACGGAAAAGCGCGACATACAAGTGAACGGCAGCTTCGGCGATTATGAATCCATCGTAGCCTATGAGACTTCCGCTTCCCGGGACCTGGTGAAAATCACCGAACGGGTGAGCGGCACGGCATTTACCTTGGCGCCCCGTTCCGTGACCACCATTGTATTTTCAGAATAACCAGATGCAAAGGGACCGGCGGCATCCGGCCCTTTTTCTCTATTCAATTTAGATGGGAGGATAACGATGAATCGGACAGATACCTTGGCTCAGCGGTTTGAACAGCTTAAAACCCGCGTGGGCGGCAATCGGGAAAAGAGCAATTTTGAATTCACCTTCGGCACGCCGGCGGAGGAGCATATGGGAGTCACGCCCCCCAGCCGTGCGGCGGTGCGCATCCTGTCGGAAATCCATTTTGCCCTGGAAATGTCCCGGCAGGCCGGACAGCGGTACGACGCCGCCATCGGCGCAGCCTTGTCCGTACTGGAAAAGTACATGGAAGAAGAGGGAACCCTCACCAACGATGCCTGCGCCAGAGCGGAAGAAGCGCTGCTGCCCCTTCGAGAAGCTGCCAAGGAATACGCATTGATTTACGTTTCTCATGCCCATATTGACATGAATTGGATGTGGGGCATGCAGGAAACAGTGGCTGCTGCCCTGTCCACGTTCCGGTCGGTGCTGCACATGATGGAGGAATATCCCGAATTCACGTTCATGCAGTCTCAGGCTTCGGTATACAAAATCGTGGAGCAGTTCGATCCGGGATTGATGCCGGAGATCAAAGCCCGCATCGCCGAAGGCCGGTGGGAAGTGACCGCCAACGCCTGGGTGGAAACGGACAAGAACATGCCCTCCACGGAATCGCTGCTGCATCACGTGGAAGTGACCCGGCGGTATCTTGAAACCGTGTGGGGCATCGATACGGGCAAGGTGCAGGTGGACTTTTCCCCGGACACCTTCGGCCACAGCCGTTTCCTTCCCGAAATCAGCCGCTTTGCGGACATTCGGTATTACTACCACTGCCGGGGTACGAAAGAGGATGAGGTGCTGTTCCGTTACCGTGCGCCTTCCGGGGCGGAGATTCTCACTTATAAGGAACCCTATTGGTACAACAGCGGCGTATGCCCGGAAAACGGCATTGGCCTGCCGCAGTTGGCTGAAAAGTGCGCAGGGCTGAAAACAGGGCTCATCGTATACGGCGTTGGGAACCACGGCGGAGGCCCCACCCGGCGGGATATCGAGCGTGTTCTGGAAATGCGGGATTGGCCCGTGTTCCCTGCTGTGCGCTTCGGTACGCTCCATGAATTTTTCCATGAGGTGGAAGCGATTTCCAGCCGTTTCCCGGTGATTGATCACGAGCTGAACGCCATTTTCCCCGGCTGCTACACCACCCAGAGCCGCATCAAAATGGCCAACCGCAGAAGCGAAACGTCCCTTTCCGACGCTGCCCAAATGTGCGCCTTGGGCCATTTCACAGCCCGGACGGAATACCCCGCAGACAGGCTGGATACCGCCTGGCAGAAGGTGCTGTTCACCCATTTCCACGATATCCTCACCGGCTCCTGCGTGCAGGAAAGCAGGGAATACGCCATGGCGCTGTACGCAGACGCGCTGTCCGCTACCCAAACGGCCCTGGGCAACGCCCTGCGCGTCATTTCCGAGCAGGTGGACACCTCCGCGTTCATGACGGATGAGGATATTACCCAGGACCAGGCGGAAGGCGCGGGCGTGGGGGCTGGGGTATGGTTCGGCGTCGGCCATTCCATGGGGCGAACATTGAGTCATTACGCCGGGGTGCCCAAT
>JAFXMP010000252.1 GCA_017530275.1 Clostridia bacterium | reverse complement strand
GATTCCCGCGCCCTCCCGGTCCCTCTCTCAAGGCCCCGTTTTTCGAGCGCTTGGATATAATACCACGTCATCCTCCCTATGTCAACATCTTTTTTGAGATTTCTTTCGGGATTCTTGTTCTTTTTTGTTTTTACGAACATTACTATCTGGAGACTTCCCTTCTATTGATTCTATATTCCGTACTATTCATTTCTTATTCTTCCTGAACGTTCGGATTTTAAAAGAACGCGTGTTCCCATTATTCTCTTATTCACAGAATGCGGTATGCAAAATTCCGTTCTTTTCGTTCTTTTTCTTTTCAAACCGTCCGCCCGAAATTTCCGATCCTAATTGCAATCGATAGGAAAATCTGATATAATGATGCCGTATCCAGAAATACTATTATAAAAGGAGAGAACGCGGATGAAAAAACTCAGCATTGTACTGGCCCTTCTGTTGGTGGCCGCTGTGGCATTCGGCGTAATTACGCTGAGTGAAAAGAGCGAATGGCAGAATAAGGCGAATGAATTCAACGTCCAGCTGAACACTGCCGTCAGCGACAAGGACACTGTGCAGAAGCAGGCCGACGAACTGAAAAGTCAATTGGATACTGCCACCGCAGATAAAACCGCGCTGGAAGAAACCATCGCCGCGCTGACCGACGAAAAGGATGCAGCGCAGGCAGCGCTGACAGCCGCCGCCACTGAATTGGAAGAAAAAGTGGCCGCCATCACCGGCGAAAAAGAAAGCGCTCTTGCCGCGCTGGAAGAAACCATCGCCGCACTGACCGGTGAAAAGGACGCGGCTGCCGCAGAATTGAGCAAAGCCGCAGATAACGCCGCCAATCTGGAAGGCCAGATCGCATCCCTGAAAAAGATGCTCAGCGCCGACTATACCGGCAAAACCGTGATCCTGCACACCAACGACGTGCACGGCGCGCTGGACGGCTACGCCTATGTTCCCACCCTGCGCAACTATTTCACCAAGATGGGCGCGGAAAAGGTGCTGACCGTGGACGCGGGCGATTTCAGCCAGGGCACCATCTACGTTTCTACCAATAAAGGCGCCGCCGCCATCGAAATGATGAACGCCGCCGGGTACAATCTGGTTACCCTGGGCAACCATGATTTCGATTTCGGCTATGCCCAGCTAATGGATAACCTGTCCAAGGCTGAATTTGAGACCATCTGCTGCAACGTGATCGTGGACGCCACCAATGAATCCATTTTGCCTGGCGTCAGCATCGTGAACTTTGTCCCCAAGGACGATCCCAACGGCGAACCTTATCTGAAGGTCGCTTTCGTAGGCGTAGAAACCCCTGAAACCGCCACCAAGGTGAACCCCGGCCTGATCAAGGAAATTCATTTTACCACTTTCGGCGATCTGTACGCCACCGTGCAGAAACATGTAGACACCGTCCGCAATGACGTGGATCTGGTGATCGGTCTGTGCCACTTGGGCGTGTACGCTGAATCTGCCCCCAACGGCTACCGCTCCATCGACCTGCTGGCTAACGTGACCGGCATCGACTTCGTGATCGACGGCCATTCCCACTCCGTCATGACCCAGGGCGAAAACGGCGAACCCATCCAGTCCACCGGCACCAAATTCGCCAACATCGGCGTGATCGTGATCGATAACGAAACCAAGAGAATCTGCGACAACTTCCTGGTAGACACTGCCCTGCTGGCAAAGGACGAAGCCGTGGCCGCCAAAGCCAAGGAAATCATGGACGCCGCGGACGCCATATACAACAACGTCTTCGCCACCACCGAAGTGCTGCTTAACGGCAACAGGGCTCCCGGCAACCGCACCGAAGAAACTAACCTGGGCGACCTGATCGTCGATGCCATGGTGTGGAGCGTGGTCAAAGAAGGCGGCGTCGAGCAGGTGGAGCCCAGCCACGTGGTGGGCATCACCAACGGCGGCGGCATCCGCGCCAATATCGAAGCCGGCGATGTGACCATGAAGGACATCAACACAGTGCTGCCCTTCGGCAATACTGTGGCCGTGATTTATGTCACCGGCGAAGAACTGCTGGAAGCCCTGGAAGCCTCCACCTTCTGTACCCCCGATCCCGTGGGCGGCTATCCCCAGACCAGCGGCATCAAATGGACCCTGGACACCACCAAAGAATTCGCCAAGGGTGAAGTGTATATGCTGGATGGCAAGGATACCAGCTATTTCAAGCCCGCCTCCATCCAGCGTGTGACCATCGAAACCATCAACGGCGAAGCCTTTGATCCCGCCGCTACCTACGCGGTGGTGACCAACAACTTCATCGCCGCCGGCGGCGACACCTACAACTGTTTCGCCCGCGCCTACAGCGAGGGCAGCGGTTTCGATACCGGCATCCCCATGGACGAAGCGGTGATGGCTTACGTCACTGAAGTGCTGAACGGCGTGATCACCACGGAAGCCTACGGCGCGCCCCAGGGCAGAGAAACCCAGATCAAATAATCCCTCCAAAACCAATCGGGAGGCTGCCACAGCAGCCTCCTTTTGGTTTACAGAAAGCGGAACAGGTGATATACTTTTTTGGAAATTGTCGATAGAAGCGGAGGAATGCGTTATGTCCTATACAGCCATCAAGACCCGGGTATTCGACATCATCAGCAAGGACGACGGCAGCGACCGGGCCAGCCGGTCCTTTGACCTGCTGATCATGGCGCTGATCCTGCTCAGCGTAACGTCCATCGTGCTGGAATCCTTTGATTCTCTCGCTGCAAAGTACCGCATGGTTTTCCGGGCATTTGAGTTCTTTTCCGTGATCGTTTTTTCGGTGGAATACCTGGCCCGCATTTGGACAGCGGACCTGCTGTACCCCCAGGCGGCCCATCCGCACGTCAAATACATTTTTTCCTTCATGGCGCTCATCGACCTGCTGGCCATTCTGCCCTTTTATCTGCCTGTTATTTCCGCGGATATGCGGTATCTGCGCATGGTGCGTCTATTCCGGCTGTTCCGCCTGTTCCGGGTGTTTAAGCTAGGCCGGTATATCGACGCGCTGCAGACCATCATACAGGTGATCCGTCTGTCAGCTTCCCGGTTGATCATGTCCCTGGCGCTGTGCGCTTTTGTGATGCTGTTTTCAGCCATTATCATGTACACGGTGGAAAACCCGGTGCAGCCCGAACAGTTTCCCAACGTCGTGTCCTCCCTGTGGTGGGCTATCTGTACGCTGACCACTGTGGGCTACGGGGACGTGTACCCCATCACGGCGGTGGGCCGTTTCTTTGCCGCCCTCATCAGCCTGGTGGGCATCGGGATCATCGCCATCCCCACCGGTATTATCGCGGCGGGATTCTCCGAGGTGATTTCCAGAAAGACGGAATCAGAGGAAAAAACGTATTGTCCCTACTGCGGGAAAAAACTGAAATAAATGTACTTTTTCTCACATTATAATAATACTGTTATGCAGTGCCCAATGGTCAAAATGAGCACTGCATAACAGCATAAACCCAGCGGCTATTTGAGAAAAGCGGATCACCGCGTGACCAGCGCGTCTGCGGGCAGGAAAGCCCGCTCGAGAACCGGGATATTGTTTTCCAGGCGGGTATATTCGCAGTAGACCCAGGCAGGGTCGGCATTGAGGCAGGCCAGGGCGGTAACGGCGGTATGGATGGGCAGGCTGATTTCAGTATCCATCAGGATATCGGGATCACCGGCTACCCAAGTATCCCGGATGAGCGCGGCGGGCTGATAAGCGAAGGCCAGGATCGGAAGGAAGGCTTCGCTTGCGCCGGACAGGGCTTCAGGGCTGATCCAGCCGTAGCGGTATTCGCCGGGATTGCCGTTGGAATAGCGGATCAGCACCCAGCCGTTTTCCTGGCCGTAGGCCCGCACGCCGGAAGACAGGATGCCCAGGGCTGCCAGGTCCTCCTGGAAGGTTTGAATTTCGTACTGTTCGCCGGGGCCAAAGTAAATATCCGCAGCTGCGGTGAGAAAGAATACGCCGACTGCATTGGCGGCAGGCAGCGCTTCCGCGTCCAGGGGCAGCCCCGCACCCGCAGAGGGCATGGCAGGAGCGGCGGTTTCCGCGTCGCCTGGCAGCACGCTCCATCCACTCTCGTCTACGGGAGCGGGCACGGCGGTCTCCAGGGGCGCGGCCTGGGTATAAGTCAGATTGGATACGTGAATGTATCCGCGGGCCCAGCGCCAGTCCTCCCGGTATTCGCACAGGGCCCATTCCCCTTCTGTTTCAAACACTTTCACCTCGGTTTGGGCGGACAGGGTGCCAGGCCGGGGAGCGTAGTTTTCGCCGGGACCATAGTACGCTTTTGCGGAAGAAAGAAGGAAATCCTGGGAATATTCTTCGCTTTCGACCCGAGCCGCGCCCGCGTCCTTCACCTTGCTTTTCAGGATATAGGTGCGGTACAGTTTGCCGCTGCGAGTGAATTCCACGTGATACCATTCCGTTTCCGCCCGGCGGGCGTAAGAAATCACGGTCAGGCTCAGGGGCGGGTTCAGGGTGCCCAGTTCTTCGGAATACTGGGTGCCAGGACCGGTGCGGGAAGCGGCCTTGTAGGCCAGGGAAGCGCCGTTTTCGGCCAAAGCGGCCCAGGGCAGCAGCAGGGCGATGAGCAGCAGGGCAAGCAGCCTTTTCATGAAAACACCTCCTGTATGATTTACAAAAGCCGCCCGGCACATTACCGGGCGGCCTTGGCGAGACGGATCAATACTTCCGCTTGCGAGCGGCTTCCGCCTTCTTCTTGCGCTTTACGCTGGGCTTTTCATAATGTTCGCGCTTACGAACTTCCGCCAGTACGCCGGCACGGGCGCACTGCCGCTTGAAGCGCTTCAGCGCGCTTTCCAGCGATTCGTTCTTGTTGACATGAACCTCAGACACTTGTTTTCCCTCCCTTCGCTCATCTCGCCTGAAACAACACCGTTTGCTCACGGTGCGACGCCGTTTGACCGGCGGATGGCGACCGTGCATGTATTATAACGCTTTCAGGCGGGAGTGTCAACAGCCTTTTCAGGGTGCAAAAATGTTTTTACACTTTCATCGAGGATCAGGAAATTTTTTTCCCAATCAAGCCATTTTATCCGCCATTTGCCGCCCGCCCAGGATGTGAAAGTGCAGATGGGGCACGCTCTGACAGGCGTCTGGCCCGCAGTTGCTGACCACCCGGAAGCCCTTTTCAAGCCCTTCCCGGGCGGCGATTTTACCGATGGCGGCAATTATCGCGCACAGGGCCTCAGGGGAAAGCCGATCGACTTCCGCAATGCTGGCAACGTGATCTTTGGGCACCACCAAAATATGGGTGGGCGCCTGGGGATTGATATCCCGGAAGGCGTAGCAGTATTCATCCTCATACACTTTCGTGGAGGGGATATCCCCGGCGATGATTTTACAGAACAGGCAGTTTTCCATGATGTTTTCCTCCTATTTTTCGAAACGTTTCCAATATTCTTCGTCCAGGAAAAGGGGATTGGTCCAGGCCATGCGGCCCTGGGCATCCACAATTTCTGCGCGGATATAATTGGTGTTCTTCACGGGCACGGTCTGGTGGCCCATGATGCCGGGGCCTTTCCGTTCCACATAGGGCACGCGGAAATGCCGGAAGCGGATGGTTTCCACCGGAGAGCAGAAAATGACCGCCTTATCGTCCTCCAAATAGAAATCATAAATTTCCGGGCCGCAGGAGGCGTAAAACGCGCCGCGCCGCAGGGCGTCCAGGATGGAGGACGGGTTCTTTTCCGCCCGTACCCGGATATAGCCCAGACCGTTCTGATAGGGGTGGTGGCCGTCGTCCGTCGCCGTACCGAACACCCTTCGTCCCGCGCACAGCAGTTCGTCCCAGTAAGCCCCGTGCGTATCCAGCCCGTCTTCCACCGCGCAGCCGGAATTCCAGATTTCCATGAGCCCGATCTCCGGCAGGGCAAAAATTTCCTGGGCCGTGTTGCCGCTCCATTCCGGATGGCAGAACATGGGCAGGTTATTGGCTTCCTGGATGGTGCGCAGCATGGGCAGCACCGCCGCCGCGTCCGCCGCCTTCACGCTTTCAAAGCGCTGGTCCTGGGCAAAGCCATTGCCCCGCTCCTGCTCAGGCCCTAAGGATACCAGATGCACGCAGTGGCAGCCGGGGCCGGGCAGGCCGGCGTCCAGCTCCATGCCGGGCAGCACCAGCAAACCCGTATCCGGGGCGTAACTGTCATAGTTATAGATCCGGTGATCCGTCAGGGCCAGAAAATCATAGCCCATGGCGGCGTATTGGCGCATCACCGTTTCCGGCGAGGATATTGCGTCGCTGCGGGTGGTATGGCAGTGCAGGTTACCCTTGAGCAGCGGTCCCTTTCCCTCAAATGCCGCTTGATGAATCAGCATGGCGTTTCCCTCCAACACTTTGTAATGGTTCGATTGTTCATTATTGGGCACTTTAAGCCACAACGAAGCGAGGGCCTCTGCGGCCCTCGCGCACCTGCACCAGGAGGTTTCACCTCCTGGACCTCTAAGCCGGAAGCTGCATGAAAGGAAAAATGAAGTTGACTCCCGGTGAAGCAAAGAAGGACGCGGAAGAGTGGCTTGACGCCGCTGTGCTTCTGGCCAGGCGTCCTTTGGACGCCAACCCGGATGCGAAGCATCCGGGGAAAGCCAGGGAAGAATCCGCAGGGGAAAGTAAACTTTCCCCCTCGGATTTTCCCAGGCTTTCTATGGGCCAGAAGCCTTCAAACTTTTCGTAACCCCAGCGCGGCAGGCGGAGGTTGTTGATTTGTCCCAACAAAATATGATCGCCAGTTGCGGGTCCAGGGCGGTCACCGCCCTGGTGGGGTGAGGGGCAAAGCCCCGCCGGTCTCCTTTATTCCTGACCTAAAGTGTCCATTCCAGCATAACCAGCCCGGGTTGTTCGCTTAAATCGCCCTTGGTCACCCGCAGCAGGGGCAGGGGAGCGAGAGAGGGTTGACCCATGAGGCGCAGGAATTCCTTTTCGTCGGAAATGGGCCATTCGGCATTGACGGAGGTTTTGTAGTGCATGGGAATGGTGACGCGGGGCTTTACGGCCTTCACGATCTCACAGGCCGTTTGAGCGTCGATGGTGAAGAAGCCGCCCACGGGGAGCATCAGAATGTCGATCTTGCCCAGAGCCGTTAATTGTTCCGGGGTCAGGGCCACGCCCTGGTCGCCCAGGTGCGCGATGGTCAGGCCCTCCATTTCGATCTTCATGATCAGGTTTTTGCCCCGCTTGGCTCCGTTTGCGTCGTCATGTACCGAGGGAATGGCGGTGACCTTCACTTCCGGGGCGGGATGCCATGTTCCCTCGCTGTCGATGATGGCGGGCGCGCCTGAGGCTTTCCGGGTGAAATTGTGGTCCCCGTGACCGTGGCTCACCGTCACAGCGTCACAGCGGTATTCCCCCATGGGATAACCCACGTGATCGTCGTAGGGATCGGTGAGCAGGGCGAAGCCGTTGGCCCCTTCCAGGTAAAATTCCGAATGACCGTGATAGGTAATCAACATGGCGAAACCTCCCCAAAACAAAATGATGATGAACGAAAGTGGCAAGAGTTGAGATTCATTTTGTTGAACGATTTGAATTCTTATCGTCACAGAGACTATATCATCTCAACTCTCAACTCTGAACTCTACACGCTGACATATAGCGCAGAATGATCCTCCCCAGCCCTCCCGGTAAAGGCCGATGCTTCCGCTGCGCCAGGGCGGCGGCGGGAGAAAGAAAGCGGTACAGGCCCGTTTCGTCCCCCGCGTCTAAGTATTTGAGGGCTGTCCAGACGGCGCTTTCCGTCTCCGGGGTCAGAGGCGCGTTTGTTTCCGCGATCCGGCGGGCCAGGCTGTACAGAAACAGGGTTTCATCCGTTATAGGCGGCTGGCACACAGGCACATCATCCAACAGGGCGGCTAAGGTTCCTGTTTTCGGGATGATACGGGCCAAACCGTCCGTCCCATTTACCCGGAAACCCGCTTTTTCAATGCGGGCGGAAACAGCTTCCGCTTCCCCGTACCGGGGATAATCGCTGACAAACAAGCCGTCCCTCTGATCCCGGCGGAGAAACCCCTTGGGGATCAGCGGGCGAAGGGTCCGCCGCCAGGGCTCCAACACGTTCACGGCTTGCCCGCCGGGCAGAAGCGGATGCGCAGTTCATGCATGGCGGCGAACTGCCCCTGCAAGTCCAGCTGGTAGGTCAGATCCACCTGCCCAGCCAGACCGTTTTCCACCGAATATTTTACGTGGGTGGGAAATACGCCCATGCTTAAGTCGCCGTAGGGCGTGCGGTAGGAGCCTTCGTAGCGGTGGCCCTGCTGAAACACCATGCTGGCGCCGTAGGGCCCCGAGCGCTGCATGGTCACCACGCCCTTGCCCATGGTCAGGATCACATCGCTGCTTTCGTTATCCGGCTGGGTCTCGGTGTAATCGATGCGCCAACGGTCTTTATCGCCGGACAGGGTGCCCGTGGTCAGCAGCCGCACGGCATCCGAGGGATCATCGTCGTCATGGGTCCAGCCCATGACCGATAATAGCACTTGCTGGTTTTTCTTCATTCTGTATAATCCTCCAAAATTAGTATACCAGAAACTGGGCCGGGATGCAAGAAGATGCTTGCGGGAAACTGGGCGGTGCATTATAATGAAAATATGTTGCGGCGGGGAAGTGATGGTTTTGGCGGTTTGCGGCGTGATCGCGGAATATGATCCGTTCCACAAAGGGCACGAGCGCCATTTGTGCTTGGCGCGGGAAAAAACCGGGGCGGACTTCATCGTATGCGTCATGAGCGGCAGCTTCACTCAGCGGGGCCTGCCCGCCCTGCTTCCCGCTTCCATTCGGGCGGAAATGGCCCTGCGCTGCGGGGCGGATGCGGTGCTTCAATTGCCCTACGTTTTTTCCGTGCGGGAGGCGGAATACTTTGCTTTTGGCGGGACGTATATCCTGAATGCCCTGGGATGCGTGACGCATTTGAGCTTCGGCTGCGAAACAGAGGATTTATGCCTGATGAAAAGCGCCGCCGCTCTGCTGGAGCAGCCGGACGAAGCATTGAACGAAGCCATCCGGCAAGGAGTAAAGAGGGGCCTTTCCTATGCAGCCGCCGAAGGGCAAGCCGTGGCCCAAAGGCTGAACATCGATGAAAAAACGCTCAATGCGCCCAATACCGCCCTGGCGTTATCCTATCTGCGCGCCCTCCTGCGGCTGAACAGCGCCGTTGTGCCCGTGCCCATACCGCGGGATCAGGATTATCACGCCGCCGAACTGGAAGCCTGGCCCTCCGCCTCCGCTGTGCGCGGAGCTATTCTGCGGGGGGACTGGGCAGGCGTCGAAAGGGCTGTGCCGGAAGCCGCCCTGCCCGTACTGCGGCGGGGGGTACTGGCGGGCGTCTGTCCCCCGAATGGACTGGACGATATTTTGCGCCATACCCTACTGAATGCCTCGCCAGAGGAAATCGCTCAGTGGCCCGGCGTCTCCGAAGGGCTGGAGCGGCGCATCCTGAAAGCGGCGGAAACCGCCGTCAGCCGGGAAGCGCTGATCGCCGCCGTAAAAACCCGGCGCTATACCTACGGCCGCATCAGCCGGGCCCTGTGCCACGGCGTCATGGGCGTGAAGCGGGCCGCCCTGCCCGTCCTTCCCGATCACGCCCGCGTTTTAGGCTTCCGGGAAAGCGCCCGGCCCCTGCTGCGAAAGATGCAAAAAAGCGGCTTCCCCCTCACCACCCGCCCCGCCCGGGAAGACGCTGCCGCCCTGGATATCCGGGCAGACGAGCTTTGGGCCATCGGCGCGGGCATGCCAAGAGGGGAAACGTACAGGACGAAGCCAGTGATCATCGTATGAGATAAGAGAGTTGAGAGTTGAGAGTTGAGAGTTGAGATCATATAGTTTGTTCATACTGAGTTCCGAATGTATCAACTATATAAATCTCAACGCTCAACTCCCAACTCTGCACTCTCTCTTGTGTGCATTGCAAGAAGGAGGGTCGTTATCTATGCGTGAAATCCCCGTACAAACGCTTTCCGACGCCATTCGGGAACTGTATTTGACCGCCAATTATCGAATCGGGCCGGACATTGAAAACGCCGTTCAGTCCGCCGCCCAAACGGAAGCGTCTCCCATCGGGAAGTCCGTGCTGTGCCAGCTCTGCGAAAACTACCAAATCGCCCGGGAGGAAAGCGTGGCCATCTGCCAGGACACCGGTATGGCGATCCTTTTCATGGACATTGGGCAGGAAGTCCACTTCGTGGGCGGGGATTTTGAGGAAGCGGTGCAGGACGGCGTGCGCCGGGCGTACCGGGACGGGTATCTGCGCAAATCCATCGTGAACGACCCGGTGTTCGACCGCAAAAACACGGCTGACAACACCCCCGCCGTGCTGCACCTGCGCATCGTGCCGGGGGACAGGGTGCATATCCTGGCAGTAGCCAAGGGCTTCGGCAGTGAAAACATGAGCGCTGTGAAAATGTGCACCCCCTCCGAAGGGGAAGTGGGCATCCGGGACTTCATCATCGAAACCGCCCGGAAAGCCGGGCCCAACCCCTGCCCGCCCATGATCATCGGCGTGGGCGTGGGCGGCTCCTTTGAAAACGCCGCCCTCATGGCCAAGCGCATGACCGCCCGCCCCGTGGGCACCCACAACCCCGACCCCCGCTACGCCAAACTGGAACAGGACGCGCTAAACGCCATCAACCGCCTGGGCATCGGCCCCGCCGGTATCGGCGGCAGCACCACCGCCTTGGCCGTCAATATCGATTACGCCCCCACCCACATCGCCAGCATGCCCGTGGCTGTCAACGTCTGCTGCCACGCCGCCAGGCATGCGGAGGGGGAGATATGAATTTTTACGGGGGGAAGGGAACTTTTCTGAAGAAAAGATTTCCTTCCCCCCGCACCCCCCATCCTTCAAAAGACTTCTTCTTTTTTCTTATCTTTCAAGGAGGTTCCCATGGCAGAACGATACTTATCCTTGCCGCTTTCCGCTGAAAATGTACAGTCCCTGCATGCCGGGGACGTGGTATACCTCACCGGCCCCATGCTCACGGGCCGGGACGCAGCCCACAAACGGCTGATCCAGTTATTGGACGAAGGGAAAGACCTGCCCGTGGACATTCGGGGCCAGGCCATCTATTACGTGGGCCCCGCCCCAGCGTCCCCCGGCCATGCCGTGGGCTCCGCCGGGCCCACCACCAGCTATCGCATGGACGCCTACACCCCACGGTTACTCAAGCTGGGTCTGAATTGCATGATCGGCAAGGGACGGCGCAGCGAAGCTGTACGTCAGGCCATGCAGGAATACGGCGCGGTGTACTTGGGCGCGGTAGGCGGCGCGGCGGCGCTCATCGCCCGCAGCATCCTTTCATCCGAGGTGCTGGCTTATCCTGATTTAGGCACCGAAGCCATTCACCGCTTTACCGTGAAGGATTTCCCCGCTATTGTACTCATGGACGCTCACGGCGGCAATCTGTACGAATCCGGACCTACGCAATACAGGCAGAAATCTGGTCAGCCGTAAGGCTGGGGCAGCGTTGAGAATTGAGATTTACTATGTTTTTCGCTGCCGCGCTGTAACTACTGTGAACAGAACTTGCGCGCTCGATTTATCTCAACTCTCAACTCCCAACTCTCAACTCTTGCTGAATCAATCATCCCGCCGCACACTTACATAGGAGGAAGTATCAATGCGTATTCTGTTCATCCGCCACGGCCAGCCCAATTATGAAAAGGACTGCCTCACCGACATCGGCCTGCGACAGGCCCAGGACACCGCCCTGCGCCTCAAGGACGAAGGCATTCAGGCCGTTTACTCCTCTCCCTTTGGCCGCGCCAAGGACACCGCCCAGTGCACCGCCGACGCCCTGAATCTTCCCGTACAGGTGCTTCCCTTCATGCGGGAGCTGTACTGGGGCAACAAGGAGGGCAAGCCCGTTTTCATGCACGGCCACCCCTGGGAAACAGCCAACGAGCTCATGCGCCGGGGCTACGACCTGACCGATCCCGCCTGGGCCAGCCATCCCCTGTATGAAAACAACGTGGTGGTGGAGGACGCCGCCCGGGTAGGCCGGGAAATCGACGGCTGGATGGCGGCTCTGGGATATGAACACGACGGGCATTATTACCGCTGCGTGCGGGCCGATCACCCCGCTGCCGTGGCCCTGTTCAGTCACGGCGGTTCCTCCGTGGCGGCCCTGTCCCGCATCTTCAACCTCACCTTCCCCTACCTGTGCGCCACCATGCACGAGCCCTTCTGCGGCATCACCGTGGCCCGATTTTCCGACGAACTGAACGAACCGGCCCTGCCCTGCCTGGAACTGGCCAACGACGGGCGGCACGTGCCCTACGGACAGGGTGGCTGACGAAAGGAAAAAAACATGTTTACCGAATACTTTGCGGCCCATCCCCTGAAAGACCAGATGCTTCCGGGCCCCTATTTTTCGTATCCTCCGTCGGAGGACCGGGCGGCTTGGGAGGGCTTGAATCCGGAATATAAAAAAGAAATCCGCGCATTGGCGGACACTTATGCTGCCCGGCCCTATCCCATGCGGCGGGCAGTGGATTTTCTGGCCTTCACCCGCACGGGCAGCCGCAGGGCGGATGAAGACCCCTTTTTTTTCCGGCGGCGGAAGCTGTGCGCCGCTGTGCTGGCTGCCTGCCTTTCGGAAACCGCCGGGTTGGATGATGTTGTGGACGGGATCTGGTGCATTTGCGAAGAAACCAGCTGGGTCATTTCCGCCCACAACGTGAACCCCATTCCCGGCGCGCCTGCCGCCAAGGATTTTCCCCTGCCGGACGCAGAGCGGCCGTATATCGATCTTTTTTCCGCCCAGACCGCCATGATCCTGTCGCTGACGGCGCGCCTGCTGGGAAAACGGCTGGACGGGGTCACGCCGCTGCTGCGCCGCCGCGTGCACTGCGAGATCATGCGCCGGGTGATCGTGCCGTTCATGGAAAGGGACGATTTCTGGTGGATGGGCGTCAAGCGCACGAACCTGAACAACTGGACGCCCTGGATCGTATCCAACATCATGATCAGCGCCTGTGCCCTGGATATCGCGCCTTATTCCCTGCCCTGCCTGCTGGAAAGAGCCTGCGGGATGCTGGACCGTTGGCTTCGCTGCGTGCCGGAGGACGGCGGCTGCGACGAAGGCGCGGCCTACTGGAACATGGCGGGCGGCGCACTGCTGGACTGCCTGGAGACGATCGAAACCGTCACGGGCGGGCAGGCTGTTTTCTGGGCCGACGAAAAGCTGAAAAACATCCTCGCCTTTCCCCGGAAAGCGGAAATCGGCGGCGGCTGGTTCATGAATTTCGCGGACTGCGACGCCCGGCCCTTCCTGTCCGGGGAACGGCTGCAATACGCCGGGGAAAAATTAGGCGACGCTGATTTGAACGCGATGGGGAACCGCCTGCGGGGGACCCTTGGAGATCAGCTAAGCGATGTGCCTCATTTTTCCCGGCTGCTGAACCTGCTGTTCCATCCCGCCGCCGAGAAAACGCATGAAGAAGCGCTCCAGAGCGCGTGGCTGCCGGATCTGCAGGTCCGTCTGGTCCGCAAAGGCGGTTTCACCCTGTGCTGCAAGGGCGGACACAATGGGGAAAGCCACAACCACAACGATGTGGGCTCCTTCATGCTGTACAAGGATGGACAGCCCTTGATCGTGGATGCGGGCAATATGGTATACACCGCCAAAACCTTTTCCGGAGAGCGCTATACCCTGTGGAACGTGCGCTCCGCTTACCACAATGTGCCCATGCCCGGCGGATATGAACAACTGCCCGGCCTGGCCTTCGCTGCCCGGAACGTGCGCTGCCTGCCTGATGGCCTGGCCCTGGACATGGCCGGGGCTTACGGCCCGGAAGCGGGGGTACAAACCTTGAACCGGGAACTGTGCCTGACGGAAGCGGGCCTGACTGTAACGGATGGAATCGAAATGAACGGGGAAAAGCCCATTTCCTGGGTGCTGATGCTGCGGCATGCCCCCGTTTTTGCCCCCGGCGGCTTTACCAGCGGTCCCCTTCGGGCGGAGTATGACCCCGCCCTTGCCGCCCAGACGGAGGAAATTCCCATCGCCGATCCCCGCATGGCACGCAGCTTTCCCGGCAGCCTGTGGCGCGTCACGCTCACCGCTCCCGCGGCCCGGCGCCACCGGCAAACGATGCGGTTCTATGCGGACTGATCCGATTCTTCGCGTATTCTCGGTTGAAAATCCCCGCCGCGCCTGGGGCAGCGGCGGGGAAATTTCATTCTTACGCTTTCCTCTTTCGATGGCAGTGCACTGCGCGCTTCATTTGGCGGCTTACGGCGAGGGCTTCTTCCACGTCAGGATCTCTTCGGGCAAAAGCGGTTTCGCGTAATAATACCCCTGGAAGCTCCCCGCATGGCATTCCCTCAGGATATCCCGTATGCCCATCGTCTCGACGCCCTCCACGCAGACTTTCGCCTTGAAGATGGCGGCAAGATTTGCAACGTTCCAGATCAGCTTCCTGTCGGTTTCGTTTTCCTCGATTCCCTTCACAAAGCTGCGGTCGACCTTGATGACGTCAAAAGGTATTTCCTTGAGGATGCCGACGGCGGAAAAGCCGGTGCCGAAATCATCCATGGCGACCAGGATCCCCCGGGATTTCAGGTTGACGGTCACATTTTTCAAAAGCTCCATATCCAGCAGCCGACACCGCTCCGTCACTTCCAGGCAGAGATGCTCCGGCGGATAGTCCAATTCATTCAGGATGCGCACCACCATGTCCGCAAAACCCGGTTTCTCGATCTGGGAATAGGACAGGTTGACATTGACGACGAATCCGGGAATCTGATGCAGGAACTGCTTGGCCGCGAGGATGGCTTCCCGCAGGATCCATTCCCCCAGCTCCGGGAACAGCGGATCTGATTCCAGGATCGGAATGAACTGATCCGGGGGCACCAGACCATAGCGTTTATTCTTCCAGCGAAGCAGCGCTTCCGCCCCGATCAGCCGCTCCGTTTCCGCGTCCACAACCGGCTGATAAAGCAGATAGAAGCCCTTATAGCCCCGCTTGATGGATGCGCGGATGGCGTGCAGCTGTTCCAGCCGCCGATGATTCCGCTCGTTCAAGTCACTTTGGAATTCCACCATGTCCCCCTTTCGGAGGGTCTTGGATTCCTCGTAGGCAAAATTCAGGCAGGCGTAGGCCGTTTGGGAATCGATTTCGAAATTATCCACACGCAGCGCGCCGCAGTGCAGGTCCAGCAGGATCCTCTTTCCATCCACCTCAATGCCTTCATGGAGCAGCGCGCGGAAACGATTGTACTGCTCCCGAACCTCCGGGATGGACAGCGTGCCGCTGATCACCGCGAACTTCGTCCCGTCGATCCTGTAGGTATGGCCCATATTTCCCGTCAGTTCAAAAACCTTCCTGGCATAGCGCTGCAGCACGCGGTTTCCGAAATGGTACCCGTACATCTCGTTGAATTCAGAGAACTTGTTGATGCCGAACAAAGCCACGCAGACTTCCGCGTTCCGCTTGATACAGCCGTCCAAATCTTCAAAGAAGCCGTATTGATTCCTCAGCCCCGTCAGCGTATCCACATGCCCCTGTATGCCGTGGTTGCGGATGGTGCCGGCAAAGTAATCCGGTTCGCCCAAGGGATTCCGGATCACGACGCCGCGGCAGGTGCACACGTCGTATTCTCCCGTCGTGCGCCTTGCCCGATACTGCATATCGTGGCCCGAAGCGTTTCCGGAGAAGATTTCCTCAATGCCTTTATGATACGCCTCCCGATCCTCCGGATGGATATGGTTCTCCCAGATGTCCCCCGCCCCGTACATGTATTCGGCGGGCAGGCCGTAAGCATCCACCGCGCTCTTGGACCAGCGGGACAGATCGTACTTCATATCGCAAAGGTAAACATAGGTGCCCTCCGAAACCACCTCGAAGGACTTGAACAGCATATCCAGCATGAGCCGCCTATCTTCGCTGATCACGCGGATATTTGCTTTTTCTTTGAGGGAATGGGTCTCCTGAAGCAGCTTTTCCTGCTTGAGGCGCGCCTTATCCCCATACATTTCGCTGTCGGCCCGGTTGAACACGGCTTCCACGGCATGGTCCGCATTCGGCCGGTACACCGCAAGCCCCGAGGCCACCACGGCCCCTTCACCCATGCGGATATTTTCTTCTACCTGCCGCCTCAGCAAGGAAAGCAGGTTTTCCCGCTCCACATAGTCCTGGCCCCTGAGCACCACAGCAAATTCATCTCCGCCGATGCGGAATACGGGGCTGTGGTGGAAAACGTTGCACACCAGCCTGCAGGCGGCCCGGATATAGTCGTCCCCCGCTTTGTGACCCTCCGTGTCGTTGATCACCTTCAGGCCGTTGATGTCGCAGACCACGATGCCAAAGGAGGCGTTTCCTTCTTCGATCTGCTTTTGCAGTTCCGTTTCTATTTCGTGATAGGCCGTTTTGTTCTTCGTGCCTGTCAGTTCATCCCGCCGGGCCATCTCATTGGCCGTGGCGAGGGCCGCCAGATGCTCCTTTTCCTTCTGAACGTCCTTTTCGCGGTCCTCCACGCAGATAATAAAATGGCTGCGGTCGGAGGAGTAGGTCACCGTCATGCGCGTATACTGCGTATTTCCGCCGCCGGTATTCATGCGGTAGTCCTCGGTCAGCTGCCGCCTGCTTTCCAGCTGGGAAATCAGATGGTCCCTGTCGAGGAAAAGCTTGATCCTTTCCCGGTCTTCGGAATAAATCAGCCGGTCCGCGTTCTTTCTGGCAGTGCTGAAGAAATCGTCTCCCTCTTCCTGCACCTTCAGTTCGCCCGATTTCCGCTTGGCGGAGAGCTCCGCGTAATACGCGGTTTGACAGTCGATATAATAGATCAGGTCATAATGGGAGGCCAGCCGCTCGGCAATCTGCGTAAAGGTGACGCTCTTCTTCTGGTCCGCTTCCAGGTCAAGCTTTGCCTGCACCTCCGCGTCGATGTTCTTGATGCAGACGATGAGGTGTTTCCCGTCCCTGGCCATGAGCTCCGTATGCCGGATATGCTGGACTTTCCCGTTCACCACCAGCCGCCAGGCCAGGGAGAAAGAACCCGTGTCTTTCAGGTTGTCCAGCATCACATCCTTGTAGTGGATGTGCAGCGCCTTTTCCTGATCCTCTGGGTGCACGTATTTGCGGATGCTTCTCCTGCTGTCGGCAAAGAAGTCGCTGCCGGTGGCCGGCACATTCAGCTTCTTATAGGCGTCCGTGGAAGAGATCTCGGTGCAGGTACTATCCTCCAGATCAATGTAGTACAGGGTATCATACTGTTCGGTAAGGCTTGCGGTGATCTGGTCGTAGATTTCCTTTTGCCGCTCGATCTCCTTTCCGGCTTCCTCCTGGCGCACCTGCGCGTCTATATTGTTGAGGCCGACGATCAGGCGGGGGCCTTCCTTTTCCTCCACCATGGCGGCTTTCATCTGAACATGAATGGGTTCGCCCTCCATCATAAACCGGTAACCGAGGGTAAAGAGACCGCTGCGCTCGATCTCCGCCAGAACGTTCTCTTTGGTGAAGGACGTGAGGAAACGGTTCAGATCCTCCGGATAATTAAAAATACAGGCCGCATCCCGGACTTTGCCAAAGAAGTCTTCACCCGTTTTTTCCTGCGCGAAGCCCTTCTCATAATCGTCGGTGGCGCTGAACTCACGGTAATGGTCCGTCTCCGGATCAACCACATAGACGACGATAAAGTTGCCGGTGAGGGCGTGGAGGCGGGCGTAAACGACGCGCTCCTCCTGGATCTTTTCTTCCTCGCGGCGCTTCCGCATCAGCTCGTCCACATCCGAGATGGCAAAAACGATGAAACGCGGGTCGTCCTCCATGCGGGAAATCTTCATCTGCACATAGAACGGCGTCCCTCTTTCGATACGGCGGAAAGTGAGTTCATACACCTTGGCATGATTCAGGGTTTTGCTGAGGAACTCCCGATTCATGACCTTTAAGTATTCTTCCAGATCGTCCGGGTGTATATAGATCTTTGCTTCCTGGTTGGCGGCCTCAAAGAAATTTTCCCCTCTTCGGGCCTCGCTGAGCACGCCGCGCTCATCGTCGGTATGGAACGCGATGAATTCATCGGTGTCCAGATTGACGTAATACAGGTCCGTGCAGTCCCGGGCCAGGGCGTGGGCCACATGGGTATAAATGGTGGCCTTGCTGTTTGCGTTTTTGTAGGCTTTTTCCAGTTTGCGCCTGTATTCCTCTTCGTCGTTGGTGATGCCGAGAATGATCTTTTGCCCGTTGTTTTCCTGGATCAGCGTGGCCCGCAGGCTCACCGGCATGGGCTTCCCATCCAAGAGCATCCGGTAATTATGAATCAGGGAACCGTTCTTTTGGATTTCGGCCAGCATGTTTTCTTTCGTAAGGACCCGCAGATGCCGCTCCAAATCCTCGGGGGCGATGGCTTTGGGGGAATCGCGCAGCACGTCGGCGAAGAAATCCTCGCCCTGCTTTGCCAGGCCGACGTCCTCGTACGCTTGGGCCGCGTTGTACTGCGTGTAACGGCCTGTTTGGGGATCGATGATATAGAGCGCCAGATAGTCGGGCGACAGGGCGGCGATCCTGCCCAGGGACGCCTTTTCCTGCCGCAGCTTTTTCTGCTCTTCCTGCTGCTTCATCTGCGCGTCGATCATGCTGATGCCGATGATGATCCTGTTTCCGCTGGACTGCATGCGGTTGATCTTCATGCTGACGAATTTCGGAACGCCTTCGTCCACCAAACGGTACGTAAAGGAAAACACGCCCTGTTCATCCAAAGCCTGGATGATTTTTTCTTTCGAGAATGCCGAAGTGAAAGATTCCACATCCTCTATATAAACATGTGCGTTTTGTCTGCCTGACTCGAAGAAGTTTTCGCCGTGGCGCTCGACGGCCATTTCCATGCCGCCCACGGGGGAGCTGTACTCGATAAACTGATCCGTGTCCAGATCGACCGCATAGATGCTGTAATAGTCGGCGGCCAAAGCCCTTGCGATATCGATATATGTTGTGCTTTCATCCGGCGCCGTGATGGAGAGCACGGCAACGGCGAAGGAATCTCTTCCGTTCACTGGATTCTGCACGATCCTGCGCAGGAAGGAATGGACCACGGAGCGGTCCTCCAGCTCTTCATCGATGAACGCGCGGTTTACGCTGCTGCGGCACTGGGCGATGGCCTTCATGATGTCGGAGCCGTGGCCGTCCGCCAGCATGGAGTATTCCATATCCGGATCGGACAATTCCAGCTTGAACGCGCGCTTCATGAAGTCCCGGAAGGATTGGTTGGTACGGACGTACCGTACCTTGTCGCCCTGGCTGTTCACCTCCATGATGCCCATGGGGATGGTTTCGAAGGTGTTCTTGATCACGCTGTCGTCCTGATTGACCAGGAAGGAAAGGTCATAGAGGTTGACCCTGCCCATGGTATCGTAATAGGCTGCTTGCCGCATGTCTTCGATGCCGTCCCGGACAGTCACCGTGAATTTTTCCAAGATCTGCTCCGGCAGGGCGGGCTTCATGAAATAGTAGCCCTGCAGCTTGGCGCAGCCGATTTCCAGCAGGAAACGCACCTGCTCTTCCGTTTCCACGCCTTCGCAAACGGTATCCACCCCCAGGGAAGTGGCCATCTTCATCATTTCCGTGAGGATGATCTTTCCTTCGTCCCCTTCATCCAGCCGCCGCATAAAGCCCATGTCAAATTTGATCAGATCAAATTTGATGCTTTGAAGCACGTCCAGGGAGGAATACCCGCTGCCGAAATCATCCATCCATACCTGGAAGCCCTGGGCGCGGAAGCGTTCCACCTGTTCCTTGATGTAGTCGAAATCACTGCCGACGACACTCTCCGTGATCTCGATATGGATCATCTTCCGGTCAACCCCCGCCTCATCCACCAGGGCGCAGATTTCGTTCACCAGGTCGCAGGCGTCAAAATCCATGCGGGAAAAGTTGATGGAAACGGGAATGCCCTTCATGCCTGCCGCTTCGACGGTTTTCACGTCCTTCAGCACCTGTTTCACGACACACAGATCCAGCTTGGGGATCAGCATAGCGTCTTCCAAAACCGGGATAAACGACGCGGGCGCCAGCAGGCCGCGCACAGGGTCCTGCCAGCGGGCCAGCGCCTCCACGTCGCACACTTTGCCGTTGGCCGAACGGACGATGGGCTGGTAATATACCTTGATCCAGCCCTCTTCAATGGCCCTGTCCAGGTTGTCGATGATTTCCTGACGGTTTTTTTCCTCCGCCAGCATGTCCATGTCAAAGAAAGAATAGTAAGACTCTTTGGCCTTTTTTCGGGTGTTCGCCGCCAGCCTTGCGCGGTCGCAGGCCACCCCGACCTCCACTTTTTCGATCCGATCCGGATAAATACCGATCCTGAGGGGAAGGTTTTTCCCGTCGTTGATCCAGGCGCATTCCGCAATCAGCGCGTCCAGACGTTCCTTCAGCCCCTTTTCCGGGGCGAACGCGGCAAAATGGTCCTGGGCGAACCGGGCGCAGCTTTCGTTGCTGAAATGCTTGGCTAAAATCTCCGCCACAGCGCGGAGCAGCCGGTCGCCCTCAGAGAAGCCATGACATCGGTTAAAACGCTTTAAGCCCGTCAAATCAAAGAACAGGATGGCGGAATCCGATTTCTGCGCGCGCATCCTTTGGCGGCCCGCTTCCGCCAGCTCATAGAAATAGGCGATGTTCGGCAGACCGGTCATATAGTCGTAATACGAGCCGCGGTACTGGCTTTCTTCCTTCAAAAACCGGTTCAGCGTCTGGTTCAGCACGCTTTCGTATGTTTCCTGATCCGCCGCGCAGGCGCCTTCGTTGGCGTACCAGGTCAGGCAAAGGCGCACATCCGGTTTGGGATAAATACTTTTGCCATAGGCGTGCAGGATGATATAATCCGGGTCTTTTAACGTACGGGTACGGTAAACGATATCATAGGGAGCGTCGAACGCGGCGAAACGATAGGCGGCGTCTGCCACCCGGGTCTTATCATCCGGATGAGTGGCGCGGTACATATCACTGTCCATGGCGCGGTAAGCGTCCTCCAGTTTTTTGAAGCCGAATTCGTCGCAAAAACCCTGCGAGAGCGCAATCGTCACCACCCGTTTGTCAAGGTACTGGTAAATGGCAAACGGGATCGTCAGGCGCTCCAATATTTCCTGCGTCCTCTGGTCAAAACTGAACTTTTCCGTGGGGGTCATATCTGATCCTCCTGTTCTTGACTGCGTAACATGATCTGCAACGATCACAATCGATCTTGCTCCGCTTCAACTGACGGAAGTATAAACGCCGCACCGTGTATTATTTCATTGCTGTTGCGTCATGGCGAATGCCAAGCGCATGATCGCCGTTGGATATAAATAGTTTTCTCCAAATTGTATTATACAGGAAAACCAGGCGATGGACAAGGCCCCAAATGCATATTGCAGCGGTTTTTGCATGAAGAATAGCAAGTCCCGCTCTGTTCTTCCGCTGTATTTCGCAAATCGCGCTTGACAAACGGGCGGGGCGGTGTTACACTTGCCATAATTTCATAGCAAAGGCGATGACGAAGACGGCGGGGAAAGGCCGCATCCAGAGAGCCGGGGCAGCTGAAAACCGGCGGCGAGCGATTCCCAAACGCCCATCCCTTCCGAGCCGAAGCGGTGAAACCAGCGCCGAACCAAGGGCGGGGAAGCGATTCCCACATTTGTAACGGCCAGGGAGTAATCGTCTTCCGTGAGGCCGCGTAAGTGCACGGGGTTTGGAACACGAACCCGCAGAGAGGCGCGGAAACGCGCAATTTGAGTGGTACCGCGAGCTGAAATTCAGCCCGTCTCAAAGAATGGCTTTGGGACGGGTTTTTCTTTGCGGAAATCTGTCCCGAAATGAAACACAGTGTTTCAAGTATTTGCAATCGCTGTGTTTTGGGAGCATCCCTTATGGCTTTCTCGGAAGGGGGGCTGGGGGAAACCGCTCTTTGGCCTCCAAAGAGCGGTTTCCCCCAGTGTTCCCCACAAACGAAACGAACGGAGGAACACGACCATGAACGTATCCCAGGCCCAGCACATCCCCGATCAGGTGCGCGAGGTTGCGGCCCGTATCCGCGAACTGCGCGAAATCAGCGGTTATACCGCGGCGGAAATGGCCCGGATGACCGACGTGACGGAAGCCCAATACCTGGATTATGAAAACGCCCGGGCGGACCTGCCCTTTACCTTCCTGCACAAGTGCGCCCTGACCTTCAAGGTGGATATGATCGACCTGATGGAGGGCCGCAGCGCGCAGCTTTCTTCCTATACCATTACCCGCAAGGGCGCGGCGGAGCTGACCGCCCAGGAAGAGGGCATCGATATCCGCAACCTGGCCCCCATGTTCCGCAAGAAGATTTCGGAGCCCTACTTCGTCCGGTATACCTACGATCCCGCTTTGCAGGACAAGCCCATCCACACCACCACCCACTCCGGCCAGGAATTTGACTATATCCTGTCCGGCGCATTGAAAATCCAAGTGGGCCATAACATCGAGCTGCTCCGCGAGGGCGATTCCATTTACTACGATTCCTCCACACCCCACGGCATGGTGGCCGCCGAGGGCGGCGACTGCGTGTTCTTAGCCGTGGTGCTGCCCGGCGAAGAAATCGAAGAGCGCCAGGTGATGCAGACCATCAAGGCCAGCCAGACCCCCAAGGACGAGCACTTCATTTACGAAAAATTCGCCCATCCCGTGGAGGACGAAACCGGCGCGCTCCAGTCCATTTCCTTTACCAACCTGGACACCTTCAATTTCGCCTTCGACGTGGTGGACGCTTTGGGCGATACCAAACCCGACGCCCTGGCCATGCTGCACCTGGACGAAAACAGGCAGGAGCGGCGCTTTACCTTCCTGGACATGAAGAAGCAGTCCGCCCGCGCCGCCAACTATTTCCGTTCCCTGGGCATCAAGAAGGGGGACAAGGTGCTGGTGGTACTGCGCCGCCAGTATCACTTCTGGCTTTCCATGATGGCTCTGTGCAAGATCGGCGCCATCGCCATCCCCGCCACCGACCAATTGCTGGCCCACGACTACGAATACCGCTTCAACAAGGCGGAAGTCAGCGCCGTTCTGTGCACCGCCCACGGCAAGGCCACGGAGCACGTGGAAGAAGCCCTGCCCCTGTGCCCCACCGTGAAAACCCTGATCCTCTGCGGCGGCAGCCGGGAGGGCTGGCATGATTTCGACGCGGATTTCGAGCATTTTTCCTCCCGCTTCCCCCGCGCCAAGGACACCCCCTGCGGCAAAGACCCCATGGTCATGTTCTTCACCTCCGGCACCACCGGCTATCCCAAGCTGGTGGCCCACGCCCACACCTACCCCATGGGCCACTTTATCACCGCCAAATACTGGCACTGCGTGGAGCCGGGCCGGCTGCACCTGACCATTTCGGACACCGGCTGGGGCAAGGCCCTGTGGGGCAAGCTGTATGGCCAATGGCTGTGCGAAGCCGCCGTGTTCGCCTATGACTTCGACCGCTTCCACGCGGAAGAGATCCTGCCCCTGTTCAAGCAGTACAATATCACCACCTTCTGCGCGCCGCCCACCATGCTGCGCATGCTCATCAAGGAAGATTTGAGCAAATACGACCTTTCCTCTATCCACCACGCCACCGTAGCGGGCGAGGCCCTGAACCCCGAAGTGTTCTACCAGTTCCAGAAAGCCACCAGCCTGTCCCTCATGGAGGGCTTCGGCCAGACCGAAACCACCCTGTCCATCGGCAACCTGGTGGGCATGACCCCCAAGGTGGGCTCCATGGGCAAGCCCTCTCCCCTCTTCGATGTGGACATCGTGGACGCCCAGGGCAACCCCGTGCCCACCGGCGAAACCGGCGAAATCGTTATCCGCCTGGGCAACGGCAAGCCCGCCTGCGGCCTGTACCTGGGCTATGTGGGCATCGAGGACAATCACGAAGACGGCCTCTATCACACCGGCGATACCGCCTGGAAGGACGAGGATGGCTTCTACTGGTACGTGGGCCGTCTGGACGACGTGATCAAGTCCTCCGGCTACCGCATCGGGCCGTTTGAAATTGAAAGCGTCATCATGGAGCTGCCCTACGTGCTGGAGTGCGGCGTCAACGCCGCGCCGGACCCCGTCCGCGGCCAGGTGGTCAAGGCCAGCATCGTGCTGGTCAAGGGCAAGGAGGGCACCGAGGAACTCAAAAAAGAGATCCAGAACTACGTCAAGCAGCGTACCGCGCCCTATAAATACCCCCGCATCGTGGTCTTCCGGGACGAGCTGCCTAAGACCATCAGCGGCAAGATCCAGCGGAATCTATTATAAAATTAGCAGGGGGAAACCTCTCTTTGCAGCCAAAGAGAGGTTTCCCCCTGCACCCCCTTCCGAGAAAGCTATAAGGGGAATCCCTTTCATTTTTTCAACAGTAAAATAACTGAGGAGGGAAAAAACTGATGAAGTATATCCACACAGAAAACGCTCCCGCCGCCATCGGCCCCTATTCCCAGGCGATTGCCGTGAACAGCCTGGCGTACACCTCCGGCCAGATCGCCCTGGACCCCAAGACCGGGGCGCTGGCGGGCGGCAGCATCGAAGCCCAGACAGAGCAGGCTATTCAAAACCTGAAAGCCGTGCTGGAGGCGGCGGGCAGCAGCCTTGAGAGCGTTGTGAAAACCACCTGCTTTTTGCAGCGCATGTCCGATTTTTCCGCCTTCAATGCCGTCTATGAAAAGCACTTTCCCGGCAAGCCCGCCCGCAGCTGCGTGGAGGTGGCCGCCCTGCCCAAAGGCGCGCTGGTTGAGATCGAAGCGGTGGCCGAGGTGGAGGCATGATCACCGATACCTTTGACAGCCAATCCCCCGCCATCATCCAACCGGCTGTCAGCGAAAACGCGCCCAAAGTAGACGCTTGTATCCTCACCTTTTCCTGGCAAATCGAGCAGTTCGCGCTAAAGAATTATCCCTGTGAGCGCATCGGTTCCTTCTGGTTCGCCACTGGGGAGACACCTGTCTACCGCATTGATTACAAGGGGAAGAAATTTGGCTTTTACAAAACCTACGTGGGCGCTCCCGCCTGCGTGGGCACGTTGGAGGACAGCCGGGCCGTACTGCGCACGGATAAATATCTGGTGTTCGGCGGGGCCGGGTGCCTCAACAAGGAAATCGCCCACGGCAAGGTGATGATCCCCACGGAAGCTTACCGGGACGAAGGGACCAGCTACCACTACGCTCCCGCGTCGGACTGGATCACCGTGAAAAACGCGGAAGCTGTTGCCCGGTTCATGGAAGAAAACGGCATCCCTTACGTGCTGGGCAAAACCTGGACCACCGACGCTTTCTACCGGGAAACCCGGGCGAATTTTGAAAAACGCAAAGCGGCGGGCTGCATTTCCGTGGAAATGGAATGCGCCGCTCTCCAGGCCCTATGCGATTTCCGGGACCTCAGCCTATACATGTTCTTTACCTCCGGCGATCTGCTGGACGCCCCAAAGTGGGACGCACGCCACGAAAAGGGCGAAACAGCGGGTACCCAGCACGACGCTGGGCACTTTGACATCGCCATTGAACTGGCCCGGTTTATCTCGTAGCAGCTCTTATCCCGTAACGAAATCGTTTTTTTGACAGGATACGAAGCAGATGCTATACTGAACCGGTCAAGAGTACAAAGACATCGGAGTGTGACAATATGGAATGCGGCGCGGCGGCGACAGACCGGCTGTATTACAAAAACGCATATCTGCGGGCATTTGACGCGCGTGTGACCGCTGTGCGGGATGATAACTGGGCGGCGCTGGACCGGTCGGCTTTTTATCCCACCTCCGGAGGCCAGCCCTTCGATACGGGAACACTCAACACTGCCCGAGTGATTGACGTGGAAGTGGAAAACGGCGTGGTATGGCATAAAACGGATCGGCCTCTGGCTGTAGGCGATCAGGTCCATGGCGAAATCGACTGGTCCCGCCGGTGGGATCACATGCAGCAGCACGCCGGGGATCATATGCTGGCCGGAGCGGCCTGGCAGCTGTTCAGCGGCGTGACCATCGGCCTGCATTTGGGAAAGGAAAGCAGTACCATCGATATGGACCTGCCCGGCGGACGCACCCATTTGACAGCGGAAGAAATGGAAGCCCTGGAAACGCTGGTGAACCGCCGCGTGCAGCAGGATGATCCCATCCGCTGCTGGTTCCCCAATGCGGAGGAGTTAGCCGCCCTGCCCCTGCGCAAACGGCCCACGGTGGACAGCCACGTGCGTATCGTGGCCATGGGGGATTATGAAATGGTGCCCTGCGGCGGTACCCATCCCGCTACCACGGGCCAGATCGGGCCGGTTAAAATCCTTTCATCTTCTCCTGCACGGGGGAAAATGCGCCTGTGCTTTGTGGCGGGCATGCGGGCAATCGCGTATTTTCAGAAGACGGCGGCCTGTGCGGAGCAGGTGGCAGCGTCATTATCCTCCACCGTAGCCGAAGCCCCAGACGCTTTCCTAAGGGAGAGAGAAGCGCGTCTCAATCAGCAGAAGGAAACCGCCCAGCGCTTGACCCAGGCAGCCTTGGAAATCCTGCGTTTGCATCAATCGGGTCCTGTTTACGCGGCGCACCTGCCTTTCGCGGATCGGGACATCCTATTATCCGCCGCACGTGAACTGTCGAAAGACCCCCTGGCTGTCGTCCTGCTCTCCTGTCCCGGCAAGAACGGGCTTGCCCTCTTGTTCGCAAGAGGTGCAGAAGCACCATTGGACATGGCGGCGTTTTTGCGCCAGTGCGGCGGCCAAGGCGGCGGAAAGCCCGATCTGGCCCAGGGCAGCGCGCCCGATGGCGAGGCGCTGGAACGGGCGGCAGCATTGTGCTCAAACTGAAAGGAACACGTTAAGCCAGAGTTGAGAGTGGAGAGTTGAGCGTTGAGATGATATAGAGTTAAAGCAGGAAAACCCTATTTGCTCGACTATATAAAAAATCTCAACTCTCCACTCTCAGCTCTCAACTCTGCCCAAAGTGCACAGGAAATACCGTTCTCTCTCTTGCGGCCGGGCGTCCGCTGTGTTACACTAAGCACCGGCGGACGCCCATTCTGGTGTATCGGAAGGATCAAGAATGATTGAAACCTGGAAAATCCCTGTAAGGCCCATCAGCGGCAAAGCGCCGCGCAAGGTATACGTGTACCTGCCCCGTCAGGCGGAGGAAGACCCGGACGCCCGGTTCCCGGTGCTGTATATGTTTGACGGCCACAATGTGTTTTTCGATGGAGACGCCACGTATGGAAAAAGCTGGGGCATGGGAGAATACCTGGAAGGGACGGACACCGGCCTGATCGTGGTGGCGGTGGACTGCGACCACCGGCCCCCCAACGGCCGGCTGAGCGAGTATTCGCCCTTTTCCTTCACGGACAGGGAATTCGGGTCCGTGGTAGGCCGGGGCAAGCTGTTCATGGACTGGCTGACCCAGGTGCTCAAGCCCCTCATCGACCGGAAGTACCCCACCCTGCCGGACCGGGAGTTTACTTGGATCGCGGGCAGCAGCATGGGCGGCCTCATGAGCTTGTACGCGGTAACGGCTTACAATCATGTATTCAGCCGAGCTGCGGCCCTGTCGCCTTCGGTATGGCTGGTACGGAGCAAAATGCTGCCCCTGCTGCGGAACCTGGAAACAGCGCCCGGTACGGTGATCTATATGGATTATGGGTCCAGGGAAATGGATAACCATAAGGGCATGATGCGCTGCTTTCTGAACACCGCTTCCATCCTGACCGAAAAAGGCGCCTTTGTTACCAGCCGCATCGTGCCCAACGGCGACCACTGCGAGGAGTGCTGGGAGGAACAGATCCCCATCTTTATGCAGATACTTTTTTACGACAGGGAGTGAAAGCATGGAAACACAGTATTTCAAGGAATACAGCCCCGCCCTGGACAGGGATATGGAAATGAAACTGTACGGCCACGCGGGGCGGCCGGTGCTGTTCATCCCCTGCCAGAACGGAAGGTTTTTCGATTTTGAGAATTTCCATATGACTGACGTGTGGCAGCCCTGGATCGACGCGGGCCAGGTGATGGTGTTTTCCATCGACACCATCGATCAGGAAACCTGGAGCAACGTGGACGGCGATCCCGGCTGGCGCTCCTGGCAGCATGAGCGATGGATGCGTTTTATTTTCGATGAAATCGCCCCCTTTATTCAGGATCAGGCACGGCAGCGCAACGGCTGGGACGGTAATCCGGGGATCATTGCTTTCGGCTGCTCCTTAGGGGCCACCCACGCGGCCAACTTGTTTTTCCGGCGGCCCGATCTGTTCGACGGCCTGCTGGCCTTGAGCGGCATTTACACTGCCTCCTACGGCTGGGGCGGGTATATGGACGAGCGCGTGTACCTGAACAGCCCGGTGGATTACTTGGGCGGCATGCCGGGGGATCATCCCTTTATTCAGGAATACAACAATCATCGGGGCATCATCGTGGTAGGCCAGGGTCCCTGGGAAGTACCGGAAACCACGTTCCAACTGAAAGGAATCTGCGAACAGAAGGGCATCGGCGTGTGGTTCGATATCTGGGGCTACGATGTGCGCCACGACTGGGATTGGTGGTATGCGCAGGTCCGGTATCATGTGCCGCACCTGTTGGAGTGAAAAAAGGAGTTAAGCGTTGAGAGTTGGGAGTTGAGATGATATAGTCTCTACAATTTTAGATTCCGAATCATTCACTAAATAAATCTCAACTCTCATCGGTTCCTGTACAACAAGAAACGAAAGGAAAGAGATCATGCAGAACTTCGTATTTATTTCCCCCAACTTCCCCACCAACTATTGGAAATTCTGCCGGGAGCTGAAAAACAACGGCCTGCGGGTGCTGGGCATCGGCGATCAGCCCTACGGCGATCTCATGGGTGAATTGGTAAACAGTCTGGATGAGTACTATAAGGTATCCTCCCTGGAAAACTACGATGAAGTATACCGCGCTGTGGCCTGGTTTATCAGCAAGTACGGCCGCATCGATTGGCTGGAAAGCAACAACGAATACTGGCTGGAGCGGGACGCCATGCTGCGCACCGATTTCCATATCGAAAGCGGCTGGCAGGTTTCAGACTTAGGGCGCATCAAGTTTAAGAGCGGCATGAAGGAATACTACCAGGCCGCCGGGATCCGCACCGCCCGCTATCACATCGTGGACAATTTCGAGGGCTGCAAAGCCTTTATCAATCAGGTGAATTATCCTGTGATCGTGAAGCCGGACAACGGCGTTGGCGCGTCCCATACCTACAAGCTGGAGAACGACGGGGAGCTGTGGGCTTTCCTGAACGAAAAGGAACAGGGCGCCCGCTTCATTATGGAAGAATTCGTTACCGCCGAGGTGAACAGCTACGACGCCATCATCGACAGCAACGGCAATCCCGTGTTTGAAACCGGCAACGTAACGCCCATGTCCATCATGGACATCGTGAACAACAACGACAATTCCATCTATTATATCGTCAAGGACCTGGCTGAGGACGTGCGTGCCGCGGGCCGGGCCGCGGTAAAGAGCTTCGGCGTGAAAAGCCGGTTCGTGCATTTCGAGTTTTTCCGCCTCACCCAGGATCAGTACATGGGTAAAAAGGGCGACGTGGTGGCCCTGGAAGTGAACATGCGTCCCTGCGGCGGCTTCTCCCCCGACATGATGAATTACGCCAACTCCACCGACGTGTATAAGATCTGGGCGGACATGATCGCCTTTAACTGCTCCACCAAGCCCCAGGGCCAGCACTACTTCTGCGCTTTCGCCGGGCGGCGGGACGGCAAGCCCTTCCAGATGAGCCATGAGGAGCTGGCTGCCAAATACGCGGGCAACATGCGCATGATGGAGCGCATCCCGGATGCCCTTTCCGGTGCCATGGGCAATCAGATGTACGTGGCCGTTTTCCCCACGGAGGAAGAAATGAACGCCTTCTATGCCGACGCCGTGCGGTGCTGGTGATCAAAACACGTATCATATCAGCCTGATAAAGCCCGCTCCGGCGGGCTTTTTCCGACATAAAAGCTATGTCATCCACTATTCCGCCAACCGCGGCCTGTTATCATCTTTACAGGCCGCGGTTTCTTTGGTAAAATATGCGTATTCTGGAAAGCGGGTGAAAAGGATGGAATGGCCTGAAAAGAAAAACGTGCGAGCGCGGATGCAGGGGTGTCTGCTGTCGGTGATCGTGTCCGCCGGGGTGATGATGGGTCTGGACACGGTGAAGGACTGCATGGGCGACCCTGTGCTGCGGCCATTCCTGGGGAACGCGCTGCTGAAAGAAATCATGCCCTGCATGGGTTTAGGAAAGGATACGCTGGACCCGCTGGCCGTAGAAATCTGCGGGGAAATGGAAAATCCCACCGTCGTGCAGCCTTTGGCCTTACTGATGCCAAACGCCGTGCGCGCCTGGCGGGATCAGGTGCTGCCAGTGCTGAAAACGTTCGAGGAACGGGAGTGCGAATTGCCCCCTTGCCTGTGCATGAGCCTTTCCCTGCTGATCATGCTGTTTTCCGGAGCCCGGCAGGATGGAGAGGGACGGTACACGTACCTCAAAAACGGGGAAACCTGTTATTTCAACGAGGATGAGGAGATTTTGTTTTCCTTCTCCCGGTTAAGCTGCGATATGCCGCCGGAATCCCTGGCCTACGCGGCCTTAAGCGACCGGGCTATTTGGGAAGAGGACCTGCGGGAAATACCGGGCCTGGAGGACAAAGTGTCCGCCCAGCTTCGGGACCTGCAATTGCTGGGGCTCATGGAGGCCATGGGCAAAACCTGGGAAAACTACGAAAAATAGGGGAAGATTGCCGCTATGCACGTCGTTTTATATGCGCCGGAGATCCCCCAGAACACCGGCAACATCGCCCGCACCTGCGCCGCCACCCGCACGGGGCTGATCCTGATCGAGCCCTTGGGCTTCCAACTGGCCGATAAGTATATGAAGCGGGCAGGGCTGGATTATTTTTCCATGGTGGATATCCAGGTACTGCCGGACTTTGAAGCGCTGATAAAAAAATACCCCGGCGCCAGCTACCATTTTGCCAGCACCAAGGCTCCCCGGGCCTATACGGAAGCAACCTATGGCCCCGACGATTTCCTGGTGTTCGGCTGTGAAACCAGGGGCTTGCCAGAATCGCTGCTGCAAAGGGTGTACGATCGGTGCGTGCGCATCCCCATGCGGGAAGACGCCAGGTCTTTGAATTTAGCCAATTCCGTAGCCATTGTGGTATACGAAGCCCTCCGCCAGCAGGGCTTCCCCGGCCTCTCTGCCGAGGGCAGTCTTACCGGCAGGCAGGACGAGGCGGCGGCGTGGATGGACTATGTTTAGAGAAAGTGAAAAGTGAACCAGCAATTTTATATATTTTCACTTTTGTTTTATGGTTTGAAAGGAGCGAGCGAGCATGACGCAGCCCAGCCGTCAGGAATACGAGCAGCGCAAGGCGTGGGAACGCCAGGAAAAGCAGGATCATTTCCGCGTAGCCGCAAAAATGATGGAATTCATTGGGGTGGTGGCGGGCGTGATCTGCATTTTTGTGCTTCTGGCCCTGCTGTTCAGCCTGATCTCCTGGCTCAGTCAAGATATCGCCAGCACCTTTTCCATTTTAAGAGCCCGATTTCTGTAAGGAAGGAAATCGGGCAGGCCTTTATAACGTTTTGATATGTCGCCCAACGGTATCCCGTCGTGGGGCGATTTTTGTTTTCTTTTTTGCTAAATCGTTTCAGCGGGGCATCGTCCGCTGTATTTCTCTTTTGATATGCTCCGCCAGCATGGCCAAAAACTCCGCGTTGGTGGGCTTGCCCTTTTCCGCGTCCACGGACAGGCCGAACAGGGCCTGAATGCCTTCCAGGCTGCCCTGGAGCCAGGCGCTTTCCACAGCGGTACGGATGGCTTTTTCCACAGCCTGGGGCGTCGTTCCGCATTGCCCGGCCACGTAAGGGTATAGCCTCTCCCGATAGGAATCCCCCTGGGCGGGGGAGCAGGCCAGGGCCGCGGCGGCGATCCGCATATACCGCCGCCCTTTCAGGCGCGGGGGCACGGCCAGCTGGTTCAGCAGCGATTCAGCGATCGTCAGCCGCCTTTCTTCCCAGGGCTGGGCCAAAGCGGGCAGGGGATGTTCCGCCGCTTTCAATACGGCTTCCAGCAAAACCCGATCTTCACAGGGATAGGAGCAGATTTCGTCCGGAACAGGCTTCGGCGGAGCAAAGGCAGTACGCGCCAAATAGACCACCCGAGGCGGCGCGAGCAGGCGAGCCAGCAGGGAAAGGGCCTCCCCGCCGTCCATGCCGGATAGCACAGCATCCAGTATCAGCAGGTCGGGGCATAGGCGCAGCGCTTCCCCCACGGCCTGCTTTCCCTGCCCGCTGCCCACGATGAAAAACCGGCTGTCACAGGACAATATCCTTTCCAGCCGGGCCGCGTCCGGGGAAGCGATATACAGCCGCAAAGGCGTCAGCATGATTTTTCCTTCTTCCGGTGGTGAAAGGCGCCTGCCAGCACTGCGGACATGGTGATGGCCAGGGCAATGCCACAAATGCCCAGCACGGTTGCCGCGCCGGTAGTCACGGCGTTTCCGTAATCTCCTTCCACCACGTACAGCATGGTGTTGTACAGCCCGATGCCGGGCACTAAGGGGACGATGGCCCCGGTAACGAATAGGGTGGCGGTGCGTTTCATCACCCGGGCGCAGATTTCACAGCAGATGCCGATCAGCAGAGTAGCCCAAAAGTAAGCCGGAGTGGTTTTGCCCAGCAGCAGAAACACCCCATACCCCGCCGTGGCGATCAGGGTGCTGGCCGGGATGGTGCGCCGGGGCTGACGCAAAAGCACAGAAAAGCTGGCCGCGGCTACGGCACAGGAAAGCAGTTGAAGCCACCAACTCATGCCCTGATCCCTCCCCATATGCTCAGCATCAATCCGATGCCCGCCGCCAGCATCATCACAGACAGGATGGCTTCGATCGTCCGCGCCCCGCCGGATACCAAATCGCCCCGCATGGTATCCCGCATGGCGTTGGTCACGGCCAAGCCGGGGAGCAGCGGCATGATAGCCCCGCTGATGATGGGCTCGATGGTCACACCCGGCAGCAGCAGCGTGCTCGTAAGTGCCATCAAGGTGGTCAGCGCTCCGGCGATCATGCTGGAAATCAGCACGGGCACCCGCATTTTCTGGAGCGGCGGCAGCAGTAACTGCACCAAAGCCCCGCAGAAAAAGGATACGATAAAATCGATCCAGCTGCCGCCCAGCATCACGGTAAAGCTGGCGGCGGACAGGGCGCTGGCTCCCACCAGCAGAAAACGGCGCTGAGGCGTGGCTTGCCGGATCTCCCGGAGCGCTTTCAGGGCTTCTTCCGCGCTCATATGACCGGAAGCCACTTTCCGGGATATATCGTTGCACTGGTCCATTCGCCCCAGGTCTGTGCTCCGATTGCGCACCCGCACGATGCGGCTGAGCGTGCTGTCATCCTCCATGGTCATGGTCAGCATCAGCCCCGTGGGCAGCGCCAGCACATCCACCCTGGGGATGCCCAGTCCCTGGCACATGCGTTCCACGGTTTCCTCCGCGCGGTAGGTTTCACCCCCGCTTTCCAAGATCATTTGGGACGCCAGACATACGGCGTCCAGGGTCGTGGATAAGGTATCCATTCAAGGGGCCTCCAATGTTCTTTTGAATGGGATTTGGATCAGTTGAGAGAGGAGAGTTGAGAGCGGAGATGAAATCATGTTTATCACAAGAGAACACGCTTTAACTGTATAAATCTCAACTCTTAACTCTCCACTCTGAATCACAGCGCCGCCGACGCGGCGATCAGAAACTGGGCCAGGAAATATATGCCCAAGCACAGGTAATCATATCCCTTGGAAGAAATCTTGCGCACGATGCGCGCCAGCAGCATGGCGTCAGATACCACGAACAGCAGAGCTCCGGCCAGCAGCAGCGGCCGCTGGGGCAGGGCCAGCGCCAGCATGGCGCTGATGAGCAGAGCGTAGATCAGATAAGGCAGAGCGCTGTCCGGTGCGGCGGCCCCTTTCAGCCGGGGGTACAGAACGCCGATCATCCCGCCCAGCACGCAGAATACCGCCAAGCTTCCCCAGCCCGGCTCTTTCGCCAGAATATACGCCGCGCAGTAACATAAATGTCCCAATCCGAAAGCCGCCGTGCCCGCCAGGAAGTGCAGGTCCAGCACCACGTCCGCCGCTGCGCACACGCAAAGGCCCAGCAGCAGCAGTCCATGGCTGATTGTCGGTTCCTCGGCGAAGCCATAGCCCGCCAGCAGCGCCGCCGTCAGGGTAGCGCCGCCTTTGAAAGCCAGTTCCCGCCGCTTATTCCTGTTTTTTCGGTGCTTCTCCGCCATATAGCGCAGATACAGCCCCGTCATAACCGCAAAGCACAGCGCGGCGATTCCGTAAGTACTCATAAGGCGTCCCTCCTCTTTCCCGGCGGATAAAAAGCTTCCCTTGAAATGATTCGGAACAAAGCCCGCTTTTCCTGCCGGATCCTTAGGCGTTTTTCCGTTTTATCGTTTTTCAGCACGTAACGGCTCACGCATAAACAGTCATGTATAGGTCCTGAACGGTTATCATTGGTTCTTGCATCCCGAGACAGTTTCTGGTATAATATAAAAAACGGTCCTTTCCGCCGGGATGACGGAGGATGAAAAAGGACAAGCTTGATTTCTTCCCCACGTGTTCGGGCAGGCGAAACGCCGCCCAAAGCGTACAAACAAACAGCCCACCGGATAAAAATGGCGCGATGCCGCAAGGTGGAATGATCATGGAAAAATACCAGTTCACCCCGGATCAGCTTTCGCTCATGGAAAGCATGAAGATACCGTTTGCCGTCTATCAGATGATCGACAAGCGGATCGTTACCCTTGCGCTTTCCGACGGCTTTTGTGAGCTGTTCGGATATAAAGACCGCGCACAGGCGTACCACGATATGGATTACGAGATGTACAGGGAGGTGCACCCGGATGACGCGGTGCGGCTTGCCAACACCGCTTTCCGGTTCGTGAAGGAAGATGACCGCCTGGATGTGATCTACCGCGGAAAGGCCAAGGGCAGCGCGGATTACCACATCATTCACGTCTTCGGCAGGCATATGTCCCCTGAAGCAGGGGTGCGCCTCGGTTATCTCTGGTATGCCGACGAGGGACCCTATACGGAAGAAACCAAAACGGACAGGGCTGAACTTAATCCATTCCTGAGCAACGCGCTGCACGAAGAAAGCATCCTGAAAGCCAGCCATTACGACGTGCTGACAGGGCTGCCCAGCATGACCTATTTCTTTGAGCTGGCTAAAGCCGGACGGGACCTGATCCACAGCGAGGGCGGCAAGGCCGTGATGCTGTATATGGACCTGAACGGTATGAAATTTTATAACCACTCTCACGGCTTATCCGATGGCGATAAGCTGCTTAAGGCCTTCGCCCTGCTCCTGATCAGCACCTTCGGCAAGGAAAACTGCTGCCGCGTGGGGGCCGATCATTTCGCCGCCTATACCCGGGAGGAAGGGCTGGAAAACACCCTGCGCCAGTTCTTCCTGGATTGCCAGAAGATCAACGGCGGCAATTCCCTGCCCGTGAAGGTGGGCGTTTATTCCACCCGGCTGGGGGCCGTGCCCGTCAGCACGGCCTGCGACCGGGCGAAGCTTGCCTGCGACACGCTCCAGGGCGGCTATGAATCCGAGTTTTCATATTACAGCCCGGCGCTGAGAGACGACGCGGTGAATAAGCGCTACATCATCGAGAACATTGACCGGGCCATTGAGGAAAAATGGATACAGGTCTACTATCAGCCCATCGTGCGGGCGGTGAACGGCCGGGTGTGCGACGAGGAAGCGCTGGCCCGCTGGATCGATCCGGTGAAGGGTTTTCTGTCGCCCGCCCAGTTCGTTCCGTATTTGGAGGACGCGGGGCTGATTTATAAGCTGGACCTGTGCGTGCTGGACCAGACGCTGGAAAAAATCAAGCGGCAGCAGGAAGCGGGCCTGCAGATCGTACCCCAGTCCATCAATTTGTCCCGGTCCGATTTCGACATGTGCGATATCGTGGAGGAAATCAGGCGGCGGGTGGACGCGGCGGGAGTGAAACGGGATAACATCACCGTGGAGATCACGGAAAGCGTGATCGGCAGCGATTTCGATTTCATGAAGGCGCAGGTGGAACGGTTTCAAAGCTTGGGTTTCCCCGTGTGGATGGACGATTTCGGCAGCGGCTATTCCTCCCTGGACGAATTGCAGAGCATCAAATTCACCCTGCTCAAATTTGATATGCGCTTCATGCAGAAACTGAACCAGGGCGAAAGCAGCAAAATCATTCTGACCGAACTGATGAAAATGGCCACCTCCCTGGGGATGGATACGGTCTGCGAGGGCGTGGAAACGGAAGAGCAGGTCCGCTTCCTGCGGGAAATCGGCTGCTCCAAGCTGCAAGGGTACTATTTCTGCAAACCCATTCCCTATGAACAAATCGTGGAGAGATACCAAAAAGGCATACAGATCGGCTTTGAAAACGCGGAGGAATCCGAATATTATGAAGCCGTCAGCCGCGTGAACCTGTACGATCTGGCGGTGATCGCCAACGAGGATGAAAACGCTTTCCAGAATTTCTTCAACACCCTGCCCATGGGCATCATGGAAATCAAAGACGATCAGATTCGGTTCATGCGCACAAATCAATCCTACCGGGATTTCATCAAACGTTTTTTCGGCGTGAACCTGTCGGACCGCTCTTCAGATTTTCAGGCCGCCTCTCTCAGTGTAGGCTCTTCCTTTTTGAAGCTGGTGAAGCAATGCTGCGTCCAAGGCGGCCGCGCGTTCTTTGACGAGCAGATGCCGGACGGCTCTATCGTGCATTCCTTCGCCCGGCGGATCGCCTTTAACCCGGTCACCGGTTCTGCGGCGGCAGCCATCGCCGTGCTGTCCATCTCACACCCGGACGAGGGCGCCACCTACGCCAGCATCGCCCGGGCCCTGGCGGCGGACTATTATAATATTTATTACGTAGATCTGGAAACAGATCGGTTTATCGAATACTCCTCCACGGTAGGCGGAGACGAGCTGGCTATTGAACGGCATGGAGAACACTTTTTTGAATCCAGCCTGAACGATTCCGCTACCCGCATTTGTGAAGAAGACCGGGCCGTATTCCTGGCCAGCTTCAACAAGGAGAATATCATCCGGGAGCTGGACCAGCAGGGCGTGTTCACCATCACCTACCGGCTGATCGACACCGGCAGGCCCATATACGTGAATATGAAAATCACTCGCATGCAGCCGGGCGGGAATCATATCATCATCGGTATCAGCAACATCGATTCCCAGATGCGGCAAAAGGAAGAAATGGAGCGCATCCAAAAGGAGCGGGACACCCTGGCCCGAGTCATGGCCCTTTCGGAGGATTATCTCACCCTGTACATGGTGAACCCGGAAACGGAACGCTACGTCGAATACAACGCCACCGACGAGTACAAGAGCTTGGGCCTGGCCGTGGAGGGCGAAGATTTCTTCCGCCAGTGCATCATCAATTCCGAAAAGGTCATCTGTCCCGACGACCGGGAACAGTTCAGGCAGCGCTTCACCAAAGAAAACATCCTGAAAGGCATTCAGGAAGACGGTGTGTTCAAGATGAATTACAAGCTCATGATCCAGGGCGAGGAAAGGCCCATCACCCTGAAAATCGCTCCCATCAAGGACGACACGGGAGAAAAGCTGGTCATGGGCGTGCGCGCGTGGAAGATCAGGAAATGAGGGGGATACGCTTGAAGCAATGCGATTATCTGATCATCGGCGCGGGCCTGTATGGGGCGGTGTTCGCCCGGCAGGCGGCGGACCGGGGCAAACGGGTGCTGGTGATCGACAAGCGCCCCCACATCGCCGGAAATATCTACACCGAAACCGTGGAAGGCATTCATGTGCACGCCTACGGCGCGCACATTTTCCATACCAACGACCGCCGGGCCTGGGATTGGGTCAATCGCTTTGCCTGCTTCAACCGCTATACCAATTCGCCGGTAGCCAATTATCACGGCGAACTGTACAGCCTGCCCTTCAACATGTACACCTTCAACAAAATGTGGGGCGTGGTCACGCCGGCGGAGGCGGCGGCCAAGATCGAGGAGCAGCGGCGGGAGGCGGGGATCACGGAACCCAAAAACTTAGAGGAGCAGGCCATCAGTCTGGTGGGGCGGGACATTTTTGAAAAACTGGTGAAGGGCTACACGGAAAAGCAGTGGGGGCGGGACTGCCGCGATCTGCCCGCCTTCATCATCCGGCGGCTGCCTGTGCGCCTGACCTTCGACAACAACTACTTCAACGCTCTGTACCAGGGCATTCCCATCGGGGGATACACAAAAATGATCAGCCGCATGCTGGAAGGCGTGGAAGTGCGGCTGGGCGAGGACTATTTGAAAAACCGGGCGGAGTGGAACGCCCTGGCGGAAAAAGTGGTGTTCACCGGCCCCATCGACGCGTACTTCGATTACCGGCTGGGAGCGCTGGAATACCGGTCCATCCGTTTTGAGACGGAAGTGCTGGATATGCCCAATTACCAGGGCAACGCCGTGATCAACTATACCGACCGGGAAACGCCCTATACCCGCGTGATCGAGCATAAATGGTTTGAATTCGGCAGGGACGATCAGGGCAGCGACCTGCCCAAAACCGTCATCAGCCGGGAATACTCCAGCGAATGGCAGCCCAGCGGCGAACCCTACTATCCGGTGAACGACGTGAAAAACGCAGCCCTGTACGCCCAATACACGGCCTTAGCGGAAAAAGAAACGGCCGTCCTCTTCGGCGGCCGTCTGGGCGAATACAAATACTACGATATGGACCAGGTGATCATCGCCGCCCTGAACCGGGCGGAACGGGAGTTAAGCACGCCATAACTCGGGTTTTTTCTGGCTTTCTTGGAAAGGGGTCTGGGGGAAACCATTCTTTGGCCCCCAAAGAATGGTTTCCCCCAGTTACATGAATAGTTACCGGGCGTCCACATATTCCTTCAATCTCAGCGACGCGGCATAGACCGCGTTTTTCTTTTCGCCCGCATCCACTAAGGTGGAAACCGCTTCCCGAAGTGACGCGCCTTGCAGCAGCAAGTCAAAGAGGCGGGCTTCCAGGGACGCCTGCACGGTGGGCTTTTCCTCCGGCAAGGTCACGCCCCGTAAATCGGCCACCACGCAGTATTCGCCCTTTTCGCTCTTTTCGTTGGCTTCCAGGGCGGCAAGGATGGCCTCCGGCGTGCCCCGGAGGGTCAATTCATGCAGCTTGGTCAGATCGCAGCTGACGGAGAGCAGGGCCCCCGGTAGGGCGTCCCGGATGGCGGAAACCAGGGCCTTGATCCGGTGGGGGGATTCGTGGAACACGGCCCCTTCCGATTTGCGGCCGATGTCCAGCAGCTTTTCTTTCAGCTCCGTATTGCCCCGGGGCAGGAAGCCGTAAAAGGTGAAGGAGGAAAAATCAAACCCACTGACAGATACCGCCGCCGCCATGGCCGTAGGCCCCGCCACGGCGACGACGGGAATGCCCGCGTCCGCCGCCGCCCGCACCAGCGCCACGCCGGGGTCGGAAATGGCCGGGGTGCCCGCGTCCGTGACCACCGCCACGTCCATATCTTCCGTCAGCATCCGTTCAATGATCTCCGGGGCGCGGCCCTTTTCATTGTGCTGATGGCAGGAAATGAGGGGCGTATCGATGCCGAAATGATTGGTCAGCTTTTTGGTGACCCGGGTATCCTCCGCCGCGATGAGAGAAACGCTTTTCAGGGTGTCAATGGCGTGGGGACTCATATCGTTCAGATTGCCGATGGGGGTGGCGACCACATAGAGCGTGCTCACAGTTCCGGCCATCCTTTCTCAAATACCCGCAGCGTGGCGCTGTGGGCGCGGGGATTATCTGCTAATTCCTGTTCGTTCGCTTTGACAGCTCCCCCTATTGCTTTTCCCAAAGGCTTCTTGCCGCAGATACAAATGGGGGCCTTGGGGGGACAGGTGCAGGGGTTCTGCATTTTGCGGAAGGCCAGCTTCACGATCCGGTCCTCGATGGAATGGAAGGTGATCACCGCCAGCCGCCCGCCGGGAACGAGCAGGTCCACCCAATCGTTCAGCGCTTTTTCCAGGGGGGCCAGCTCGTCGTTCACCACAATGCGCACGGCCTGGAAGGTGCGCCGGGCGGGGTGGCCCTCGTCCTTGCGGCGCACGGCCTTGGGAATGGCCGCGTCCACCACGGCCACCAGGTCGGCGGTGGTTTCCAGGGGCTTCTGCGCCCGCTTTTCCATCAGCATCTGAGCGATGCGGGCCGCCCATTTTTCATCCCCGTAATCCCGCAGGGCCTGGCAGAAATCCCGTTCGGAAACCGTGTTCACATAGTCCGCCGCCGTCATGCCCCGGCTTGTGTCCATGCGCATGTCCAGCGGCGCGTCCTCATGGTAGGAAAAACCCCGGTCCGGGGTGTCCAGCTGGAAGGAGGACACGCCCAGGTCCAGCAGCCCGCCGTTCAACGAAACGCCGGGCAACAGTTCCTTCACATCATGAAAATTTCCGTGGACGGCGTGAAAGCCAGGATAACCTTTCAGCCGTTCGGTGGCTGCGGCGATGGCCGCTTCGTCCCGGTCGATGCCGTAGAGCGTGCCCGTTTCCCCCATGCGCTTCAAAATTTCCTCGCTGTGCCCCCCGCCGCCCAAGGTGCCGTCGGCGTAGGTCTCCCCCGGCTGGGGATTCAGGGCCTCCAGCACCTCGTTCAGGAGAACGGGAATATGATGAAAAGCCATAGTGTCTCCTTCAATCTGTTTGGTCAATGAATCACCATAATTCGCTTCCGATCGGTTTGCCCCAATCAATTTCCTCAGAAAGATTCAATTCCCCGTCATATGCCTCACCGCGTTCTTTCAACGTGCGGCGGCAAATATAGTCCTTACGTGGAAACAGTTTTTCCTCCCGAAACGAATGACGGTCAATGTCCGCAGGAACTTTCCCCGCCAGAACGCCGGAAATAGAATCGACTGCTGAAATATTAGGATTGACCAATTTAGCTACTGGTTTTCCGTTTTTCAAAATCAAAATATCCTCAGTCAGCACCAGCGTCAGATATTTTTCTATATTCAGCGTAAATTCCTTGACGGTCACCTGCATACCAGCAAATCCCTTTCTCCCTCTTTAATGAGGCGTGTCGCATACAAAAGCAGGCGAAAACCACTCCACGATTGCAGAAGCAGTTTCCGTGTGCCGTATCATTCAAATTCGCTGAACGATGGCATTTTCCCCATGGAAGGGAGGCTGTGCAAAGAAGCTCTGTTCTGCTGGATCAGCGTCATGACGGAATCATGGTTCATTCCCAACGCGCTTCGAGGATAGCCCGCCTCCAAAACGCTGGGTTTGAAACGCGGGCTGCAGTTTCTCAGAAACTGCCTGTAGAGATGTCTTCCCCGCATCCCATGACGCGCCAGCAGGCAAATCATCCCCTGATGATACAGAATCCACGGCGCACAGCCGGGCACGGCTTTTCTCCGAAGGATCACTTCCTTCGCGTGAACGACGTCTCTGAATGCCCGATATTTCAGCGCACAGTCCCTGGCTTTCTCCACATAGGGCCTCACGTCCCGCGCAAATTGCTCCTCGCTTTCAAAAACGATGAGGTCGCCGATCCGGGGATTCCCATCGGAATAATCAAAGCTCCAGCAATCTTCGCGCTTGAACAGAAAATGCAGCCCCACGTTCAGATAGGTGCCTTTGCTGAACCCGGAAGGCTGAAATTCGATCATCGTAACGTACCAGCCGTTATCATCCAGGTATAAGCGGGACCTGCCTTTTTGAAACACGCCCATGGGAAGCAGGATTTCCTTGCATAACGCATGGATGATCCGATCATGCGGCCCGGAAGAACCCACGGTATCCCCTTCTTTCAGCGAATGCGGGGCACGGCCTTGACTGTCAGGCCGTGCCCCGCGCATAGTATTATCCCAGTTCCGCGATGCGCGCTTCCAGGGCGGTGAGCATTTCCTTATTCTTTTCCAGCTTTTCCTTTTCTGCGGCCACCAGGTTGGCGGGGGCTTTCGCCACGAAGCCGGGGTTGTTGAGTTTCCCTTCGGCCCGGGCAATTTCCTTGAGCAGGTTGTCCCGTTCCTTGTTGAGGCGGGCCTTTTCCTTTTCAAAGTCCACCAGCTCGCCCAGGGGGATGAAGTATTCGCCCGCGGCGCACACGGCGCTGACGGTCTTTTCAGTGATCTGCGCGTCTTTTTCCAGCAGGGTCAGGGCGCTCACGCTGGCCAAACGGGCAAAGTACACTTCGGTGCCGTCGAAAGCGTTCTGCCAGCCCTCGGCGGGGCGCACCATCAGGTGGGCCTTATGAGAGGGCTGCACATTCATGCCCGCCCGCAGGTTGCGGATGGAGCGGATCATGTCCATGATACCCTCCATGCGGGCGGCTTCGGCGGGGAAGTCATAGGCTTCCAGCGTCTTGGGCCAGTCGGCCAGCATGCAGGAGGCGTTTTCCTCGCCGGGCAGGTTCTTGTACACTTCCTCGGTCAGGAAGGGCATAAAGGGATGCAGCAGGCGCAGCAGGCCCGACAGCACCGTTTGCAACACGGCGCGCACAGCGGCTTTGCGGTTCAGGTCGTCCCCCAGCAGGCCGCCTTTGGCCAGCTCGATGTACCAATCGCAGAACTCGCTCCAGGTGAAATCGTAAATCTTCTGGGCGGCCAAGCCGTATTCCGCTTCCTCGAAATTCTTGCTGATCTGGCGCACGGCCTCGTTGTACTTGCTCAAAATCCAGCGGTCCGGCAGGGTCAGTTCCTTGCCGTCCAGGGTTTCCCTGCCGTCTAAGTTCATGAGCACGAAGCGGCTGGCGTTCCACACCTTATTGGCGAAGTTCCGGGCCATTTCCACCTTTTCGGTGGAATAGCGGGTGTCGTTGCCGGGAGAAATGCCCATCACCAGGGAGAAGCGCAGGGCGTCCGCGCCGTACTGGTCGATGACCTCCAGGGGGTCCACGCCGTTGCCTAGGCTCTTGCTCATTTTCCGGCCCAGGGCGTCCCGCACCAGGCCGTGGATCACCACGTTTTCAAAGGGCACGTCCCCCATGTTCTCGATGCCGGAGAACATCATGCGGGCCACCCAGAAGAAAATGATGTCGTAGCCCGTCACCAGGGTGGTGGTGGGATAGAAATATTGCAGGTCTTCGGTATTGTCCGGCCAGCCCAGGGTGGAGAAGGGCCACAGGGCGGAGGAGAACCAGGTGTCCAGCACGTCTTCGTCCTGGGAAAGGGTCTTGCAGCCGCACTTGGGGCACACGGCGGGGTCTTCCCGGCCCACGATGGTTTCGCCGCAGTCCTGGCAGTACCAGGCGGGGATGCGGTGGCCCCACCAGAGACGGCGGCTGATGCACCAGTCCCGGGTGTTTTCCATCCAGTTATAGTAGATTTTGGCGAAACGCTCGGGGATGAACTTGGTGTCGCCTTTTTTCACCGCTTCCAGGGCGGGTTTCGCCAGGGGTTCCATCTTCACGAACCACTGCTTGCTCACCATGGGCTCGATCACGTTGTGGCAGCGGTAGCAGGTGCCCACCTCGTGCTTGAGGGGTTCGATTTCCTTCAGCAGGCCCAGTTCGGTCAGGTCGGCCACGATGGCTTTCCGGGCCTCCACGGTAGTCATCCCGGCGTACTTGCCGCAGTCCAGCACCTCGGGCTCGTTCACGGAGGCTTTTCCGGCGGCGAAAATGGCGTCGGCCTCGGCCTTGTCCGCCGCGCCGGTCATATGGCCGTCATAGGTGAACACCCGCACGATGGGCAGATTGTGGCGCTGGCCCACTTCGTAGTCGTTGGGGTCGTGGGCGGGGGTGATTTTCACCACGCCGGTGCCCTTTTCCATGTCGGCGTGCTCGTCGCACACGATGGGGATTTCCTTGTTGATGAGGGGCAGGATCACGTGGCAGCCGTGGAGGTGGGCATACCGGGGATCGGCGGGGTTGATGGCCACGGCGGTATCGCCTAACATGGTTTCGGGGCGGGTGGTAGCCAGTTCCAGCTTTTCGCCCGTTTCCTTCACGGGGTACAGGATGTGCCAGAAATTGCCGTCCTTTTCCTCATATTCCACTTCGGCGTCGGATATGGCGGTGCCGCAGCAGGTACACCAGTTGACCAACCGGTAGCCCCGGTAGATCAGGCCCTTCTCATACAGCCGCACGAACACTTCCCGCACGGCCTTGGAGCAGCCCTCGTCCATGGTGAAGCGCTCCCGGCTCCAGTCGCAGGAGGAACCCATGCGGCGAAGCTGGCGGGTGATGCGACCGCCGTATTCCCGCTTCCAGGCCCAGGCGTGCTCCAAAAAGCCTTCCCGGCCCAGCATTTCCTTGGTCAGCCCTTCCTTGCGCAGCTTTTCCACCACCTTCACCTCCGTGGCGATGGCGGCGTGGTCGGTGCCGGGCAGCCACAGGGTGGGGTCGCCCTTCATGCGGTGATAGCGGATCAGCGCGTCCTGCAAAGTGCAGTCCATGGCGTGGCCCATGTGAAGCTGGCCCGTCACGTTGGGGGGCGGCATCACGATGGTGAAGGGTTTTTTGCTTTTGTCGATCTTCGGCGCGAAGGCCCCGGAAGCCTCCCACTTTTCATAGGTTTCCTTCTCGATGGCCTGGGGATTGTAGGTTTTTTCCATATTGAAGGTTTCAGACACGATTATTCCCTCCTGTTTTTTTGTCTCCATTCAAGCAAAGCGCTCATACGATGGGAATGAGGTAAACGCCGGTGGAGTTGCCGTTCTCCATCATAATGAACACCATGACAAAGATGATGATTAAGCAAACGACCACATAACCCCAGCGGATCACCTTGATCCATATTTCATCCAGCAGGCTTTTCCGCAGCAGGGTATTCAGGGGAATATTGCCAAAAAACAGCGCCGCCGCAAAAATCAGCACCCAGGGATTATCAAACCGGATCATACCTAAAAAGCCGGTAAACCCTGGATGGGCAGCGGAGTAATCGGGTACAATCCACTGGTCCATTTTTTCACTTCCTTTTTCCTGCCTTTGCAAAAACAACGGGTCAATCTATCCCGAAGGACGGATTGACCCGTGGTACCACCTTGCTTCGCGGCAACGCAGGATTGCCGCCTCTTAGCGCTGTAACGGGCGCACCCGAACGGGCTACTCTATTCGCCCGCCGCCCTCCCGGACGACCTTCCGCTTTTGTTCTCCGGCAGCCTTTCAGCCATGGGCCGCCTCTCTTTGGGAGAAGGGAAAAGCGTACTCCTTCCGTTCTTCGGGCAATGCTGTAAAACCCATCCTTACGAAAAAATGCCTATTCAGGCATCTTTTCGGCGGAACGTCTTACGCGTTCTTCTTTTCTTCGTCGATCACGATGACCTGCTTGCCATCGTAATAGCCGCAATGCTTGCATACGCGGTGCGCCAGCTTCATCTGGTGGCACTGTTTGCACTCGACGATCGCGGGAAGTTCCAGCTTCCAGTTCGCGCGACGGGAACGGCCGCGGGCCTTGGATACTTTTCCTTTGGGCAGAGCCATAATTACACCTCCTGATCCTTTGTCAGCAATTGCTGCAATGCCGAAAAAGGATGCTGGTCGGGCATGTCCTTCTGGCAAGCATGCGTTGTTTCATCATCTTCCGAATGCAGTTGACTGAGTACCGGGCAATCGTCGCCGCACTCGAAACGAATGGGCAGGTCCAGCAGGGTCAGCGTCATCGCAAGATGGGAAAGCTCAACCTTGGAGCCTTCATAATACCATTCCTCTTCCTCGGCGTTCTCATCCTCGGGCCGGGGATTGCGGGCGGTTACGCGGATGAAGGTTTCATCGAAGGGAACCTCCACCGGATAATCCACCGGCTGTAAGCAGCCCGCGCAATGGCCGTGCGCCACTGTGCGCAGCGTGCCCCGGATGCGGAGGTGATCCTCCACCGAGCACAGGAAACCGGACAGGGTCACATCGGAAAACGCCACCGTTTCACCGAAGATCTCCTGCGGCGGAATGGCGTCACGATGCAGGAAGGGGATTTCCTCCCCCGGTGCGCGCAGCGCGCGGGAAATGTCCAGCAGCAAGCACATCACTCCAATCGTGACCGAATGCTATTATACCGTCAAACCGCCGTACTTGTCAATCCTTTTTTCTCGCTTCCAGGGCTCTTTTTCATGGCTTTTTCACTTTTTTGACCATCCGTGAACGTTTTTGGGTGATTGCGCGGGAATCCGGCTTCTGATATAATGAAAAAGGGACGGATACTGACCGTTCCTCCAGAAAGAAGGAAAGACGACATGATTTTACAGTATTTGGGCACCGCCGCGGCGGAGGGCATTCCGGCGCTGTTCTGCCAATGCCCGGTGTGCCGCGCCGCCAGAACAGCGGGCGGAAAAGAGATCCGCACTCGATCCGGGGCCATCATCGACGGGAAATTGAAGCTGGATTTTGGGCCGGATTCCTTCATCCATATGCAGCGCTACGGCCTGGATTATATGGGCTTGCAGGGCGTGCTGATCACCCACAGCCATTCGGACCACCTGATCCCCGACGAAATGGAATTCCGCATTCCCGGCTATTGTTACCAGAAGGACGGCGAAAAACCCCAAAGCACCCTGACCATTTACGGAAATGAACGGACAGGTCAATGCATCCAGCGTTTCACGGACCATCCCTCCCATTGCTTAGCCTTTCAGCGGATGATCCCCTTTGAAACGGCGGCCATCGGCGATTATCAGGTGACGGCTCTGGAAGGGCTGCACTGCCAGAGCAGGACCAGCGAAACGTTTCCCGTACAATTCCTGGGCCGCACGATTTACCGGGCGGAGGAAGCGCTGATTTACCTGATCGAAAAGGACGGGCAGCGCATCCTGTACGCCCATGATACCTGCGAATTCACCGAAGCCAACATGGCGTACCTTTCCGGCAGACGGCTGGATTTAGTTTCTCTGGACTGCACCGGCGGCTCCTGGCACTACGATTACAACCGCTGGGTGGGCCATATGACCAGCGAAGGCTGCCTGAGCATGCGGGAAAAGATGATTGCTATCGGCGCGGCAGACGAAAGCACCTTGTTCGTTGCCAGCCACTTTTCCCATAACGGCTACACCACCTTTGCGGATATCCAGCGCATCACCCCCGGCTTCATCATCGCCTACGACGGCCTGACCTTGAACGCCGCCGACGGCGCGAAGGGAGCGAAATAGCCATGGCATATCTGCCCCAGGACCCCTACATGCTGCTGAGCGTGGTAAATATGAAGCTTCGAGACCGTTTTTCCAGCCTGGACAGCCTGTGCGAGGATATGGATTGCAGCCGCAAAGAAGTCGAAGCCGTGCTGGCCACCATCGATTACCACTACGACCCAGAGCAGAACGCCTTCGTATAAAAATGCAGCCGGACGCTTGTTAAAAGCGTCGGCTGCGCAGCGTGTCGAAAAAGAATTTTCGACACGCTGCGAATGAAAGGCCGGAAAACCGTCCTTTCATTCGACGCATCAATTTCTTGAAAAATGGCGTTTTCAGCATCAAAAGATACTGAAAACGCACATTTTTCGGCCAGAAATTGATAGAGGAAGCGGCATGGCCGCTCCTCGGCGGCGTACACGCCGCCGCCTG
>JAFXMP010000251.1 GCA_017530275.1 Clostridia bacterium | reverse complement strand
TGTTCGTTCTGGCGAATGCCTTACAGCTTCACGCCATGGACGGAAGGTTCAGCCGGGAAAATCTGGCCTGGGCGCAGATGGTTCAGGTTGAACCCGCTGCGACGGAAGACCCTGCCGAAAGGCGCTATGCCTGGGACATTCACAGCCACCCCGTCAAGCTGGACGAATTTGCCGTACAGACACGGAAAGCAATCGAGGAAAACGCCGTTCGGGAAACGCCGGTATACCAGGAACCGTATCAATACGCCTTAGACAACGGCGAGACCATTCCTTTCTGGGATTCCCACCGCTGCGACATAGCGTGCAGGGATGCCATTGATAAAGCCATCGGCGATCATTTTGACGGATTCCACTTGGCGGGAAACGCGCCGGATGGTGTTTTGAGAAGGTTTGGTACGGATCGTACAATGTACGTTATTGCCAATTCCATCCAGCTTTTGCGCGACGATGGCCGTATCTCCCAGCATAACGTTCAGTGGGCAACCAAGGTTCCCGTACCCCACGGAAATGAACAGGACGATTCGCTGCGCCGGGATTTCCTTGTGCGCTCGCATCCCGGCCTGTTCAATCTGTTCGCCAAGATCACCAGGGATCAGGTTCTGAAAATGCAGAAGCGTCAAATGGAACAGAAAATGGTTAGGGAGAAAGAGCATCGTCCTTCTATCCTGAAACAGTTGGGCAAGCCGCTTTCCCGTTCTAACGGTAATCATACGCCCGCCCGAAAGAAAGAGCAGATGATTTGACCGTGGAAAAGAAAGACGAAAAGAAAATCGGGATTCTGGTGCGCGTCACCCCTGAACAGCTTGACATGATTCATGAACGGATGCAGGAAATCCATACGGATAACCGGGAAGCCTATATCCGGAAAATGGCGATTGACGGATATATCCTGGAGATGGACGATACCGCCCTGCGGGAAATGAGCAGATACCTGCGCAGCATCAGCAACAATTTCAATCAGGTGGCGAAGCAAGCAAACAGCACCGGCCGCGTGTATGACGCTGATCTTCAGGACATGAGGCAAAAACTCAACTGTATTTGGGAGATGCAGAAGCAGTTTATGGAGAAGCTGAGCCAGATCAAGTAAAAAACGCGGGGGAACCGGTGGATCAGTACCGATTTCCCCGCGTTCTTTTTATGCCTCGCCTTATTCCCGGACATACGCTGCCCAGCCTACATAGGATTTGGCTTCCGGCAGCACCAGAATACCACATTCCGGGTCACGCCCGCGGATGAGCAGGCATTTCTTGATCTCGCCGTCCTCGCACAGCGCAGCGTGCTTTTCAATGAATTGCCTGTCAACGGTCATGTCTGTGATGAAGTTCTCAAAGTCAATGGCCTGCAAATGGATTTCCTTCACGACCTCATAGGGCCGTTCATCGGCGACATCGTGCAATACGATCAGGTCATTGACCACCCTGGGCTGCTGGACAAAGTAGGCTGTCCCCGTCTTTTCCATCTTCTTTTACCTCGTTTGTGGGATATATCGTAATTATATCATAGATTTTGCGATTTGGGATATATCCCACACGATTTATCGCAAATTTTCCTACAATGGCAATATACGATAAATCGCAGAGAGGATGGTCTCCCAATGAATACCAAGCAAGCGATTGCCGCCCGGATTCAGGATTTGTGCAAAGAGAAACACATTGCCGTCAATGGTTTGGCAAACATGGCGGGAATCGCGCCGTCAACCATCTACAGTATGCTGAACGCGAAAAGCATGAATCCCGGCGTCGTTTCCATCAAAAAGATTTGCGACGGGCTGGGAATCACCGTAAGACAGTTTTTCGACAGTGATCTTTTTGACGAAACGGAGCAGGAAATCCGGTAATCGGCACTCTCATTTCCTTCCCTCGCCTCACGCTTCCCATTATACAGAAGAAAGAAGGGATTATCAACCCATAAAGCACATAAATACGACCCAAAAATAACATAATTCGGCAGATTTTCAAGGCGCTAATGACCCGCATTTAATATTTTCCATATGCTTTAATTCCTATACAATATGAATGGATTGAGGTGGGATCAGCATATGGATGTAAAAGAAAAGCTGTTGGCGCTCATGGCGGAAAAAGGATGGACATACTACAGATTGTCCAAGGAAGCAAATGTTTCCTGGTCTACCATCAGAAACATGTTCGACCGGGGCACAGAACCGACCATACCGACGTTGGAAGCCATCTGCAAAGGGTTAGGCATCACCCTGGAAGTATTGCTCCTGGGCGAGGACGCGGCGGACTTGACCCCCGAACAGCGCGACTTGCTTTCCAACTGGAACAAACTAACCGATGCGGATAAAAAGCTCTATCTGGCTTTACTTCATTCTTTGAATGAGAAGTAAAGCTAATCAGGAGAGCGAGAACCGGTTCAGTGTTGTGATAATCATCTTTTCGGAAAGATCATATCACCGGCAGTACAAAAACGCGAATACGGATTTGGAAACAAAAGGGCATTGACAGCGATGCCCTTTTGATATATAATCAGCTCGAAATAAGAACAAATGTTCTTGTAATGCTTTTTTGATAATAATTCCAGAAACTGGATGTTCTGCGGGAAGGGGGACAAAGCATGGTAACGCGCCAATACATTGCCTCGGACCTAAAATCCTTTTATGCCTCGGTGGAGTGTGTGGCGCGCGGGCTTGATCCCTTGACGACGAATCTGCTGGTAGCAGACGAAAGCCGGACGGATAAAACCATCTGTCTTGCCGTCAGCCCCTCTCTGAAAAAGATCGGTGTGCCAAGCCGTCCACGGCTGTTTGAAGCCAAGGAACGGATTCGGATGTTTGAAGCCTATACCCATACCAAGGTGAATTATATCATAGCGCCGCCCCGTATGGCCGAATACATCCGGGTGAGTTCCAAGGTTTACGAGATTTATCTTCGTTATGTAGCCCCGGAGGATATTCACGTTTATTCCATTGATGAAGTGTTTATCGACGCTGCACCCTATCTCCATTTGTACCGGGCCGAAGCGGATAAAGAGGGCGTAACGCCCGCACATTACATGGCCATGACCATGATCCGGGATGTTCTCAAATGCACGGGCATCACTGCCACAGTGGGCATCGGCACCAATCTGTATTTGGCGAAGATCGCCATGGATATAGTGGCGAAAAAGAAAACAGCGGACAAGGATGGAGTGCGCATTGCGGAACTGGATGAACTATCCTATATCGTGCAATTATGGACGCACAAGCCACTGACGGATTTCTGGCAGATCGGTTACGGAACAGCCAAACGATTGCAAAGCAGGGCTATGTATACCATGGGCGATATTGCCGCCGTATCGCTTAACAATGAAGATTTGCTTTATAAAATGTTTGGAATCAACGCAGAATTGCTGATCGATCACGCCTGGGGTTATGAACCTACCACCATGCGGGATATCAAAGGATACAAAACGGAAGGACACAGTCTAAGCACAGGCCAGGTGCTGTCACGGCCTTACAAATATGAGGAAGGGAAGCTGGTTTTCAAGGAAATGGCTGATCTGCTGTGCGCGGACTTGCTTTCCAAAAATCTGACCACAACCTGCCTGACATGGTGGATTTCCTTTGATCCCGAATCCCTGAACGTAAATCCCTATTACCAAGGGCCGCTGGCGCTG
>JAFXMP010000250.1 GCA_017530275.1 Clostridia bacterium | reverse complement strand
TCATGATCCTGGCGAAATCGGGATCGAACTGCGTGCCTATGCCCTTGACCAGTTCTTCCCGGACGATGTGCTGGGGAATGGCGTTGCGGTAGCTGCGGTTGGAGGTCATAGCGTCGTAGGCGTCCGCCACGGCGATGATCCTTCCGATTTCGGGTATTTCCTCGCCCTTCAGCCCCTCCGGGTAGCCCCTGCCGTTATAACGCTCGTGATGGTAATGCGCCGCGACACTCAGATAAGGATACTCCTTGATCCCTTTCAGGATTTGATAACCGATTACCGGATGCTGCTTGATGGCCGCGAATTCTTCGTCCGTCAGGCGGCCCTTCTTGTTGATGATCGCTTCCGGGACGCCGATCTTCCCGACGTCGTGCAGCAGGGCGGAGAGATAGATCTCTTCGCTTTCCTTTTCATCCTTTCCCGCAAGCTCGGCGATTTGGCGGGAATAGGCCGCGACACGGGAGGAATGACCGTGCGTATACTGATCCTTCGCGTCGATGGCGTTGACCAGCGCCATGACCGTCTCCTCAAAAAGGCTCTGTATGTCCTTCATTCGCCCGGAAACACTCCGAGCCATCTGGCAGACGGCCTTGTACAGGGTTTCCGTTTCATCCGCCGTATGGATGTCCAGCTTCTGGAGCATCCCGATGTTCTCGTCCAGGCGGCTTATATCATCCAGATTCGCGGAAATCCGCTTCGCCTGATCCGACATGCTTACAATCGGATAGATCATGTAATAGCGGGACAGCCACGTTCCAAACGAAATCAGCAGGATGAAGAAGCCGGAAAACTCAATGACGATCCGAAGCACAAACAGGATCGTATTTTCAGAAACACCGGGCACCCGGATTTCAGAAAGCACGATGAGAATCGGAAGGCCCTCGTCGTCCAGGATCGGCCAAAGCACCGCGTAAACACGGTCGCCAACACTCGGATAGTCATAAACAGACCAGTTGTCAAGGTATTCAAGGGGCATATCCCCCAGGTCTTCACGGACCAATTCATCTCCGAAGGGTTCGCCGAAGTCCTGTGCCGCGCTTTCCTTCGGCGCGTCCAGGATTACGTCGCATTCGCCGTCCGCGATGCGCAGGACGGCCAGTCTGGAAAGCCTGTCGGTGTGTAAAACATATTGCCGCAGGAGCGTCCGGGTCTGTTCGTAGTTCTCCGCTTCCAAGCCCAGCTCCATATATTCCGCTGCGGTTTCGGGAGGAATGAGGGTTTCCGCGTAAATGCCCGCCTGTTTGAGCACGCGGTAATAGCCTTCTTCCGTCAAATCCGATGTATTTCTCAGGCCCACTATCGCTATCATGACGGTGCAGGAACAGAGCGCGACGACCAGCAGCAGGGTGATCCTGGATTTCAGGGAATGACCGTAGCCCTTCCGTTCCGCCTGGATTTTGCTGAGCGCCTCCGCTGGCAGCGGCTCCTGCATCCAGGAGGCATTCCGGAAGTCTCTTCTGCGATTTCCGGGGAACAGATGATAGACGGCGAGCGCGACCGCAGTAGAAACCGAAATACACAGCAGCTTATTCCACAGATCTTCCAGAATAGCGGGCAGCCTGCCCGGCGAGAATTGCCTCGACAGCCTCTCGCCGATCTCCGCGAGCTTGCTTTCATCGGCTTCCGTGTAATACCCTGTGATTACAATCGGCAGGATCAAATCCAGAATCCAGATCAGCAGAGAAAAGGTCAAAATCACGATCAGGATTTTCCAGGGCTTCCGATGCCATTCCCGCCGGATGAACTGGTGGAGCAGCAGCGCGATCAGAACGCCATACAAAACCCAGTAAATCGGCGCTTCCAGGTTCGCGTATTCAAAGCCTCCCATGAATCCGATGAGCGCATACCGCAGCAGGACGGAGCCGGTGGCCGAAACCATGCCCGGAAAGCCGCTGCAAAGAATTGTCACCAGTATGGTGCCGGTAAACAGGGCGGGGAGGTAAAGCCCGAAAAAGTCTTCCAGCAGCCACGGTACAGCATCCAGAAGGATTCCCAGGGCGATTACGCCAGCCAGCTTGAGCAGCATCTTTTGGTTTTGGTGCATGGTCTCGTCTCCTTGCGTTTGTCACTATGCCTAAGCAGCTTATCGTTCACTCGAACCTGCTCATTCGTCATGTGAAATGCGAGTGTTCATGATAGCACACTGCTCGCCGGTGGGAGCGACATAAAAATCAGTATTGATCGTTTTGCCGGTTGTCCTTCGCCATACGGATTACCGCTCCGTCTTCCGGCTGATCCGCTTCTTTCCAGGCTGTATGGCCCGCTGGGGGCAGACCAGGATACACAAATGACAGCCCACGCAGTTTTTACCGTTCAGCACCGGGCGGCGGTTTTCATCCAGGCGGATGGCCTGATGACCCCCGTCCGCGCAGGAGATGGCGCAGCGTCCGCAGCCGATGCAGCGTTCCCGGATGAATTGCGGGAAAATCACGGTGTCCCTCTCCAGCACGTCGGTGGTGGCGCTCAGGGAATCCAGCCCCAAGCCCATGGCCTCCTTCACGCTGGAGAAACCTTTTTCAGCCAGATACAGGTTCAGGCCCGCTTTCAGATCGTCGATGATCCGATAGCCGTACTGCATCACGGCGGTGGTGACCTGAATAGAACCGCTGCCCAACAGGATGAATTCCAGGGCGTCCATCCAGGTTTCCACGCCGCCCATGGCGGAAAGGTGCATCCCTTTCAAATTCGGGTTATGGCCCAGCTCGGCCACAAACCGCAGGGCGATGGGCTTGACGGCGTTGCCGCTGTACCCGCCCACAGCGCTCTGACCGCGCACGGAGGGGGCGGATACATAGGTGTGGGGATTCACGCCCACGATGGACTTGATGGTGTTGATGGCGGCAAGGCCGTCCGCACCGCCCCGCAATGCCGCTTCCGCCGCCGGGGACATATTCGCCACGTTAGGGGTCAGCTTGGCCAGCACGGGGATATGGCAGGCTTGCTTCGCCGCGCGGGTGAAGCGCTCCACCAGCTCCGGCACCTGGCCAATGTCGCTGCCCAGGCCGCCTTCCGCCATGTTGGGGCAGGAGAAGTTGAGCTCGACAGCGTCCGCGCCGTTTTCCTCGCACAGCCTTGCCAGCTCGCCCCACTCCGCTTCGTTCTGGCCCATGATGGAGGCAAGGATGAATTTGGAGGGATAGTTGGCTTTCAGCCTGCGGAAGACTTCCATGTTTTCCGCCACGCTGTGATCGGAAAGCTGCTCGATGTTCTTGAAGCCGACGATGCTGCCGTCGCTGCCGGAAATAGCGGAAAAACGGGGAGAGGCTTCGTGACTGTCCAGGGTGCAGATGGTCTTGAAGCACGCGCCTGCCCAGCCCGCTGCAAAGGCCCGGGCGCACATATCGTAGGTGCTGGCCACCACAGAGGAGGACAGCAGGAAGGGATTCTCCAGCGGGATGCCGCACAGGTCGCATTTCAGCCGATCTTCATCTTCCGGAATCGGCGTTTCGCATTCCGGCTTCACCTGATAATACAGGCGGTTGACCACGTCCCGGATGGACACCTCTCCCGCCCGGACGCAGGCCCGCTCACAGGGAGCGGGGCAGGTAATGCACGAATTCTGTTCCGGCAGCCTTTGGGCGGCGCATTGCTCATTCTGAAACCACACGCTCCGCAGCAAACCGGCGGGCTTCACCTTTTCACAGACCGCATCGCAGGGAGCGTTCTGGCACAGGGCGCAGCGGATCATGTCTGCTCTTTGAATGATTTGTTCAATGGGAATCATGCTCTCACTCCTCGTATGGATTATGATGGTGAACTTGACATCCTAAACTTCTGCCTATGCATTGAATCGTTTTATTCCAGAAACTTTTCCCGAAGCGCTTGAATCTCTGCTTCCGTCACGCCTAATTCCTGGATGATATAGCCAAGGGGCGAACCGCAGGCTACGGTCATCCATTGGATGGCGTTTTCCATGAACTCGGGGAATACCTGATCCATGGTTTTCATGAACGTTGCCAGTTCATCTTCCCCGACGCCATTTTCGATCAGGTATTCCCGTTCCTCAGCGCTCAGGGCTGCGTTGTATTCATTGGTCAAAAATATGAATATTCAGGTATTTCACGTCCTCCAGCTCCGGGTCGGGCGCTCTCTCCACCTCGTCGTCGCCCCGAAAATCCACGTCCGCGGCCAGATGATAGACCGAGAGCAGCCTTTTCATATCGTCCTTAGTGGCGTTCACCAGCTTGGCCGTGCGGAGCGGCACGCCCCGCTTCGCCGTTTTTCCGTCCTTCGCCGCGCAGCCGCCCAATTCCCGGGTGCTGCCCGCGCCGGTGAGAGAAAGAGACTGACTGTTTTCGGAAACTTCCGCCTATCATCCGGCGCAGAAAAGAAGCGGCAGACAAAGCGCAAGGATCAAGCCATTTTTCAGCATCTTCTTCACTCCGCTTTCTTTCGTATATTATCTACCGTCTCCATAGAGCCGCCGCCATGATCGTCGGGGGCGCGGAGTTCTCCTCTTTCTGCCAGCCGAACGAAAGCTTCCACCACATCCGGGGCGAGCTGTGTGCCGGCCACTTCTTTGATGATGGAGACCACTTTGTCAAAATTCATACGATTGCGATAGGGACGGTTGGAGTACATGGCGTCAAAGCAATCCGCCACGGCAATGATTTGCGCCACACGGGGGATTGCGTCCCCCATCAAATGATTGGGATAACCCCTGCCGTCGGGACGCTCGTGATGGGCCTGCGCGCCAATCGCCAGTTCCGGCATGATGCTGATTTCCTTGAGCGCCTCATAGCCCTGGGAGGTATGGGACTTGATGATATCAAATTCTTCGTCCGTCAGCTTGCCGGGCTTGTTCAGCACTTCGGGAGGAACGCCAATCTTGCCGATGTCGTGCAGCAGCGCGATGCGATAGTATTTCTCCACCGTCTCTTCGTCATACCCCAACTCCTTCGCCAGCATGGTGGTATATTGTGCCACGCGGAAGGAGTGGCCGTTGGTATAGCGGTCCTTCATATCAATAACTTTTGCGAATGCTTCCGTGATTTCACGTACAAAGGTCATGGTCTCCTGGTGCTTTTTTTCCATTGCGCGGGTTTTTTTCCGAACATAGAGCCTTACGCTTTCCGCTAAAAGGAATGCCAGAAACAGGCCCGCCACGATGTAAAACCAAATTTCCTCATAGAACGCCTTTTCCTTGGTGATCTGCACGGAAACTTCCTTGTTGCCCCGGCCCATGGCGTCCTTTAGCTGCATCACATAATGATAGGTGCCGCCCCGAAGGTTGGTAAAGTCAATGGGCACCATATCGCTGCGGCTGACGGTGGTGCTTTGGCGTTCAAAGCCCTCCAACTGGTAGCTCACCTGAGGATTGCTCAGGGAATAATTAAATACGAAGCTGGGAACGGTGAGCTTCTGCGTGTTTTCCGGGATTGTGAACGCGCCGCTTCCATCCGGATAAATGCGCGTCCCGTCCGCCTCCACGTAGGGCACAACCGCCTTCAAATCATTGACATCCTCAAACGGCTGATCCACATTGACCTTGCACACGCCGGTGCTGCCAGGAATGTATAAATCGCCCTCCGGGGTCAGTTCGCTGTAGGAATTTGCTGTGGCAATGCAGGGCAGGCCGTTGGCGAGGCTGTAATAAACAGGATTGATTTCGCCGTTGGCCAGCAGTTCTGTTGTAGGCACCACATAGATGCCGTTGCTGCTGAGCACCCACATATCCCCGTGGTTGTTTTCGTAAAGATCGAAGTTATTCGTGTAGGGAAACTTTTGAATCGTGGTGATGTGATGATCGGGCGTCATGTATGCGATGGCGCTGCTGCAAACGATCCAGACCACGTTATGCTTTGTGTCCTTCTTGACGCGCAGTACCACGTCCGAAGGCAGGCCATCCTCCACATTGATGTTCGTCACGCCCGAATCATCAACGATATAAATGCCCCCGCCATTGCTGCCCAGCACGATTTCCCCGTTCAATCCTTCCGTCACGGAGAGGCTTTCTGTGTTTGTGATGCTTTCCTTTTCTCCGTAAGAGGCGATCACGCGATCCCCTTCAATGACGATCACGCCGCCGGCCAACGCCACAAGCATTTTGCCATCCTCTTTTTCGGCAACAGCGCGCAGACTGAGAGACGGAAAGCCGTCCTCCTGGGTAAATACTACCACTTCGCCATGATCATAGCGCAGCAGGCCCAGCTTTCGCCAGATGGAAATCCACGCCCGATCCTGACTGTCCCGAATGATGGAACGAATACGGCAGCCGCTGAGCAGCTGGATCAAATCATCCGCTTCCAGGTCTTCTCCGGATGCCGTGACAGCCTTTGTCAGCGGGAGGCTGGACACCAGGCCGTTTTCGTTCAGCACCATCAGTCCCGTATCCGAGCCGATCAGCAGCTTATCTTCGATCATACAGGTGGTATTGACTACATTTTTCGGCAAATCGAAGCGCTGGAACAGATCGGAAAACTGGTTCGGTACGATCTTCATGACGCCCTGGCGGGTGGAAGTGAACCAGAGATTGCCCAGGTAGTCCATCATCACGCCGCCCACGCTGTTGTTCAAGGGCAGATTTTCCAATAGATGGAATTCATTGTTTTCCACATACCCGATGCCGTTGGAGGCGCAGATCCACAGCTTGCCGTCAATATTGGAAATCATCTGCACCGTGGACAGCGGCTGAATGTCGATCTCCACGACATCTGTCAGCGCATCTCCCATCCGGGCTTGACAGAAGGAATAATTCATGGTCTGCATATAGACCTTCCCCGGTTCATTCATGTCGGGATAGAACGCGCCGACAGCGCCTGTAACCGTGTTTTCTCCGTTGGGGATGTAGTTGAGCACCCTGCCATCCTGAAGCGTCATGATATCGCCCAGGTTTGTGAGGCCGTAGATCAGCCCATCGGTTCCCATGATCATGAAGCGCATATTGGCTTCCGCGATCAGGTTATCCTCCAGCATGGTCAGGTTATAATCCTTGTCAATGACGGCGATGCCGCAGGTGGTGGCGATATAGATCTTTCCGTTTTCATCCTCAGTAATGGCCCTGGTATGGGTGGATTTCATGCCGTCCATTTTCCCCCAGAACCGAAACTCGCCTTTTTCCATCACAGCGACGCCATTATCGTTAGTGCCCATCCAAAGCCGGTCCCGGCTGTCTACATACAGGCACTTGATGCTGGAAACGCCGCACGTTGAGCCCACGCGCTCAAAGGTATTGCCGTCATAGCGGATCAGACCGGCATAGCTGCCGATCCAGATAAAGCCCTCGCTGGTTTCGGCGATGGCGTTCGCTTCAGAGGTCGGCAATCCGTTTTTGTTATCGTACAGTACGGTAGAGAATCCCTTTGTACGTCCTGTGGGGTCCACACTCAGAGACACGCCTTCTCCATGAGCAGGACAAATGATAACCGTGAGCAGAAGGATTAGAACAAACCCGCAAAAATTCTTTTTCATAGCGCATCCCTTCATCATTTCTCTGATTGAATTGTGTAGTAAACGATCCTGCCGCCAAGCGCATCGAAGCTCTTTCGGAAGGTATCCCCGTCGATCACCACCGTCGTGCCCGCGTTGGGATCGCGGTAGGTGATGGAAGTGCCGTCATAGCCGCAGATAACGACAGCGTGTTCGCCGCCCGGCCAGAAGACCGTTTCCCCGTTTTCATCGATCCAGCTCCACCGGTACATGATGTCCCGCATGGGCGCGGACACATACCAAGCCAACACCGGATTGCCGGTATCCAGAATGGCTTTGATCTCGTCGATAGACGCGCCTTGCTTTGTTTGGGCACCTGGCATGAACTGCTCCGCCACTTTTGCAATGGGCTCGTTAAAGACGCCATAGGAGTATTCGCTCCGGGGATCGCCCACAAATTCTCGCTCCGGGTTCGCTCCGCGGCGCACGCCGTTTTCATCGTCATAGGGCTGCGCGCCCATGGGCAGCAGATCGTAAATCTGATCCACCGTCACGTCCACGCCGTAATAATTCAAAAGCATATACAGGGACACGCTTTCGCAGCCGGTGGGATAATCAGGATACTGGCAGAATTCGATCACGTCCAGCATGACGCCGGTTTCTTCCGTATCCTCAGCCACGGAACCGTCCGGCTTTACCTCTCCGGCATTCCACTGTCCCAATCTGACCGGTGTCAGGACGCCGGTGAAATAATACAGCTTCTGGCTGAACGCCTTTGCCGCCTTCTGGGTAAAGAGGGGATTGCAGTAATGCTCCTGCACGGCGATTACCATTTCAGGTGTGATGCCCTCAGCCGCCCATTGTTCGATAGGATGATCGTACATCCATTTTTCGCTGTAGCCCTTTTCACCGATCACGATGGTGCTGGGGGACGCGAAATGCGCCATAGCCGCCGCCTGATCGCCGCCCAGCAGCAGGTCGATTTCTTCCTCCGTGAACGCTTTGCGGTGCACCATGAGGCTTGCGTCCGAAAGCACCTGACGCACAACCGCCGGATCAAGGTCATGGGTGTGGATGAACGAATAAATATTCGCGTAATCCATCAGGGTCAGCGCGTAGGCGGGCTTATCCGCCGCGTATTCATATTCCCAGGAATAGCCGCCCTCCGCAAGCTTCATCAACGCTTCCGGCAGGGAGGCCAGGCGCTCGTTGCAGGGCTTTGCGTAATACGGCGCATTGGCGCTTGCCGTGCCGAAGGGGCTGTCGGGCATCGCCGGATGCCGCGCCGCCCACGCTTCGCTGACGGGCTGAGCAATGCTCGCCAATTCAGCCCGGGTCATGGCCGCGTCCGCTTTCGGCTGATCAGCCATCACATCTTCATGCAGTAAGTTTTCGGCCATGGTTTTCGCGGCATCCCATCTCAGGCTCGCGTTTGCCTGAAATTTTCCGTCCATCCCGGTATACACCCCCCTTTGTTTGGCCCACAGCGCGGCTTTTTCATATTCCGAACCGCTGGCGACATCCGCAAACCCTTCCTGGGTCATATCCGGTTCCGGCTTTCCGGCGATGCGCCACAGCATTTGCACGGCTTCGGCGATGGCCGCCGGGCGTTCCGGGAGGAAATAACCGGTGGAATAGGCGTCCATCAGGCCCTTTTCCAGGCAGAACGCCGTGGCTTCATGATACGCGGGCAATTCGCACAGCGCGGCTTCTTCCCCTTCGTTCAGGTACTGCCACGGCACATACACCTTGTTCAGCGCCTGCATCCAGGTTTTTCCGTTGGCCCGCCTGATGTCCAGGGTATTGATCTGCACGTCGCGGGTGCGCTGACGCTTGCCGCTGTAGGGGCTCATGATGCTGCTGACGGTGCTCACCACATAGTATTCCCCGGCAGTTTTGCCCAGGAACATCATCTGATGGCCGGGGAAATTGAGCAGCGTGCCCATGGGCAGCGCGTCCAGCAGCGCTTCTTTTTCCTCTAAGGTGTAATACGTGATATCCGCTTTGGGGAAATCCAGCAGCCACTGCCAGGTGCCGTTCCGGGGAAGGTCCAGGCCGAAGCAGCAGAAAATGGAATGGTTCAGGCTGGTGCAGTCCTCATTGTTCAGGCCCGCCCCCCAGCCGTAAGCGTCGCCTAAGGAGGTCAGCGCCACCATGGCCAGATTCCGGGCTGTCAGGGGAAGATAGTCCTCGCTCACCCGTTCCCGGCCGTTGATGAGGGCCGGGGTTTTGCCGTAGCTGCCATCCTCGTTCCGAATGGGCAGATACACGGCGTAGTTGCGCAGCGGCAGGCGGTTGATCACCAAGGCGTCCGGGTCCATTTCGTCCATCCGCTCCAGCACGGTGCCCATGGTGATCAGGCGGCAAACGGTTTCCGCGGCAGTTTTGGAGTAATCGGTATACATTTTGTCACCCCAAAATACCAGACGCTTTTCCGCCGGTATATCCCAGGCGGACAGCCATTCTTCCTTGTCCTTGCAGATGGCGATGTCTTCCGCCCGCGCCCAGCCCGTGCAGCAGGAGGTGGAAATCTGGAAGAATTTGCCGTCTACTGAGGTGGAATAAACCGCCACCGGCTCATTTACCCGGATACCTACCAGGGGCTGGTAGTCGAAATCAAAGTCGATGGGATCGTCTAAAATCTGTCCGTCCCAGGGGAAGGTGATCAGCTCGGTGCGGTTTACCGCGATCCCCCAGCGTACGGGCATTTCTTCCGCGGCGTTGGGGTCCGTCGCGTTCGCGATGATGAGGTCAAAGTCCTCCTGGGTCAGCTTTTTCCCGTTCTGGTCCCAGACCCAGCCCAAATAGTAATCCGCGTCCGCCTGGATGCTTTTTTTCAGCGATTCTCTCTTGGAAACGCCGTTGTAGGTTTCCTTCAGATTTTTCATATCCCGCCGGTTTGTGCCTTTTCCGGCGATTGCGGCGGCGTTGATCCGGGCGATGTCCTCCAACCTGGCCAGCAGCGCGTCTGGGTCGCCCGTCAGATCAGACCAGAAGGCCGAATCCGTCATTTCTTCCGTTACGCCGGGCATATAGCCCACGGGGGCCGCTGCCGCCAGCGCCGGGAGCGGAGAAAGCAGAAAAATGACGGAGCAGAGCGCCAGCAGCAGGGCAAGCGATTTTTTTAGGCAGTTCACAGCATTTTTGTTCATGGTCTTCCTCCTTCTGTGTCTGAATACGTAACGTCCGTTCGTCATTGGTGGCTTCAGACAGTAGACGGTCAGGGTGTCCCCGAAACGGAACAGCGGACTTTTTCCGATGCGAGGATTCGTTTGAGCACAAGGGATAATGGTAATCGCTGCCAACCATACAATTATCCATCATTATTATATCACAAAAAGCGTCCATAAACGTGACAAAAACAGTGGATTTTTTCCAAAATTTTATAAATTGCTGAAAAAAGCCGTTTTCATTTTTCGGCATCGCGTGATGCCGGTTCCGTATGATTACCGCTTGTATTGAAAATGCATCCGCCCAGCCGTCAGCTCCGCCCAGCTGTAATCCGCCATGTATTCCCCGCGATAGGCGTTCACGGCGGTCATATCGCCTTCCAGCATGCGGTAGTAATCGCAGTCGATTAAATCCCGGCGGACAGCCAGCTGCCGCCGCTGCCGGATCAATACGTCCTCCATTCCAATTTTTTTGAAGCGTCGCCTTCAAATCGCTGATGATCTTTCGGATGCGTTCTCCCGCCGCTTTCATGTCGCTTTCGTTTTCCCACAGGCCCGCCGCGATTTCTTCGGAGGTGCAGGCCGATCCTTCCCGGTCGATCAGGAAAGCGAAAAGCTCCTTGCTTTGCTTCCGCATGAAGATCACGGGCCGGTCGTGCCAGAAAACCTCGAAATGCCCGAAGCACTGGACGCGCAGCTAATCCTGCGGAACAGGGGCGGGCGGCATGTGCAGATTGTCCAGCGTGTCACGAATATCGTCCGCTGTCACGGGCTTCATCAAATACCCGTGCACGTGGCGCTTCCACGCTTCCAGTGCGTATTGGGAATAGGCAGTGATAAACAAGATCCGTGCGTCCGGCGCGGTTTTTTTCATGGCGGCGGCAAGCTGCAGGCCGTTCATATCCGGCATCTGAATATCGGAAAAAACCACGTCCGGAGAAAAAACCTTCTTCGCCGACGCCTCCAAAGCCGCCTGTCCCCGGCAGAAATCAAATATTTCCGCGCCCGGTGCGGCTGAACCGATGGCTTCATGCAGGGCTTCCAGAACGTTCGGCTCATCGTCTATGACGAAAACTCGCATTGCGCTTTATCCCCCTCTTTGCATGAACATTATTTGGGAATAACGATTGCTGCTTCCGTGCCGCCTTCCGGCCCTGCGCCCATCCGCAGGAAAGCCCCCGTGCAGCTAAACCATAGAAGCTGCCGTTCAGCACGATGACCATGGTCAGCGCGAAAAACGCCAGCATCACCGTCAGCGTGACAGACATTATAGCATGACGTCCATCTGCCCGCAAGGCTCTAATGCCGCAGTCAATTCAGCCGTCATTTTTTTCATAAGAAATGGATTGTTACACTATCCTGATCTTGGCGATCCAACTGACGGTAATCCTGCAATTCCGAAATCGCCTGAGCCGTAACGTCTGGTTTTCACTCATGCTGTATACTGTCATGCCGCTGATTGCGGCGGCGATTCAGTTTTTCCTATACGGTCTGTCGCTGATCAACCTGACGCTGGCGGTGACGGTCGGCTTGCTGTATATTTTCGCGCTGAAGGATATGAACAGCGCGCTGGCATACGCGGAGCGCCTTGAAATCAACTTTTACAAAGAAGAACAGAAAAAAATTCACGCCTTGTTTGAAGAAACTGCGGAAGCGCTGGCCAACGCCATCGACGCCAAGGATAAATACACCAACGGTCATTCCCATCGCGTAGCGGAGTATTCAAAAAAAATCGCCGCAGACGTGGGCAAATCCAGTGAAGAATGCGAAAACATCTATTTCGCGGCGCTGCTGCACGACGTGGGCAAAATCGGCATCCCCATCAGCATCCTGAGCAAAACAGGAAAACTGACGGAAAGCGAGTATGTTCAGATCAAGAATCATCCTGTGATCGGCGGACAAATCCTTTCCAGCATCCGGCAGGCGCCTGATTTGTGCATCGCTGCCCGGCATCATCACGAGCGTTACGACGGCAAAGGGTATCCGGAGGGCCTCAAAGGAGAAGAAATCCCCGAAATCGCCCGGATCATCGCAGTGGCCGACGCCTACGACGCCATGACGTCCAACAGAAGCTACCGCAAAGCCATTCCCCAGCATATCGTGCGGGAAGAATTGGTCAAGGGAATGGAAACGCAGTTTGACCCCAAATTCGCGAAAGCCATGATCCATCTGCTCGATCTGGACGAAGAATACCGGATGAGCGAAATGGAAACGGGCGCAAATTTGCAGCCCGGCGTTTCCCTGCGCTGCGAAACAGTCTATCACGACTGTACGGAAGGGATCGCTGTCAAGAACAGGATTGTTCATATCCACATGTTCAGCCGGCCGGACGGAAACGGGCCCGGCAGGGAAGGGCTGCCCTCCCTGATCGTGTTCGATTCGCTGGATGGCAAGGTGCACCCGGGCGAAGAGAACAACAAGGACGTGCTCTATTTTGAGTATGCCCGCATCCGGTTCGATGGAACCTTGCTGGAAGGCGGCGTGAGGAAAACAGAATCGCAAATCACGCGGCATGATCCCAGCTTTGCTTGCTCGGAATACGAAAAGCGGTACGACGTGGAAGCGGTCAAATACAAGGATCACGCGCTGATCCGGATTTCAGACGAAGGGACGACGCGGCAGTTCATCCTGGCCTTGCCCGACAATTCAAGATTCTTGTATCTTTCCATCTCTGGGGAAAGATGCACCATCAGCGGCGTCGCGGTGGAAAACGACGAAAACGCCGTGCCCCCGGACTATATTCCCCGGATCACGGAGGAAATCAGCTTCATTAAGGATTGTCCCCAAGGGGACGTTCCTAACATTCAGATCGACGGCTGGCGCTCGGACGCCACGGCGGGAATTCCCATCAGGGACGGCATGACCCTTACCTTCCATACCATGAGCCTGCCCACTGCACGGCTCGTATGGCACTGCCCCTATTTGAGCGTTTTTTCCTCCAGGGACGGCCGGGTCAACGGCGGAGACTTTCGAGAGTTTATGTTCCTCAGGTTGGACGGCGAAAACTGGGAATCTGACGAACACGCGGAGAATCGGGTGCAAATCAATAAACAGCCAAATTTCGTTGGCTGGAACGCATGGCTGGAAATGAATAAGCAGGGGCTGGACTGCACGGTAAGGATCGAAAGAAACGAAAACAGGATTACTATGCGTACCGAGAATTTAGGAATTTCCGTCAGCAGCGTCACCACAATCCACGACGATGTGAAGGACGTGTTCGTCGCTCTCACCGGCGACCAATGCGCCATTACGAATATTCGGGTTTCTCATTGACTATAAGAGACTATGCCTGCCGTCCTGTAAAAAGGATGGCAGGCTTTTTCATGGTGTACTCCCTCCATATGGAATTGCTTCCTTCAAAGCATTTGAAATGGTTAAGCGTATTTTCCTTCATCGATGGCGATGCTCGGCCTGCTGCTTGCCTGCCTCAGCATCCGGCGCATCTGTGGCGGCTTTGATTTCGACGGATGGGTTGGAAGCGGAATCGTAAGGCACGGTGACGAACAGGGGATTGAAAGAAGTGATTTTAATAGGTTAGTCCTTCCAATCGGTTTTTGATTTATTTATACGCGAGGTTTCCACGAATAAATACATGATCACTGAACCGCAGCGTTTGCGTCCTGTTCCACGCCGTCCCCGTAGATAATGGCGAAATCGTCCCGCATGGAGATGGTGCCGATTCCTATTTTATTGTAGCCCGCGATCTTGGCCTGGGCGCTTTCATAATTGCCCCATTCCCGAGTTTCGTCGTCCGCCAGAACGATGTAGGAAAGGGCAGTATAGGGGTTGTCTGTCACCGTATATACGCACATGGCTACGTCCCCGGAGCTGTTGCCGAAAGCCAACACCGGCTGCTGGCCGATTTCCCGCACGATGGCGTCCACCTTGGACATTTTGGCGTTCTCGCCGTAATAGTATCCGTCGAATACCACCTTGTCCGTGGCCTGGAAGGTGTAATCTCCGTCTGCGTTATCGCTCTGGCCCGTGGCGGTGTAGCCGTATTCCGTACCGATCACGTAAGCAGGGGCAATGCCCAGCGTATCCTTCACGATGGCACGGACGATGTTGCGCTCGGTGGCGGTGACGATATAGATAGTGAAATCATTGTCCCGCAGATAGTCCACCAGCTCCACCATGGGCCGGTAGAACGCTTCGCCCCGGGTCATGCCCGTGAAGCCCTCCGCCGGGGAATCCATGAAGCCCTTCACATACTCCCCAAGCTCGGCGGGGGTCATGCCCGCGTAGGCAAGGGCGGCGGCGGCAGCCTGCCGGGTGCTGATGCCCGAGGGCTTTTCCTGCCATTTGGTGTCCACGATCTCCTGAGCAACGGCCAGCACGTCCTCAGTGGGCGTGTAATCGGGATTGTTCAGGGCATAGTCCACAAAAACCATGTATTCAAAGCACCGGGGATAGGTTTCGCACATGAGGGTGCCGTCCAAGTCGAACACGGCGATGCGGTCTTCCACGGGAATGTAGCTTTCACTGGTTTCATCGGTGACGGCGGCGATATAATCCATGAGGGCTATTTTGGCTTCCGCGTCCTTGCTCCAGGAAGGCAAAGTCAGCCAGGATTTTTCAACGATATATTGGAACACAGACAAAGCCGTTTCGTAGGCCATATAGTCGTCCTTGTTCTCCGCGCCGTTTATGTTCTTCACAACGGCGGCTTCAGGGTGGAACTGAAGGCCCACGGCGAAGGTCTTATCGGTTCTTTCCACCGCTTCGATCATGGGAATACCGTTGGTTTCCGTGTAACCGGTCACAGCCAGCCGGGTATTGTCCACATTTTTGATCGCCTGATGATGCCAGGAGGGGCAGCCGGTAAGCGTATCCGTGCCCACGATGTCAGAAAGCCAGGATCCTTTCGCCACCTGCACGGTATGGGACGCGTAATCCCGGTAGCTATCGGGGGTAGCCTTCTGGTTGCGGTGGGTGTAGTCATATGCGATGCCCTGATTCTCAAACCAGGTGGGAATGTCCTGAATGACCTCCCCGCCGGAAATGACGCCGACCATCTGCGCACCCCGGCAGAAGCCCATGAGGGGAATATCCATGTCCAGGCAGTAGGCCATAGTTAGATAATCGGATACGTCCCGCTCGGCGTTGTAGTCGATTTCCGCTTCGATGCCGTGCCATTCCTCGGGGGCATAATACAGGGTGGGGCTGATGTCCTCGCCGCCGGTAAACAGGACGATGCTCACGTTCCCCACCACTTCCGCCGCGTTGGAGCCGTGCCAGGTATTGCATTTCACATACTTGGCGGCGGTATCGTCCAGCATCCCGATCTCCGTTTTGCCGCTGGTCAGGATGCCCGTTTCATCATAGCTTAAGTCAGACGAAAGCACCTGATCCAGCATCACCCATTGGCCGCCCGCCGCTTCCACGGCGCGGCATACGTTGGTAAAGAACTCCGAATCCGTATCGGCCCGCCAGGCAATGCCGACCACGGTTTTTTGAGACGCCTCAGCCAGCGAAACGCCGCAGACGTTCACCAGCAGAACGAATCCCAGCAGCAGCGCGAGAATTTTCTTCATTTTCCTGATCCTCTTGTCTTTTTATTGAGTGGCCGGTTCTGTTTATTTTCCGCCGTAGTATTCGACGGTGATCTCGTCTTCTTCAATCAGCACCGTATTCTGGTTTAGGGCTTTGATGACCTCGTCCGCCGCCTTGTACACCGTAGTTTTGTCCGCGCCGTCGAAATAGCAGACCAGGGTGTATTCATGGGTGATCGTGCCCGTTTCGTCTGTCCACGCGCCGGTGGCGTCCTGGAGGGTGTAACCCTCAAAGTATTTGAGGCACACAGTGTCCACGATGTTCCGGGCTTCTTCCTGGCTCATTTCCATCTTGTAGGTGTCCTTGTCGTTGGTGCCCACGTACATCACGTACTGGACGCTCTTGCCCGTGTCCGCTTCCGGCGCTTTCGCCGCGTTGATCTGTCCTAATACCAGCCCGGCGCATACCGCCGAGCAGCACAGGCTGACGATAGCAATGATGATCGCGATAATCGTTCCGTTTTTCTTCATGGTGATTTCCTTCTTTCATTTTTTTTATCCCGGCGATTGGACGCTGCCGCCGCCGGGAAGGGTATCTGTTCATTCATCTTCTTTCAGATGGATGTTCCAGCCTGTGTCGATTTTCTTTTTCACGGTTTTCATGGTTTCCGGATCAAGATTCGGCCAATCGATCACTGTGGTCGCTTTATTGATGACCAAATAGGCTTTTTCGGCGCATAAAGCAAGCGGGGTATCCGCAAGGGAATCTGAGTAAAAATTTTCAATCATTGGAAATCCATGATCAATGATGTATTTTGCCTTTTCCCTCGCGTACATCAGGTTATTCAAAAGCACGCCGAATTCGCGGTCATATTCCGTCGCGATATAGTTGACTTGAAGCCGTTTTGCGATGGGTTCGATAATGCACGTGGGAGACGCGCTGATAATGAGATCATCGGGCCTTTTCTGCTTTAGATACCAGGCGGCGATCTTCTTTTCGTTTTTATCCCAATAACGCTCGATCTGCACGTCAAAATCGTCAATCATCGTAAGATAGCTGAAAAACCTGCGCTGCATCAGATATTCCGGCATCTTCCCTTTTTTGCTGCGGTACAGATTCCAGATGGCCTTTGGAAAGAAGGTGAGCCACAGCCTCGGATGATGATTCATGCACCAGATCGCAAATCCGATGGAACAATCGGAAGAGAAAATCGTTCCATCAAAATCATATACGTTCATCTTGTTTCTCTCCCTGATCACTTTTCATGGCAATATCATACTGTATTTTACCATGGTTATACCAGACATGCAACCCCAAAAATAATGAGCAGATTTATTTGCTGGGCACTGTGTGATAAAATAGGATTGTCTGAGAAACAGCGTTATATTCCGATGGCAGACGAAGCGTTCGATCTTCCGCATATTTATCTGGAACGCGGTGTTGACAGCGATTCTGTTTGCTGTGTATAATGAATTTCATGAATAAAGCCTATCTGCCGGAAGCCCATCCGTACAGCAGGATACGAACCACGGCAAGAATCGAGAGGTGTGTGATTGGAAATGTCATTATCAGACAAGCTGTATAAAATCCTCATCAAGGGCGATTCGTGGAAAACGATTTTAGTCGGCCTGGGATGACGGCACAGATTTCCCTGTACGCCCTGCTGCTGGGCATAGTCCTGGGTGCGCTGCTGTGCCTTTAGCGCACGCGGAAAAACCCCATCGCCAAGGCGGACAGGCCCGATCAACTGACGAAATACCTGACACCGCCCTGCCCACGAACGCCCCCGAATGTCGGGACTGCGTGCCGCTGCCCCGGTGCGCAGGCGGCTGCCCCACCCGGCGGCTCTATTATCAGAAGAATTGTTTTGGGTTCAGGAACGCGCCGGATAAAACCGTTCTGGCGCTGTATGACCGGCTTCAGAAGGAAAACAAACGGAAAGCGAAAGAAAAGAAGGAAAAACCGTGAATCTGAAAGAATTATACTGCTAATACCTGCTGACTCATTTGGCAAACCGCGAGGAAACGATATATGAAGTATTTGTTTGGGCCGGATTACCGGCTGCTGGGATGGAAGGGGGGCCCTTCTATTTGGCACAACGCTCCACGGGCAGGACGCGCCGCCTTTTTCCGAATTTTTAGGTGGACTATATGCACCTGTCCGTCGCCGGAAGCTGCAATCTGAACTGCAAGCACTGCTTTCACACAGCCGACTGCCATCCCCGGGCCGTAGAGCCGAACTTGGAGCAGTTGATTCCCTGCTGGACAGCCTGGAACGGCAGGGCCGCCGGCTCATCTTTATATCAATCATTTTGCCATTCCCGATATGGATGACGGGAGCAACCTAACGAAGCGCCTGGTGGAAAATGGATTCCAGCAGAGAACAAATCCGGAATTTGAATCCGGTATTACAAAACACGAGGTATATTCGCTCAATATACTGCGAACTGACTCTATTCCTTTGATGCGAATACTGGAAAGAGCACTTTCACTTTGACAGAAGGGAGGAAGCACGCATCTGATTCTTGACTTTAGCACACTGATGGTGCTTTCACCTTTATTGCTTTTGCTGCTGGGCCTGGGATTCACCGTGGGAATTGATCCCTATATCCGGGAAGGAAACGTCCGCCGGATCACGATACAGGATAACGGCGCGGGTTTTGATCCGAATCAGGCAACGGATGAAAAGTAAACCCACATCGGCCGCCAAATATACCTTGAAGCAATGCAAGCAACTGCCTGGAATCAGCGAAGCGCAGGGCTTTACCGACGGCCAGGAGGCGCGGTATGTGCGCAGAGAAATGCAGGATGCTTCGCCGCCGCATCAAGAATCATTGAATTCATGGCCTTATGGCTTTGAAAAAACAGGAGGTAAGAACGATGATGAAAAGGTTGATTTCCCTGGCGCTCATTGCCGTGCTGACGGCAATGCTCATTCCCTCTCTGGCTGCCGCCGACTCCTACTATGGCACCCAGTGGGTCTATACGGATAACGGAAAGAGCCTGAACGTTCGCAGCGCTCCGAACACGGGGGACAACATCATTGGTTCCCTGAAATACGGCGCGGAAGTGACGGTTATCCAGATGTACGCCAATGGATGGGCGCAAATCCTGTGGGAGCAAAAAGCCAACGGCGAATTTGGCGCAGCCTATGTGCAGAGACGGTTCCTGGTGAATCATAAGCCCTCCTCCCAGCCCGTTCAGCCCACCGCCGCCACCGCTTCCAATTCCGCTTCCGGCAGCGCCTCGGGTACTGCGGATTACGCGAAAGCATTCTCCCTCATGAACGCCGAATTTGCCACGGGTAAAAAAGTGGCCCCCTACACCGTGGTGGCCCGTCCCTCCCGCGCATCCGGCTGGGTGAACCTGCGCTGGGCCCCCAGCACCGAGACGGAACGCATCGCCACCTGCAAGCAGGGCAAGGAATTGACCGTGCTGGCAGAACTGAAAAACTGGTATCAGGTGCAGGACCCTGAAACAGGCATGATCGGCTTCATCAGCCGTCAGTACGTGACGAAGAAGTGAGCCTGCTGCTCAGATGAAGAATGGAAAAGGAGACATCCAATCATGAAAAAAACGCTTGCGATCTTTCTGTGCTTGGCCCTGCTGCTGGGCTGCGCCGCCGCTGTGGCGGAAACCGCTGAAAAGACTTATTTGGCCACTGTGGATATGAACGGCGCGTTTGGGCTGCAATGCGCCCTGCCGGAAGGCTACGAAATTGAGGAAATCGAATCCACCGACGCGGCTTATGTCGCCCTGTTCAAGGCGGATGAAAACCGCCCCCTGCTGACGCTGTCTATCGCTTACAACGAGCTGTATTCCGACGTATTCCGGATGAACGATCTGGACGCGGAAACTCTGGCCCTGATCGAAGAATCCTTCAAAGCAGAAGACAACGTAAAAATCTCCTATACGGAAACCTCCTACGGCACCAAGCTGATGATGATTCAGGAAGCGGACGGCTCGGTGGACTATGTGGACTTCTACTCCGTCTATTTAGGCTATGAAATCGAAATCGTAGTCGTCGCGCAGGATGAAAACGGCCTGACCGACGCGCAGATTCAGATGGTCATCGATTTCCTGAGCGAATTGGATTTCGTGGCTTCCGAGGACGACGCCGTTCCCCAGCCCGAAGGCGGCAAGAAGTTCGAGAGCGATTGGGCCATTGCCGGCGGCCTGGTTGAAATCTACTATGAAGAAGAAGGCTACAAGGTCTCTCTGGCCATTCAAAATGAAGATGGCACAGGCTCTCTTTGGGAATACGCCTGCTATTACGCGGAGGACACGGATTCCCTGGTTTCCGTTTCCTCAAGCCGGGACGATTTCACTATCAGCCCGGATACCGGCGACACAGTGTATGCGGGCAATGCATACGAAGGAATTGACGAAGAAGGAAAGGAAACCATGTTCAGCATCGACGCCCACGGCTGCCTGATCTGGAAAGACGGCCATGAAAACGCCGGCGCGGATCTGGAATTCGTAAACATTGGCCGGTTCGACGGTGTGTGGCGGAATGAAGCGGAAGAAGTGGAGGCCGAGTTCCTGTGGAACGGCCTGACCGAGGACGAGATGTTCTACACCGTATACATCACCCGCGGAAAAACTGACGGGGATCATTATACGATCTTCCTGATGAACGGCGACTATGCTCCGGCGACCGGCAAGCTGACTGCGGAAGGCACCTGCACGCTGTTCACCAGGAACGCCTCGGGAGAATATGATTCCAGCGAAGACGGCGAGACTTACGACGCTTTCTTCTCCAAACTGGAAAACGGGAACCTGCTCTACGAAACGGCCAACGGCATCGAGCTGGAGTATGACATCATGGGCCATCAATGAGTATTGAGATGTAACAATAACCATCCAGTCATATAAAAGGAGACAGAACCCATGAGCATCAAAAAAATCGTTGCCTTTATCCTGGCTGCAGCGCTGTGCCTGAGTGGGACTGTACTGGCGGAGGAAGAATCAGGGATCGCTGCCGCTGATTTCCTGGGTGAGTGGGTGGAGTGCGAGACTCAGTTCGCCCAAATGACCATTGAAGAGAACACTGAAGAGGGCTTGGACGTTGAGATCGTTTCCCCGCTGACCCACGGTGCGTATGTCTTCAAGACCACGATTCAATACGACGAAGATCAGCGCTGCTTCACCTACAACAAGGGCAAATTCTGGATTGTGCCGATCACCGCAGAGGAGAATCCCGAATTGGGCGAAGCGAAGGTTGCCGGAACCATCGGCACATTTACCTTCGCCGGGGATGACAAGAACCTGATCCTGTCCTGGGTGGACGACAGCCAGCCGGACAAGGAAGTGCGATTCGAGCGTGCGGAAGCCGATGCTGAACCTGCCGGGGCTGTGGCTTTTGAGGGCGTTTGGCAGTGCGATCGGGCGACCATCGCCATGTATTGGGAAGAAGAAGGCTTCAAGGTGCTGATTACCTGGGGCAGCAGCGCCTGGGAGCATTCGGAATGGGAATACAGCTGCTATTACCACGAAGAAGACAGCACGGTGGTATCCATGCCTTTCGGCACCCGCACGGAATATGTGTATGGCGACGACGGAGAGCTTGCTTCCGCCACAGAGGCATACGATGACGGCGCGGCCACCTTCCTGCTGGATGAAGAAGGTTATCTGATCTGGCGGGATGAAAAGGAAAACGCTGGCGAAGGGATGCGGTTTGAGAGGATTCCTGAAGAACCGGCCGCGCTTTCCTTCGCTACCATCGACGCAGCGATGAATGCGGAGGGCTTTACTGGTATCGCTGGCGGCGATGGATGAACACTATGTGGCGGTAGTTGAGTTGGACGGCGCATATTTCCTCGTGGCAGCCAACGTGGATGACGAAGCCCGCAGACCGATCGACGCCACCCCAGGAATACGTGGATGCCGATACGCTGGAAGCCGCGTTTGAGGCGTTTCACGCATATATCGAAACACTGCCCATTGCTTATGAGGAGGAAATCACCGAACAGCCCAAAACCCAGGAGGAATTGGACGCCCTGGCGGGCAAAACCCTGCTGGAAGTGGAAGAAACGGGAGATGAATCCAGCTCTTCCGAAATGGGAAAAGACGACGTGGCCATCTATACCGAAAGCCGCGGCCTGTACGAATACGCTCTGCTCCTGAACGAGACCAATACCGAATACATGGAACACGATGACAACGGCTTTATCGGCGATCTCACGGTCAAGAGCGCCAGTTTCTCCGGGGTATCCCGCTATGCCGCGGAGCTTCGGTATCACGCGGACGGCGCCTATGATGAGGGAAACGATCCATGGGCCGAGTATACCGCGTTCATGGAGATGATTACCAACGCTTTGTCGAGCGAAAACCCCGAAGAAGAAATTCAGGCGCTTACAGAAGCAATGCCGGAGCAGGCTGAAAAGATCAAGCTGTTCGCTGAAATCATTTTCATCATGAGCGAGCAAAGCGAAGAATGACAGAGCAGATTCAAGCAACCTGATTTTTGATTAGAAAAGGAGGAACAATCCCATGAAAAAGCAAATCATTGCATCCCTGTTAACCATCGTCCTGCTGCTGACGGCACTCCCCATGACATTTGCGGAGGGAGAAGAACCGGAAGGCGCCCCCCTGACGATTGAGGAAATGATGGGGCTCAATCCGGCTGAGTGGCCCAAGACCATGTACGTGTACACCGAAAACAAAGGAAAACTGAATGTGCGCAGCGAGCCCAAAACCGGCGACAATGTGGTGGATCAGCTGGAATACGGCACGGAAGTGATCGTGGAAAGCCCAGTGGTCATCAATCCCGAATGGAGCTGCATCCGGAATAAAAAGGCCCCGGGCGGTATCGGCTATGTGATGACGAGGTACCTTGTAAACAACAAGCCCAGTGACGCCGATAAGGTAGCCGAGGAACAAGAACGCAAAGCGAATCTGGAAGAACTGAATCGTCAGCTCAAGAGCGCCCGTTCCCTGGAAACCCCTTTGATGCTTTCCGTGCGCGCCAGCCGCGCTTCCGGCTGGGTGAATTTCCGCGTAGGCCCCGGCGTGGCGGCGGATCGCATTGCCTCCCTGCCCGACGGAAGGGAACTGAAAGCCATCGGCGAGACGGATAAGTGGTATCAGGCCATCGACTTGGAAACCGGCAAGACCGGCTATATCAGCAAGAATTACGTGACCGTGCTGGGCGCTGTGAAGGAGAAGAGCGCCGCCCCCGCCAAGGAGCAGATGGGCAAGCTGAATGTAAACGGTGAATTCGCCCTGCAATGCCAGCTGCCCGAAGGATATTCCATGCAGCTCATCAACACCCTGGGCACCAAGATCGTCGCGTTCATCACCTCCGAAGATACGGAGAAGCCCATCCTGCAGCTTTCTATCGCCTTTGACGAATTGTTCGCCAACGTGGATCGCATGAACGATCTGTCCGAGGAAGCGCTTAAGGGGTTGGAAGAATCCTTCGCGGAAATGAACGACGTGGAAATCAGCTACAAAGAAACGGCCTACGGAACCAAGCTGCTCATCGCCCGGGAAGTGGGCGACGATACGGACTTTGTGGATATTCTGTCCGTCTATAAGGGCTATTCCATCGAATTCGTCATGAGCCCCAATCCCAACGCCAAGAACCAGACCCTGACTGACGATCAAATTCAGATGTGCATCGATTTCCTCAGTGAACTGGATTTTGTGGAAGCCAAATAACCTCGTCTCAATATGCTTGCAGCGACGATTGCGCGCTGCAAGCATATTGTCCATTAGTCAATCGTTAGGACATCGTTGAGAGGAGATACATTTTGATGAAAAAGATGATTCCCGTTCTGCTGGCGGCTGCACTGCTTTGCATCGCAAGCTGTTCGATCGCTGAAGAAAAGGTACAGCCCGAAATTCTGGCTGTCTATTCCTCGCCGGAGGCCCAAATCATCACCGGCAATGATCAGTCGAAAGAACTGGCAGACACCGTGATCTTCCTCTATCAGGATTATTCCTACGTCCAATATGTGGATCACGAGGACCGGTATGAGTTATATTCCAAAGGGACCTTCCAGGTCAATTTTGACTGGACGGAGCCGGGATGGCAGAACAGAATTCCGCATATTCTCACGGTTCACGCGGAACAGATTCACACTGCCGGTCATCGGATGGAGGCGGCTGATCTCACTTATGATGTGAATCTGGATCGGGTAATGAATTATTGCCTGTATCCGGATAATGCGAGAACTGATCTGGAGCTTGCTGCTGCTTTTATGCAGGTTGACAAGCAAAAGCTGGTTCGGGCAGACGGAAGCGAAGAATACCTCCCGACAATATGGTTCTACTACGATGATGGCTCGTTCCAGCAGTTTGCAGTCATCGACGGAAAAGAAGATGAATTGTTCAGCTGCGGAGATTATTCTGTTACGGGTGATGTGTTCGCGGATGAATCAGTGCTTACGATCCACAGGACGAAGAAATACCAGGACGGAGCTGGCCTGACAGACTATGATTCCACCCATGATTATTTGATCGGCGGTCTGGATTTCATCCGCGTCTATCCGAAAGAGGATTCAGCCTTCTGGATTTCGGAAATCACGGATGAGATCTTTGAAAGGATTCAAGGGAAATCCTTTAAGGAAGACTGCACGCTGCCCCGGGAAGACCTGCGGTATCTGCATGTGCTGCATGTTGATTTGAATGGAGAAATCCAGGTGGGCGAGATGATCGTCAATTACCACATCGCCCAGGATGTGCTGGATATTCTCCGGCAACTGTATGAGGCGGGGTACCCGATTGAAAAGATCCGCCTGGTGGATGAATATGACGCGGATGACGAGCTATCCATGGAGGATAACAATTCATCGTCCTTCAATTTCCGCTTCATTTCCCACACCACACGGGTTTCCAAGCACGGCCTGGGCCTTGCGGTGGACATCAATACGCTGTACAACCCCTACACGAAGGTTGTTGACGGCGTGCGCATCGTGGAGCCGGTCACCGGAGAACCCTACCTGAATCGGGAAGCGGATTTCCCCTGCAAGATCGATCATGAGGATCTTTGCTATCAGCTTTTCATAGCGCACGGCTTTGAATGGGGCGGAGACTGGGAAGACCGGAAGGATTACCAGCATTTTGAAATCCCGACCGCTCAGATTGAAGCATGGTATCCGACGAATGAATAAAAAACGCCATGGAAAGAGACCGCGTTGAATGAAGATGTGCGGCTGTCATACACTGTAAAACCGTTTTGACGGCGGCAGCACGAATAACAACCTGTGACCGAAGGAGGAGAACTCGGCCATGAAAAAACTGGTTGCTATACTGTTGATTTTGTCTCTTGCGCTGTCCCCGCTGGGCGGCGCGCTGGCGGAGACCACGCTGGGAGATATTTTAGGAGGTTTTTTCGATTTGCTGTCGTCCGTTTCAATCGGCAGCGGGAAAACGGTGTCTCCGGAGCCCTCGGCGCTGTTCATTCAAACGGTGGCTGACAAAATTTTTTCTGCGCGCATGAACGGCTATGGCTGGGCGGGAGACGAAGATTCTTATTCCTTCAGCTTCAAGTTCTGCGAACCCGTTCTTTTTTCCGCGGAAAAAATCGAAGCGCTGGAAAAGGGCGACAATATTGAAATAGGCTTTGAATCTTACACGGTGGCCAAGCTCCAAAAGGAGGACGGCGTGATTACCGTCACCCCGAAGCAATCATGGCTTGCCCCGCTGATCCTCCGTAAAACAGAGGATGGAACGGGGTATG
>JAFXMP010000249.1 GCA_017530275.1 Clostridia bacterium | reverse complement strand
TCGGGTCAAGATGCGGGTGATACACCTGAACATTCGAAGCCTTTCCGAAATTCGGGTCTTTCAGCTTACGGATCGCGTCGGGCTGGGGGATTTCGGGCGCGCGCGGGTCCATCAGCCAGGTCTTTGCCTGGTGGGTGGTTGTCACGTCGTACATCGGGGGTTCCTCGAGGAAATCGATGTTCAGCGCGTGACGGTTGCGCGGCGCAAAGGAATCGCCCACGATGGTGTTGAACAGGTTGGGGGGGGTACCGTCGATGGTGGGCAGCTTTTCGCCCTTGACGGCCAGCTGCGGCAAAGCGCTGAGCAGAGCCCAGGTGTAAGGGTGCTGCGGATCAAAGAAAACCTCGTTTGCCAAGCCGGTTTCAATGATCTGCCCCGCGTACATGACCGCCACGCGGTCCGCTACATTGGCCACCACGCCCAAATCGTGGGTGATGTAAATGATGGTCATGTGGTTTTCGTGCTGCAGCTTCTTGATCAGATCCAGGATCTGCGCCTGAATCGTCACGTCCAGGGCGGTGGTGGGCTCGTCGCAGATCAGGATCTGCGGCTTGCAGGCCACGGCTATGGCGATGACCGCCCGCTGCCGCATCCCGCCGGAAAACTCGTGCGGATACTGGTTATAGCGCTTTTCGGGGTTGGGAATACCGACGCTGGCAAGCAATCGGATCGTTTCTTTCTTCGCTTCCGCGCCTTTGAGGCCCTGATGCAGTTCCACCGCCTCACGAATCTGATACCCGACCTTTTTCAGCGGGTTCAGGCTGGTCATGGGGTCCTGGGTGACCATGGCAATGCGCTTGCCGCGGATGTCCTGCCATTCCCGTTCGGTTTTCAGCTTCGTCAGGTCTTTTCCATCGTAGAGGATCGTACCGTTGGTGATCTGTCCGTTCCTGTCCAGCATCCCAACGAACAGCTTGGTAAACACGCTCTTGCCCGAGCCGGATTCGCCGACGATGGCCAGGGTTTCCCCTTCGTACAGATCCAGCGAGCAGCCGCGGATGGCTTTGAGCTTCTGCCCGCGCAGGGTGAATTCCACTTCCACATCCTGGGCGGAAAGCAGGGGCACGGAGGAAAGCATCTGGTCGTTCAGCTGTTCAAACTTGGCGGCGGCTTCCTGATTCGTTCCGGCATATTTGCTGGAAATGATTCTCTCACTCATTGCTGCCCACCGCCTTACATATGATTGCGGGGGTCGCACGCGTCAGAAAACGCGTTGCCCGCCAGATAGAAGGTGATGGTGATGATCGACACGATCACCGCGGGGAAGATCAGCATATAGGGGTACTGCATAAACAGGCTGCGCGCGTTCCTGAGCAGAATGCCCAGGGAAGGCGTTTCCACGTTGATCAGTCCCAAATAGGCCAGGGTGGTTTCATAGGCGATGGTTCCGGGGATCGCCAGGGCGAGCCGCAGCACGATCACGCTGATCAGGTACGGGAAAATATTCCTGTAAAGCGTGCGCCAAAGCCCCGTGCCCAGGCAGCGGGAAGCAAGGTTGTATTCCCTGTCACGGTACATGAACACCAGGTTGCGGATGTTCCTGGCCGTGCCAAGCCAGCCGAACAGGATCAGCGCGCCGCCGATAATGGTATAGGATTTGCCCACCATCAGAGCGATCAGAGTCATATAGATAATGGTGGGGATATTATCGATCAGGTTGTAGATTTCAGTAATGATCCTGTCCAGGGCGCGGACATAGCCCCACAGCAGGCCGATCAGCGTACCCAGAAGGATCTGCCCCACGGATACGCAGACGGCCAGGATGATGCTGAGCCGCGTCGCGTACCAGACCTGGCACCAGTAGTCCGCGCCCAGGGAATCCGTGCCGAACCAGTAGGTGCTGTTGGGGCTGATGAACGCCAGCTTGGTGTCATAGTGCAGGGTGTTCACATCGAATTTGCTGATCAGGGGAGAAACGAACGTAAAGATGAACAGCAGGGCGAACACAAACAGCATCACGACGGCGCTCTTCCGCTGGATAAAGTTGTGCCATACGCTTTTCCAGTAGCTGTACTGGCTGTAGCCGGTGCGCTCGGCTTCCTCATAGTTGTATTCTGCCGGGGCGAACAATTGCTTTTCGGGCATGGAGGAACGCCTGTCGACATGCGCACGTCCCTTTTCGTAGGTGCGCTCGGTGGTATCCACATCGCTTTCCCTGATACCGCCCATGACCACGTCCCGGGAATCGTTTTCCGTATTGATGCCTTTCAAGACGATTTTGGATTTCTTGTCCATATCAGCGGGTTCCTCCTTTCTTGGTCAGGCTGATTCTGGGATCGAGAATGCCCATCAGCAGGTCGCCGATGAAAACGCCTAAGATCCCCAGCGTAGCGTAGAACAGCACGATGGCCTGCACCAGGTTCGTGTCATACCGGGAAATTGCCTGGGTCAGCAGCGGGCCCATGCCGGGAACGGAGAAAAAGCTCTCCGCCAGCAGGGAACCGCCCACCGTCAGCAGGATATTGTAGGGCAGATACTGTGCCAGGGGCAGGAAAGCGTTTTTCATCACGTGGCGGAACATGACCTGCGTGGTGGTGAAGCCCTTGAGCTGCGCCAAACGGATATAATCCTTGTTCAGTTCGTCCACCATGTACCGGCGCATCCACAGCATGTAGCTTGCCGTGGAGGCGGTGGAAAGGCAGAGGATCGGAGGGATGGAAGAGAGCACGGGGGTGTTGCTGCGGTACGTCATGGGCATGTTGAACAGATGGGCGCACAGATACATGATCAGCGTATAGCTGACCAGGTGGGGCACGGCGTTGATGAAGATCGTGTAGCCGTTGCACACGCTGTCCAGTACGCCGCCCTTGTAGCGGGCCTGCAGAATGCCCAGCACCACGCCCAGCACCAGCGCCAGCCCCAGCGAGCAAAGCCCGATGGTCATGGAAATCGGGAATTTGTCCGCGATGATCTCCAGCACCGATACGCCGTGCCGGATCCGGTAGGAATTGCCCAAATCAAATGTAAAACGGTAATTGGAAGGATTCAAATGATTCAATATATTTTTGAAGCCGGTGGCGTTGACGTCCAAATCCACGCTGCTGACCAAATCCGTCATTTGCTGGATGAGCCCGGCGCTGAGCTCATCTCTCAGCTTTGCCGCTTCATCTTCCCCGATGGCTTTTTTGGCGTCTTTGAACAGCGTTCCCAGCGCTTTATCCGAAAGGTTAGAAGCGAGCTGCTCGGCGACATAGGCGCTGTCGCTTCCCTGCTCACCCTGCAGAGCGTTGTCGATGATCTTCGTGACGATGGTATCTGTCAGAATCTTATTGTTGATTTTATCAATTTCCTTTTCAGCCGCCGAACCGTCCGTATAGTAGCGGTTGATGGCGCTTTCTACGGCGGCGCGGGCCCGTTCGGCCACGCCGGAGTGCAGCGCGGTATTGATGACCGCCTGCTGTTTTTCTCCGTAGATGTATTCCAGCTTGAACATATTCTTATAGAAGTTTCCCAGCTGTACCAGCGGCGGATCCAGCAGACCCGCGCTTTCAAGCTTGCTCTGCTTCTGCGCTTCCGTCAGCTTGATCAGCTCGTCTTCCGTAAAGAAATAATCTGTGGGCATCAAGCGCATCAGCAGGAAAACCACACTGACGATAATGAAAATCGTCAACAGGGACTGCGCAAGCCTCTTGAGAATATACTTTGCCATGAGTGCGACCCCTTTTCGTCACCGCCGGCGCCGGCTGCTTCCCAGACGCCCACGGCTTTTGGATGCTTAAAACGGATAAGGCAGGCGGCTTCCCTTTCCAGAATCCTTTTCAGGGAAGCCGTCTGCCTTACAGGCTAATCAATCACCTTTCCCGAATAACTATGCGCGCAATTCTTACTCGCCGAAAGCGGCCTTGATCGCGTCATACTGCTCGGTGGTGTACGGAGTGTCCTGGGTCTCCCAGTTCTCGTAACGATAGGTGGAGATACCGTAAGCGGCGTAGATCTTGGTGTAATCGTTCACCTTGGTCAGCTGCCAGCTGATGTCGATGTAGCAGGGGATGACCAGGGCGTGCTGCACCATGTACGCTTCGCTCTTGGCAAAGGCGTCCAGACGGGCGTCATAATCGTCCACGATCGTGCGGGCGGCGGCGACCAGCTCGGTGAATTCCTTGTAGGTGGCGATCAGGTCTTCGTCGGTCGCGTCGTTGATGCGGGAGTATTCGATGGAGTAGTAGGCATTGTCCTCGCCGTAGGTTTCCTGTCCAACGAAGTTGACGGGATCACCGAAGTCGGCGCCCCAGCCGTTGATGTAGAAGGAAGCCAGGTGCGGCGCGCGGACTTCGTTCTTCAGGGAGGACACATAGGTCTTGATCTGGAAGTCGATGTAATCGGTGCCCAGGCATTCTTCAAAAATCTGCTTGAGAACCTTGGCGGTTTCGGCGGCGGTGGTGCTGGAGCCGGAGATGAAGTAGTTCACTTCCACGGGGAAGGTCACGCCCTTGGCAGTCAGTTCCTCGATGGCCTGAGCCTTGTACTTGGCGGCCAGTTCGGGATTGTAGCGGGTGTAGGCAGAATCGCTGTATTCGATGCCCACCAGCTCGTTCACCAGGTTGGCGTAGTCAACGCCCTTGCTGTTGACGGCGACGCCCAGACCGGTGTAGCCGTAGTTGGCGCAGACGTAGGGATGGATGAAGTTGGTGCGTTCGAGATAGGGGGTCAGTTCCAGACCGTAGTACCAGGACAGGCGGAACGCTTCATTCGCGACAGCCGTATTCCAGTTGGTATCGGGGGTGCCGTCCTCTTCCCACACGTCGTAGGAGAGGTGGAACTGATAGGAGTACTTGGTGGGACGGGCTTCCACCAGGTAAGGATACTGTTCGTTGTCGGGGTTGTTATAGATGGTGGACAGAGCGGACTGAGACAGAGCCACGCGGTCCAGCTGGCCGGCGTCATACAGTTCCTTGGCCTTGTCCACGGATTCCACCATGGTGATGACCACTTCGTCGAACAGTTCGCTGTCTTCGTTCCAGTACAGGGGGTTCTTGGTCAGGATCTTTTCAGAGCCTTCATTGTAGGTGGTCACGGTGTAGGGGCCGGAGTACCACATCTTGTCATAGGTCAGGCCCTGGGTGCCTTCGATGCCCAGCTCGTCGATCATGCCCTGGGGGATGGGATACAGGCAGGCGTAGGTGGCCACGGAGTCAAAGTAAGGCGTGGAATCCTTGCAGGTGTAAACGATGGTGTACTCGTCGGGGGTTTCGATGCCGACGGTCTCCAGGAACTTGCCTTCATAGGTCAGGGCGGCGGCGGCGGCGGGATCGGTTTCCGCCAGTTCCTTGGTGTAGTTGTAGTATTCTTCGGCGCCCTTCAGGGTTTCAAACGCCATGGAAGTGTTGGTGGCTTCGTTCTTGGCGTAGTTCAGGGTCCATTCCAGGCCGGTCAGCCAGTCTTCGCTGACCACGTCGCCCTTGTAGTTGCCTTCGTAGTCGACCCAGACCATGTTGTCGCGCAGACGGAAGGTCCACACGATGGACTGATCATCATGCTCCCATTCATAGGCGGCCAGGCCGATCAGAGAACCGATATTATTGTTGTACACGAGACCGTCGATGCAGTTGTTCAGGACGTTCAGTTCCTTGGCGCCCTGGGACATCTGGATCAGCCAGTATTCCATTTCGTTGGCGGTGGTCTGATAGTCGTGGTAAACGGTCAGCTTTTCAGCGGAAGCAAAGCTTACGCAGCCGATCATCATCATCGCTACCAGGATCATGGACAAGATCTTCTTCATGCTTTTTCCTCCTATAAATGAATGGATACCTGAAGCCGCGTCGTCTGGCGGCAGGAATAAATGTATTATATTCAATGAAAAAACGTTTGTCAATGTAAAATTCAGCATCTCAAAAGCAAATACACGCAAAAAACACGAAAAAAAGCGAAACAATCCAGGATTGCATTTTTTCTCCGCTTTGTGTATAGTGAAAAAGAAAGGCGGTGGATTCCATGAAAAAGCTGCGGGGTGTATGGCGGCGGTATATGCTGCGTCCCTTCGTGTATACGGCTTTTACACGGCTGGTGCTGGGCCTGTTCGCGGTGCTGCTGAGCGATTATCTTTTTTCCGGCCCGGCGGGGCATTCCCTGCGGGGCACGCTGTTTTTGCTCGCCTCCGCCCTTTTCGCGCTGCTCGCCTGGATCGCCTGGCTGCGGCTGGACGGCGTTTCCCTGCCCAGGCCCCTGAATCTCCGCATAGGGCCGAGAAAACGGCCCGTCCAGACCCCCGGCGATATGATCGATTTTGTGGATGACGAGCCCCCCATCCCCTTTGACGATTTGGAAGACGATGAGAAGGACTGCTGCCTGCTTTGCGCCGACCTGATCTGCTTCGCCTTTTTTTTGCCAGCTTCCTTCCTGTGAGCTTTTTTCATCTGTTCATGTTTTTTCCACCCAAAGAAATAATGTATCCTTCTGAATGCACTTTTCCGCAGCCTTTGCGGATTTTTTTCATACGATTCTTTTAAAACGTTCGTCATCGTTTCCATGCCTTTAGCGGATGAAACGAAAAAGCCGCCGCCCCCGAAGGAGCAGCGACACAGGAGGAATGGGCTTAGCTATTCATATTGTCTACTACGCGAAGGGTAACGGTCAGATCCACATAGTTGCCGTTGCCCACGTCGGTCATATCGAAGCGGTCCTGGTCCATCTGGCTGGCAAAAGCGTCGTCGCGGTATACTTTGACGGTAATGGTATCGCCGGTCTTATACTGGGACAGCTTATCCGTGAGGGCGTTCTGGGCGCCGATCACAGTGCCGTCGATTTCTACGATGATATCGCCCACCTTGATACCGCCCTCAGCGGCGGGAGAGAAGTCGTCCACCTTGCGGATCAGCGCGCCGGTGGGCAGGCCGTACTGGGTGGCGTTGCTGATGAAGCTGTAGGTCACGCCCAGCCGGGGCTTGCCGTACAGGGGAGAATCGGCTTTGTCGCCGCTCTGCTGTTCCGTTTCGCCGGAAGCGGACTGCTGTTTGTCGCCGTTATAGTCCCGCAGCACTTCGGTGATCAGGGGCTTAGCCACGTTGATGGGGATGCACAGGCCGATATTGTCTATGTCGCGGCCAGAGGAGAAGAACATGCTGGATATGCCGGTGGAATTGGCGTACCGGGCGGGAATGCCCTGCAGCTGGCCCAGGGTGTTGAACATGCCGCCGCCGGAGTTGCCGGAGTTGATGGCCGCGTCGGTTTGGATCATGGTGTTGGTGATGGTGGTCATGCGGCCGTAGCGGTCGGTGGTGCGGTCGGTCACTTCACGGTTCAGGCCGGAAATCACGCCCATGGTAACGCTGCGGGAATACTTTTCGCCGATGGGGTTGCCGATAACGATGGCCCACTCGCCCACCTGGAGCTTATCGCTGTCGCCCAGCGGCACGGCGGGCACGTTCAGGCCCTTGACCTCCAGCACGGCGATATCCAGGTCGGCGTCATAGCCCACCACGGTGGCTTCGTGTTCATCGTCGTCCAGTGCGGCGGTCACGGTCACGCGGGTGGAGCCTTCCACCACATGGTAATTGGTCAGCACATGGCCGTATTCGGTAATGACCACGCCGGAGCCGGTGCCCTGCAGGCTTTCCCTGCTTTCAGGCTGACCGTAGCCGAAGCCGTAGCCATAACCGTAATAGGAGGTGGTAGTGGCGTAGTTATTCACGCCCACCACGCTGTTGCGCACCTGATTCACCACTTCGATAAAGGGGCTGGTGATCTGGCTTGCATCCGTGGAGGTATTCACGATCTTATCGATCTCCTCCTGGGACAGCGTACCGCTTGCCGCGCCCGCGGTGAGCACCGTGGCGCCGATCATAACAACAGCCAGCACGATGGCCAGCAGACCGAAATACAATGAATAATGCTTTCTCATGATTTTTCATTCCTTTCTCTCGGATCAATGATCCGTTATAATCTGTTCGTCCCCCTTTCAGGGTACGGACTCATTGTAAGCGGCAAATTTTACAAAAATTTGAACAGTATTTGAACATCTGGGCAGAAAATTGGACGAAATACGCACATTCTGTTTTTTCCTTTTTCTCGCTGTTTCATACGTCCAAAATATGAAAAAGCGGCTTTTACGTGAGCCGCTTTTCACAGAAATGCCAGGTCAGGAAGGGCTGAATGCCCAAACGGGCGTACCAGTGCCCTACCCCGGTATAATGGATAAAACAGGTATCGCACCCCTGTTTTTTCAGTTCTTCACAGGCCAGCGCCACCATTTTCAGGCCGATGCCCATCCGGCGGAACCGGGGTACAGTGCCCACGCAGCCCGGCGCGCCCACCTTGTTTTTTCCATTGGAAAGCAGGCAGTTTTCCCAGATTTCTGCGTTGCAGAAGCTGGCGATTTCGCCGTCCAGCATAGCGCAGTAGGTGGGACTGTCCGGCCCATAATACTTCACCCAATCCTCGTCTACCGCGGCGACGGCTTCATGGAGGAGAGCAAGAGGGCCGTGATACCAGCCAAAGGACACACCAGGCGGTACGGGCAAATCAAAGTCATCGGCCTGGAAGCGCGTCAAATCGCCTTTCATTTCCTCGTAGCCATCGCCAACAGTATAGCCGTGCTTCTCAAAGAAACCCCGGGCTTGTTCCGGCATGCC
>JAFXMP010000248.1 GCA_017530275.1 Clostridia bacterium | reverse complement strand
GCGGCTTCCGCCGGGTCTTCCCGGGCGGGATGCGCCCAGGCGTAGACGGCTTCGGCGGCGGGTGCGTTCATGCCGGGCGCCTGTTTCAGCTCGTCCAGATTCGCTTCCCGGATGGCTCTCACGGATTTAAAGTATTGCAGCAAAGCCCTTCTACGGGCGGGACCCACGCCGGGAATATCCTCCAAGGCGCTGTGGACGCTGGCCTTGCCCCGCAGGCCCCGGTGGTAGGTGATGGCGAAGCGGTGGGCTTCGTCGCGGATGCGCTGGATCAGATGGAGCGCCGGGGAATGATGGTCGATGAGGATGGATTCCTCCCGACCCGGCAGGAAAATTTCCTCCAAGCGCTTGGCCAGGCCGAACATGGGCACGTCGGCCCCTTCCTTGAGCATGGCTTCCCTTGCGAAGGCCAATTGCTCCGGCCCGCCGTCGATCAATACCAGATCGGGCAGGGGCCAGCGGTCCTTTTCGTCTTCCGCGAAACACCGGCGGAACCGGCGGGAAAGCACCTCGTTCATGGAGGCGAAGTCATTGGCGCCCTCAAAGCTCTTAATGCGGTAATGCCGGTATTCCTTGGGCGCGGGCTCGCCGTCCAGAAATACCACCATGGACGCCACGTTCTGGGCCCCCTGGGTGTTGGAAATATCGTAGCCCTCGATGCGTCGGGGCACGGTATCCATTCCGATGGCTTTTGCCAGTTCTTCCACCGCGCCGATGGTGCGCTCGTACTGCACTTGTTTTTTGGCGTTGCGCTTTTCCAGGGCATCCCGGGCGTTCTTTTCCGCCAGCAGGGTCAGCGCCCGCTTGTCCCCCCGCTGGGGGATGGTCAGGGTGCAGGCCCCGCCCTTCTGCCGCCGCAGCCATTCCTCCAAGTCGCCGCTGATTTCCTGGGGCAGGCCGGGGCACAACACTTCCCGGGCAGGCTTGCGCTCGTCGTCGTAAAACTGCACGATGAAATCGAACAGCACTTCCCCCGGTTCTTCCTTCCCTTCCCGGGGCAGGGCGAAGGAGTCCCCGCCTAAGATATGGCCGTTGCGCACGTACAGCACCTGCGCCATGGCGTCCAGGTCATCCTGGGCCAGAGCGAACACGTCCTGCTCCGCGCCGCTGGTCTGGATAGCCTGCTGCCGCTGCATAAGGCCCTCGATATCCCGAATCTGATCCCGAAGACGGGCGGCCTTTTCAAACTGCCACGCGGCGGCGGCGGCCTTCATATCCTTTTCCAGCTCCGCCGTCACTTCCTGGTACTGGCCGCCCAAGAATTTCAACACCCTTTGCACCACGGCCCGGTATTCCGCCGGACTGCACTTTTCGCAGCAGGGGCCCAGGCATCTGCCGATTTCGTAATTCATGCAGGGCCGCTTGGGGCCGTGCTCCGGCAAGGCGTGGCTGCACGTGCGCAGGGGGAACAGCTTTTTCAGGTTTTCCAGCGTTTCCCGCACCGCTGTGGCCCCGATGTAGGGGCCGAAATACCTGGCCCCGTCCGCCTGCTGCCGCCGCGCCAGCGTCACCCGGGGATACGCTTCGTTCAGGTTCATGCGGATATACGGATAGTGTTTGTCGTCCTTGAGCAGGATGTTGTAATAGGGCTTATACAGCTTGATCAGGTTGCATTCCAAAATCAACGCTTCCAGATTGGTGCGGCACAGGATAATATCGAAATCCGTGATATGCGAAACCATGGCCGCCACCTTGGGGGTGTGGTCGCGGCCATGGAAATAGCTTCTCACGCGATTTTTTAAGTTGACGGCCTTGCCCACATAAATGATCTTCCCGTTCTCCTTCATCTGATAGCAGCCGGGAGAATCAGGCAGCAGGCGCAGCTTCTGGGCGATGGTGTCGTTCATGGCTATCCTATCCAGCGGGATTTTGTAGTGAATAGACGCTTTGAAGCAGAAAGAGTTGAGATTTGAGAGTGAAGAGTTGAGATTTTATATAGCCAATCCTTAGGATTCTCTTGTGATAAACACTATATTATCTCAACTCTCAACTCTCAACTCTTAACTCTCAACTCTGGCATTAAGTGTCCCTTATTCTTCGTCGTCATCCTCGCTGTCAAACGTAGCTTCCACCACGCTGATCAGCTGATCCATCAGATCCTCGTCCACGGGCACGAATTCTTCCATATCCTCGTTGCCCTCGCCCTCCATGGGCTGCACCTTCATCACGTACCGGGAAACCTCGGCTTCGTCCTCCACGTCGCAGGCGTCGCTGAGCAGCACGTATTCATCCCCGTTGTAGAAGAAATACCGCTCCACACACAGGCGGATGGGCGAGCCATCGTCGCCTTCCAGCTCAATGATATCCCATTCTTCCTGATTGCTCATGATCCTTTCCTCCTCCTTGCAGCGTTCCGCCCTTATTATAGCCCAATTCTTGAAAAAGCACAAGAAAAAGCTGGACGTCAAACAGAAAGTGAAAAGTGAAAAGTGGAAATCTGAACAGATGGCGCTCTGTCCGTCATTTTGGGCCGCTATCCAAAATTTCACTATTCACTTTCCACTTTTCACTTTTTACGCCGCTTGATCGCGCCGGGCAAACAGCTCGTCCAGGGACATGCCGCAGTTCAGCGCCTGCTGGATGCGGCGGGCTTCCTCCAGATGCAGGGGCGACATACCCCGCAGCTTCCGCCGGATGGAGGTATAGCTCAATCCCGCCTGATCCGCTAAGGCACGGTTATCCCAGCCTTTCAGATACATCTGCACCATCACCTGCATATACACGCATTCTCCGCGCATTTTCTTTCCTCCTTTGATAAACAAGAACATTTGTTCTCTTATTTCGACAACAGTATACCACACTTTTCCCGCTTGTCAAACCCCCGGAGGCAATCAAACGAAAATTTTTCCAAAAATGTTCAGATTTGCTCCTTGAATGGCCAGTTTTGTCCGCTGCAAAACCGTGAAAAGAAAAAATCCCCGTTTTCAGCGGAGATTCTTTGGTTTTCATTCAGGAAAAGATGGATTCGTTTTCAATGCGTCAGCCAGGGTGAGCACGTCCTGTACGTACACCGGGGCCAATGTGCGGCGGTAAATGATCGAAGCCGGGTGGTACAGGGCGAACAGCGGCACGCCCGCCTCGCTTTTCAGCCATTGGCCATGGCAGCCGCCCACAGAGTATTTACCGCCCGCTAAAGCTTTCAGGGGCACATTGCCCAGCGTGACCAGCGCCCGGGGGCGCACCGCCTGAATCTCCCTGATCAGCCAGGGCACAAACAGGGATAATTCCTCTTTATTTGGCGCGCGGTTGCGCGTGCGCCCCGTGGGGCCCTTTTCCGTGGGCCGAATCTTTACGGCGTTTGTGACAAAAATATCCTCCCGGTTCAGCCTCGCCAGGGTGAGGAACTCGTCTAAGTTTTTTCCCGCTTTCCCCACAAAGGGGCGGCGCTTGAGCACCTCTGTCTCTCCCGGCGCTTCGCCCACCAGCATCAGCACCGGGGATTCTTCCTTACCCTCTCCCAGCACAAGAGGCTTATCCTTCCCCGGCCATAAGGGCTGAAAAAAGGCGATCATTTCTTTGTAAACGGTCTGCAATCCAGGCATTGTGACCTCCTATATTGGGGGTTACGCCGGGGCGTAATGTTTATTGCGCACCACACGTTCTGTTCACGCGCCGAGAACCAGCGGCATGCTGGCCCGGCGCGATTTCGTTGCTTTCAAGGTTTCTCCATTCTCGCTGCCAACCTTGCCGATGAAGCGGTAATAGATATCGATCCGTATCACCGTTTCACCGTCAATGACTTCTTTCTCATGCACGATCACCTTTTCGATCAACGTATGCAGGAGTTCTTTGGTCAGTTCGGTGATGTTCGTATACTGCTCCACCAGAGCGGCAAATTCCTTGGCGTCACGGCTTTGCTGGGCATAGTTGGCAAGCAGGGTTTGGATTTCATTGTACCTGTCTTTCAGCTTCCGGGATTCAGCCTCGTAATCGACAGACAGGCTGGCAAAGCGCTCATCGGAGATGCGCCGCTGGCACTGGTCTGCTTCCTTAGTATATGCCGCTTTCTCACCGATCCATTCCTTTTCGGAAAGCCACATCAGGTATGCAGTGTACTTTTCCTTATCATCCGCCGCAAGGCTTGCGTGACGCTGAATGTCTTCAAGAAGCACAGCATTGATCTGCTACTGTAATGTAGTGGGAGGAGCATTCTTTGCCACCATAACGCCAATGCTTGCTGCAACAGTATCGTCCGCAGAGCATCAGACCTCGGAGTATATTTTCAGGATTCTCAGCAAGCGCGGGCTGTTTGACCTGAATGCGCTGCTGGACAGTATCGAAGGTCGCTTGATCCACCAGCGCTTCATCTGTTGTTTAACTTACTCATATTCCTTCCTTTCCAAACAACAGACCCCAGATAGTCCGCATCCCTATTATACACGATCATCGTCCCTTTTGGGAACTCTTTTTCATCATTTTGGGTCTGCTGTTCTGTGTTCAGTGTGGAATCACTGATTGACTTTTGAAGTCAGTACCAATTCCGCCCGACAACAGTTTATTGGAAAAGAAGCGGAAACACATTGAGCCGAAATTGAGCATCTCCAAAACGCAAAAAAAGCCCTGCTTCAGAAGAAACAGAGCGCCGTTCCGCCTGTGCTTGTAAATTGCTCATTCAGAATTCGTTTATAAATCCCTGCGGCGCCTGGATCGAAAACAGTTCAAGTCCTACACCTGCGCCGTCGTGTATGCTTTGAACGATTCCTTTACCCGGCAAGAGAAGCGGCAGAATGATCCCTTCCTGGAAACCAGGAAGCAGAAAGACTGTACGAGGAGTATAAGCCGTTGCGGGAGACACTGAACGAAATGCTCAATGTGAAATATTGCGTAGAATTTGTATACATATCTGATTTCCGACATTCAGGAGGAGTATGCAGCGGGACATTATGTGGCTGTGCGGCTGTTTATGTGCGGTGCGGCCTTGATTATATGCGTTGGTTATAGTATGATATGGCGGTATTCAACCAGAAGCATTGTGTACATCACGCTGTATATGGTCTATCGATTAATTGAAAGAATTGCGGAGATTCTTCATGCCATCGATCAGAGGCACGCGCGAATGGATCACGTGCTGGTTTCTTTCTCGCTGAGAGGCATTTTGATGCTCGCTGTATTCATCGCAACAGATGATATACTGATTGCCATTTCCGCAATGTCCGTTGTAACTTTTGCTGTTATTATATTCTATGATATTCGATGCACCAGCAGGTATGAGAGCATCCGGCCTTTGTTTTTGAATGAAAAAAATGGAAGAAACTCCAATTATCTGTTTCCCAACTATGCTGGGTGCTATCTTATTTACCTCTGTTGTAACGATACCAAGGCAAAACCTGGGAAAGATCATGGGGCAGGATTTGCTGGGCTATTACGCGACGGTGGCGACGCCGTCGGTTTTTGTGCAGGTGATGGTGAACAGCTTAATGAGTCCATCCATCAGCGAAGTTTCTGTGGCGCGGGAAAATAGAGACAAAAAGAAGTTTTGGGGTATTACCGCGAGAATGAATCTCATTATTTTGTGCGTGGGGGGTATCGCCATTGTGGGCGTTGTGCTGCTTGGTCGGCCCATTATGACGCTGCTGTATGGAGAAAAGATTTTTCCTTATATTTCTCCCATGTACGCAGTGATAGGATGCACAGTGTTATATGCGGTTTGCAGCGTTTGTTTTAACCTGCTGATCGCGTTGCAAAAAATGACCGCTTAAAATGGTAAAAATTCCCGAAACTGTAAAACCAAATTAAAAAGGAGTGTTCTCTTATGAAAGGCATTATCTTAGCCGGTGGCGCGGGTACGCGGCTTTACCCCCTGACGATGGTCACATCCAAGCAGCTGCTTCCTGTATACGACAAGCCCATGATCTACTATCCCCTGTCCGTGCTGATGCTGGCGGAAATCAAAGATATTCTCATTATTTCCACTCCAGAGGACATACCGCGCTTTGAACATCTGCTGGGCGATGGCCATCAGTTCGGCGTGAGCCTGCAATACAAGGTACAGCCCTCCCCGGACGGGCTGGCCCAGGCGTTCCTGCTGGGCGAGGAGTTCATCGGGGACGACGCCTGCGCCATGGTGCTGGGGGACAACATCTTCTACGGCAACGGCTTTGGCAGAATTTTGCGCGCCGCCGCCGGAAACGCGGAACACAATCAACGCGCCACCGTGTTCGGTTATTACGTCACCGACCCGGAACGGTTCGGCATCGTGGAGTTTGACGAAAGCGGCAAGGTCATTTCCGTGGAAGAAAAGCCAAAGAACCCCAAGAGCAACTATGCGATTACCGGCCTATACTTCTATCCCAAGGGTGTATCCGCTATGGCCCATGAGGTGAAGCCCAGCGCCCGGGGAGAACTGGAAATCACCACGCTGAACGATATGTATTTACAGCGGGACATCTTGGATGTGCAATTGTTGGGCCGAGGGTTTGCCTGGCTGGACACCGGCACCATGGACAGACTGGTGGACGCGGCGGACTTCGTGCGCATGGTCGAACAGCGGCAGGGCATCAAAATCAGCGCCCCGGAAGAAATCGCCTATAAAAACGGCTGGATCGACCGGGACACCCTGCTGGAAAGCGCCAGACGGTACGGCAAAAGCCCCTACGGCCAGCATTTGAACGCGGTAGCGGAAGGAAAGGTGCATTATTGATGAAGAAAATCGAAACCAAACTGCCCGGCGTATATATCATCGAGCCCCAGGTGTTCGGCGATCAGCGGGGCTATTTCATGGAGACCTGGTCTACCCGGAATTTTGAGGAAATGGGCCTGCGCTATGATTTCGTGCAGGACAACCAGAGCTTTTCAGCCCAGAAGGGCATCCTGCGGGGTATTCATTTCCAGAACGCGCCCATGGCTCAGGCCAAGCTGGTGCGCGTCACCAAGGGCGCGGTGCTGGACGTGGCGGTAGACCTGCGGAAAGGAAGCCCCACCTACAAACAATGGGCGGCGGTGGAGCTGAGCGCCGAAAATAAGCGGATGCTCATGATCCCCCGGGGCTTCGGCCACGGCTTCAAGACCCTGACGGACGACGTGGAATTCTGCTATAAGGTGGATAACCTGTACAGCAAGGAATGCGACCGGGGCATCCGCTTCAACGACCCTTCCATCGGTGTGGATTGGGGCGATGTAAAGGTAGAACTGCTCAGCCAGAAGGACACCACATCCCCCCTGCTGGACGACAGCGACTGCAATTTTGTATACGGGGAAATCTGAGGAGGAAATCAACATGACCATCATCGTCACCGGTGGCGCCGGATTCATCGGCAGCAATTTCATTTTCCATATGCTGAAAGAGCACCCGGATTACCGCATCATCTGTCTGGATAAGCTGACCTACGCGGGCAACCTGTCCACCCTGAAAAGCGTCATGGACGCGCCTAACTTCCGCTTCGTGAAGCTGGATATCTGCGACCGGGAGGGCGTGTACAAGCTGTTTGAGGAAGAACACCCGGACATCGTGGTGAACTTCGCGGCGGAAAGCCATGTGGACCGTTCCATCGAAAACCCCGGCGTGTTCCTGGAGACCAACATCATGGGCACAGCCACGCTGATGGACGCCTGCCGGAAGTACGGCATCCAGCGGTATCATCAGGTCAGCACCGATGAGGTGTACGGCGACCTGCCCCTGGACCGGCCCGATCTGTTCTTCACCGAGGAAACGCCCATCCATACGTCCAGCCCCTATTCATCCTCCAAGGCCGGGGCCGACCTGCTGGTCATGGCCTATCACCGCACCTTCGGCCTGCCCGTGACCATTTCCCGCTGCTCCAATAACTACGGCCCTTATCACTTCCCGGAAAAGCTGATCCCCCTCATGATCGCCAACTGTCTGAACGACAAACCCCTGCCCGTGTACGGCCAAGGGCTGAACGTGCGGGACTGGCTGTACGTGGAGGATCACTGCCGGGCCATTGACCTGATTATCCATAAGGGCCGGGTGGGCGAAGTGTACAACGTGGGCGGCCACAATGAAATGCGGAACATCGACATCGTGAAGCTGATCTGCAAGGAACTGGGAAAGCCCGAATCCCTGATTACCTACGTCACCGACCGCAAGGGCCACGATATGCGCTACGCCATCGACCCCACCAAGATCCACAATGAACTGGGCTGGCTGCCGGAGACCAAATTCTCCGACGGGATCAAGAAGACCATCCAGTGGTATCTGGACAACCGGGACTGGTGGGAGGAAATCATCAGCGGCGAATACCAGAACTATTATGAAAAAATGTACGGCAATCGCTGAAAGGGCAAAAAGATGAAGGTATTTGTAACGGGCGTGGGCGGACAATTGGGCCATGACGTGGTGAACGAACTGGCGTCCCGTGGCATCGACGCCGTAGGCAGCGATATTGCGCCCCAGTACAGCGGCATTTCGGATGGCGCCGCCGTTTGTTCCCTGCCTTACGCGCAATTGGATATTACCCGGAAGGACGACGTGCAACGGGTTCTGGTGGCGGAACGGCCCGACGCGGTGATTCACTGCGCCGGCTGGACAGCGGTGGACGCGGCGGAGGACGAAGAAAACCGGGAGAAGGTACACGCCATCAACGGCCAGGGCACCCGGTATATCGCCGAAGCCTGCAAGGCGCTGGACTGCAAAATGATGTATATCAGCACCGATTACGTGTTCGACGGCCGGGGCGAAACGCCCTGGCAGCCGGACTGCAAGGACTACGCCCCCCTGAGCGTATATGGAAGCAGCAAATTGGAAGGGGAACTGGCGGTATCGGAGCTGCTGGAGAAATACTTCATCGTGCGCACAGCCTGGGCCTTCGGGAAGAACGGCAATAATTTTGTCAAAGCTATGCTGCGCCTGTCCAAAACTCACGATACCCTGCGGGTAGTGTGCGACCAAATCGGAACGCCTACCTATACACTCGATCTTGCCCGGTTGCTGGTTGACATAATCATAACTGATAAATATGGCTATTATCATGCCACCAACGAAGGCGGCTATATCAGTTGGTATGACTTTGCCTGTGAGATTTTCCGTCAGGCGGGAAAAGAAACCAAAGTGATTCCCGTAACGACGGCTGAATATGGTATTTCAAAGGCAAAACGGCCTCTTAACAGTCGGCTGGACAAAGGAAAGCTGATCGAAAACGGCTTTCAGCCGCTGCCGGATTGGAAGGATGCGCTGAAACGGTATCTGGAAGACTTGCATATTTGAGTCTATTCCAAATAAAGAGGGAATCAACGGAAAATGTTCTCTCCCAATGCGTTTTGCGCATCTCCATTTTTGTGTCGGCGACAGAGAAAGCCAGGCGCGGTATCCAAAATTTTTGATGAAAAGGAGCGCGGAAGCATGCTTTCAATTCCGAAAAAATCAAGAGTCCAATGAAATCTTTTTGTGAGGAGATCAGATCCTGTTCAGAAACCGTTTTTTAGCGCTGTTGATTCTTCATATGTTCGTCTTCTATGAAGGAAAAATCAATTGGACAGCCAATGAAACGGTCATGCTGCTTTTTGGCTTGCTCCTACAGTTTGGCACCATGCTGGGTTCCGCAGCTTTCCTGATTTATCATTGTTCGCTGGAAATTTCCCTGGAAGAGTAAAATATATTTCCTCATTCCAGCCGTTATATTATTTGTATTGCCTCTTATATTTAGAGTGTGTTTCTAAAAGCATAGCCGCCTGCATTATGCAAGAAGTATGCGAATACAGGCCAGATAGACAAAAGCCAGAAAACGGTCAGCGAGCTTATCATAGCGGGTAGCGATGCGGCGAAATTCTTTCAGTTTCTAGAAAAAGGTCTCTACCAAATGCCATTCCTTATAAAGCCACCAATCCACATACCAGGGATCGGATTCATTGTTCTTGGGAGGGATACAGAAATCAGCACCATGGTTGGCTATG
>JAFXMP010000247.1 GCA_017530275.1 Clostridia bacterium | reverse complement strand
TAGTAGTTCATCATGGAGAACATGCCCTTCTTCATTTCGCCGCCGTACCAGGTGTTCAGGATCACCTGCTCCCGGCTGGTCACGTTGAAGGCCACCACGGTTTCGCTGTTCAGGCCCAGTTCCTTATACTGTTCGCACTTGGCCTTGGAGGCGGTGTAGACGATGAAGTCCGGCTCGAAAGCGGCTTCTTCCTCGGCGGTGGGCTTGATGAACATGTTGCGCACGAAATGAGCCTGCCAGGCCACTTCCATCATGAAGCGCACGGCCATGCGGCTGTCCTTGTTGGCGCCGCAGAAAGCGTCTACAACGTAAAGCTTCTTATTAGAGAGCTGTTTCTTGGCCAGGTCCTTGACGATTTCCCAGGTCTTTTCGTCCATGGGATGGTTGTCGTTCTTGTATTCGGCGGAGGTCCACCACACGGTGTCCTTGCTGTTTTCGTCCATGACGATGTACTTGTCCTTGGGGGAACGGCCGGTATAAATGCCGGTCATCACGTTGACCGCGCCCAGTTCGCTTTCCTTGCCCACGTCGTAGCCGGTCAGGGACGGATCCATCTCGTCCTTGTAAAGCGATTCATAGGAAGGATTGTAAACGATTTCCTTGGTGCCGGTGATGCCGTACTTGGTCAGATCGATGTTCGCCATACGCTTTAACCCCTTTTCTTATCATTTGGGATGAAACATGAATGCACGTCGGGGGCCGGAAATCCCCAACCTCCGCCGCTTACATTATATCATAGGGTTTTCAACCGGTCAATTCGGAAAATGTGGCAAAATAGTTGCCTGAATGTGCCAGACGTTGCCATTTATATAAAAAGGAGCCGCTCTTTGCGCGCCATACAGCAAAGAGCGGTTCCCCCAGAAATAACCAGATCATAACGCGGCATGCCGCGGGAAGGAGGTTTTCCGTCAATCCTTTTTCAGCGGGATCCAGATATAGTTCACGTTATCCTCCGGCTTTTCGGCGGGGGGCATGTAGAACTCCAGGCTGTAGTTCCCGGCCAGGGTATAGCCTTTCAGGTTGGGCAGCCATTCGCTCCAAATCTGCGTGTTCACGCTCTGCATGCTTTCCACCAGGGGACCACGGCACGTGAACTGCGCCCATAGTCCGCCGGGGATCACCCGGGTTTCGCACCCTTCGGGCACATCCTTCCAGGGCTCGTACAGGTCGGCGATCCAGTAATCAAATTCCTTGCCGTTTTCGTCCGTGCACAGGCCGAACATGCCCATGAGCTTTTTGTCCTCATTCTGCATCCATTCCTGCCAGAACTTGGGCACTTCCTGGTAGCTGGTTTCGGAATTGAACCGGCGCTTCATGCCCACCACGGTGAACGGGGCCTTTTCCATGATGCTGTACTCCAACATTTTTCCACCCTCCATTGAGATTTTGATGTGCATGGGAGCGAAGGAGCGCAGGGGCGCGCCGCTTTCCCGGGCCTGGGACGGCGTGATACCATGAAACCGCTGGAACGCCTTGGCGAAGCTGTCCGGCGAATCATAGCCGTATTTCAGCGCCGCGTCGATCACCTTGATCTGTCCCGCCGCCAGCTCCTGGGCCGCCAGCGTCATCCGGCGGGACCGAATGTATTCCCCCACCGTCATGCCGCACAGCGCCCCGAACATCCGCTGATAGTAAAAGGGCGACAGCAGGGCCTTTCCGGCGATCTTTTCGATGTCCAGCGGCTCCGTCAGGTGCTGTTCCATGAAGTCGATGGACGCCTGAAACCCTTCGATCCATCCCTGCATTGTCCCCGCCTCCTTTGCTCTTGGCGTGGTCATTGTATCATCTTTATAGGGGCGTGTCCCGACATTCCGTGCACGGTTTGGACGGAAGGGCGGAAAGTGTGGAGTGTGAAGAGTGGAGTGTGGAGTTTTATCATGATATTCACTATGCCCGCAATTCAGTGGAAAGTGTAGTTACTATATATAACTCCACACTCCACTCTCCACACTTCAAACTCATTACTGCACGATCCCGATAGCGGTGATGGTAAAGCGTTTATTCTCCGCCCCTTCCGCCATGCGGATCTCCAGCACGTGGTCCTCCGCCTCGGTGCGGCTGTCCCAGATCATGACCACTTCGGATTGGCCCCATTTTCCTTCTCCGCCGGTCAGCGTGCGCTTCACTTTGCCGTCCACCACGATTTCCGCCGTACCGAAACGAGCTTCGGAAGTAGCGCGCCAGGCGATGAGCAGCTTTTTGAACTTACCTGACACCCGCAGAGGTTCCGCAGGATCGGTTTCAAAATGGCAGAAGTTTTTCCCGCATACCCGGCCAATGGGCAGATTGGTATAGGATTGGGTATCGTCGTGGAGAAAGCCGCCCCGTTCAACGGTCACGTCGTCCGGCCATCTGCCGTCGCCATACAGGGTGATGAGGCCCATATAATCCGTACCGTAGGCCGGTTTCACATTCAAATCGATGTCCTGCGCATTTATTTCTGCTGCGTCGGCCGCCGCCACCGCCGCCAGCAGGCAGTCCGCCATCACGCCGTGGCCGAAAGAAGTGGGATGGTATTCGTCAAAAAAGAATTCTTCCGCCGTCCATTCCTTGCCCACGTGGGGATAAGCGGCGTCCTTGACGGACACCATCATCAGGTCGTAGGTCTCCCCCACTTTTTTCAGTTCATCCTGCAAATTGAACCCGTCCTGGAACACCGCGAACAGCAGGATCACCGCCGGCTCATTGGGCTGTGACAGGATGGTTTTCACCAACGATTCAAAGCACCGATGCCCGGTGGGTTCCTGGTAATCGTTGACGGAAAACTCCACGATCACCAGATCGGGCAGGCCGTCCGCGTCCTGCACCCGGTCCACGATATCCCGCTGATAGCGCATGAGGCCGAAGGTGGAGGCTGTGCCGCCCACCCCGGCGTTCACCAAACGCACGTTGCTCCCGTCCCCCGCGCCGTACCGGGCCGTGAACCCCTGGGCGAACCGGGAAGCGTAGCATTCCTGATACGTTTTGGCCCCCGCGCCCTCCGTAATGGAGCCGCCGATGGTGGCAAGGGTGATTTCCTCCCCCGCCTGCGCCCGCCGGATCACGTTCTTCAAGCGCCGGTTGTTCCCCAGGGACATCATCCCGTCTTTCAGCATGTCCTGATACCATTCCACCTGCTCCGCGTTTGAAAAGTAGAAATTCTCGCCCATAGCGGTACATCCTCCCATGATCAGCAGCATAGCCAGAAAACAGCAAACGATTCTTTTCAGCATTTTTTGTCCCCCGATTTTCCGAGTGAAGCGCCCTTTCTTCTTTAGTAGAAGCTGACTTGATTATAACATATCTTTGTGCATTTGGGGAAGATGATATATCAATGACCTGGATCATGCAGCATGAACATTATAAATAATGGCCACGAAAAAGCCTGTTCTGTGGACAGGACTGGCTTTTCAGTGGCCTTTTTAACAACGTTATCGTTTATTCTTATTCAATGTACTTCATTTCCATCATTTTCTGAACGATCTGATCCTCCGTCATTTGCCCATGAAGGGAATTGGCCAATTCCCAGGCCTTTTTCAAATCCAAAATCTTGTATTCTTTCGTGGAACCGTCCTTGCGCTCATACGTCAATACACGTCTATCCCTCTCGAACACCATAAAACCTCCCGCAACCCGTTCGAGCATTTCTTCATTGACCGGCTTTTTTCCCATAGACATGTGAAAGCACCTCCTATATTTTTTATTTGCAAAGCTGCACACAATACAACGGTTCTGCCTCCGAGGCAGGGCCAGATTTCCGGCTGGCTGACGGCTATTTCTTCACGGGCCCTATATGGTGCGGATTCTCATTCGCCGCATTGAGCAATGCCTGGATTTGTTCAGGCGTCAAAGGATCCGGCGGGGTAACATATTGAGCAGGTGATCCCCCACCCCCCGTAATAAACCTCTGTCTCGATGGGTCGCGGTCAGTTCTGCGTTCTTCCCCGCCTACTACTTTGTCCAATTCTTCGTTGTTCAGCAGCTTTTTGTCGTTATTCCTCCCGTCCATTGTCCTCGTCCTTTCATTTGTCGCGCGTCGAAACGCGGGTATCAGGGAAGCCATCCTACCTATTGATACGCGATGTTCTGCCAGATGGCGGCGGAAAACTTAAAAAGATGATGCTTTCTTTGCAAAAAAATTATAAGGCAATCTGGCCCGAATGTCAATGCACGGGATTCTTATAGTAGGGCTCGAACCTATGTCCACAATTCGGCATTGTCGCCCAACGGCCAGCGGCAAGCGCTGGCCGCCGCGCTCTGTGCCTCATTGGGCCTTCGCCTCACTTTCGCCTGCGGCGAATGCCCCACAGGGGCACCGTTCGCCTACGGCCCCTCCACGATCGTTCCGGTCATAGGTTCGGACCACTGACCAAGACCACGAAAAAAACCACCCGCAAGGGGTGGCTTTTTCGTGGTGGGATTAGTAGGGCTCGAACCTATGTCCACAATTCGGCATTGTCGCCCAACGGCCAGCGCAAGCGCAGGCCGCCGGGCTCTGTGCCTCATTGGGCCTACGCCTCGCTTTCGCCTGCGGCGAATGCCCCACAGGGGCACCGCTTGGCTTCGGCCCCTCCACGATCGTGTCGGTCACAGTTTCGAGCCAACTATCACCAATAGAGTAGAGGGAGGGCAATAGTCCTCGCCCCTCTCATTGCACCGTACGTACCGGTCAGGTATACGGCGCTACATCGTAACAAGAATTCAAG
>JAFXMP010000246.1 GCA_017530275.1 Clostridia bacterium | reverse complement strand
TCCCTCCTGATTTACGAGGCTTTTCTTTTTCCCCCGATTTTATGTTCCAATTTGCTAATTCGCCTGTTATTCTCACTTGTAACTGAAAAAGATACGCTGCCCTTCTTGTACCAGCGTACCTTTTTCAGTGACCTTGATTTCAAGGCTTTTCGGTGGTGGAGCAACCTGAGATAAATCCGAACCGAAAGCCGCTTCGATCTCTTTGAGGGTGATGGTTTCGGTGCCGTCATGAAAGTTGTAGGTGAAGGCCAACTTATCATCGAAAACGTAGATGGCGTTGATAAATGTGTCGATGATCTGGCGCTGATAATTTGTATCCGATTTGTTCATTCTTCGGCCAGATCAATCCGGCACCGGCATATCTTCCAATTCAGGCTGGGGTGGAGCCTGATCGATCAGGCTTTGCAGCGTGATCCCGCCCAAATAGTCGGTCATGACCCGATTGAGCCCCTCCCACATGGACAGCGTCATGCAAAAGCCGCATCGCTCACAAAGGTTCGGATCAGTTTCCAGGCATTGCACCGGAGCGAGGGAGCCTTCCAGGATTTTCAGCACCTGAAGCACCGTGACATCCTGAGTCTTCGGAATCAGCTTATACCCGCCCTGACGGCCGCGGGCAGCCAGAAGCAGGCCGGCTTGGCTTAACTGCATCCCGATCTGATCCCCATATTTTTTTGATATCTGCTGGCGACGGGCAATATCCTTCATCGATACAAAACCATGATCCTGGTGCATGGCAATATCCAAAATGATTCGGAGCGCATAGCGGCCGCGAGTAGAAATCTTCATGGGGTCATTCCTCCTTCTCAGCCTATTGTACAGCAAATCTATGGACAATTCAAGTATAAAAATAATTTTGTCCTTTTTGTCCTTTTTCTGGGATAAATTGAATAATCAAAACAGCCCCGGCATTGTAGACAGATGCCCGCTTACCATCCATAAAAAGCATGCCCGATGGAGATCAGCCGGTTATCCGCGCTGAGAACACGTGCTTATGAGAACATGGCCGCCGTAGCAACGTGTAACTATCCTGCCGGGCAGCCAGACTGCAACGGTCATTCATCGCTTTTTGACGGTGTGCCATGGGTTCGTGAGCTTCCCGGCGCTCGGGATATGTGTGTGATGGAAGCGCCGGAAGAACCGGGCGTCTGCCTTGGCACCCTTGATCTTGATCTGCTCAGGAACCATAGGAGCGGTGACATCATGGGGGATAAATACCGGCATCCGGAAAAATGCGGTATCCTGTCCGATTCAGGGGTAAAGGGCGTTATAAAGGGAGAATTTGTCCCATGGTGAAATGAATTTGAGCCAAAAGATGTTATGGAGAAGTAGAATCTCTCAATGTCTTCTTTCCGGTTGCTTTATCGGCATTCATCTATGGGATCACGATCGCTTTATCTGCGTTTCCAGGAAAATATATGCTACTGTTTCTTTAGCCGCTTGATCCGTTTGGCGGAGTATTCCTCGATCTGCTTCCATAACGTACTCAGCTGTTTCTTATGGACACACAGCTTTTCCGTACAATTTCTGCACTGCAAGTAACCATTTGTCTCCTCTGAAAAACGTTCGGGATGCAGGTAAAACGTCACTTCCCAGCGGATCAGCAAGGCGACAGACAGCGCCAGCAGACTCCATGTGTAGCTTTTTCTCACGAAGAACAGCGGCGTAAACATCATGGCATAATCCCAGTTGTATATCCTGCAGGAACTGCAGCATTTGTTCTTCATGAACCATGTTTGGAAAGGGCAAAAGAACAGGATGCAGACGATATCGCAGATGGAATACGCGCTGCATAACAGAAACATGATCCCGTCGTCCAAAATCCCTTCCATGTACAAAGCCCCGAAAATGCCATTGAATACGACCCAAATCAGTGCGATCAGGACTGTAGCGTTGTTGTCAGGGATCAGCAGATCAGTACTGCCGGTTTTTACGTAATTGCGGGCAAACTGCTTCTGGCAGCCAGGACTTTCATATTTGGACGGAAAGAAGCGCAGGATCATTTCTATGACGAAGACCGCCCAGGAGATATAGAGGATGGCGGGCAGCCTTTCAACGCTTTCGACCACTGTTGCTTCGCTGAACAGCCTGAAACGGATATAGGTGATCAGCAGCGTGACAAACAGCGCAGTTCTGTATACCAGCCGCAAAAAGTGTAATCGACTGACGGCACTGATTTTTCTCTTGTTTCTCATCTTCATTCGTCCTTTTCCCCTGGTTTTGGCCGGTTATGCTTTGAGGCGGGCTGACTGAATGCCACAACCCGCAAACCCGTCGCTGCATCACACTCTGACAGGACAGCAGGCGCCATGCTCAGGAGAAGGTAAATCGGTCAAACGACGCAATCTCGCCGGTCTCATCCGACAAAAACTCAAAGTACACCGCATGCTTCCCGATCACGCCGGCCGTCAGTGCGGCGCTCTTCTCATGGTCCTCTCCGGAGAATTCCAGGCAGGCGATCACGCGGCCCCTGTACGAATCCAGCCGGACAAGAACCCTCATCGGCCGGCAGCGGTTCACCACGACCGTCACGCACTGGGGCGGATTGCTGCCGAACTGGAGGTAACGGAATCCCACGGTCGTACCTGAAGTGATCCCGACCACAGGCGTCGAGACGTCATCACGCTGATCATAGCGGGGCTCGATATAGGCCCGCTGCCTGCTGCCGTGGATGTGGCAAGCGTATCCGGCAGAAATCCACTTTGCCGCGTCCAGTCCGTTGATGTGCGCTCCCTGGGAGGTCATCTCCACAGGCCTGGAGGAGACGGGCTCTCCGTTCAGATACCGGATATCCCCGATGTACAGTGCTCCGTCCCGGCCCAGCGCCACATCGATGGGTTCCATCATGGCCTGGCGGGAGAACTCGTTGACCCCCGTCTGCCGGTGGTAGAACACATACCACTTTCCGTTGACTTCCACGATGGAGCCATGGTTGTTGCCCCACTGGTAGGTCATGGCGCCCACGCCTTCCGAGTCCCGCAGGATCTCGCCGCCGTTGAAGCTGATATCCCCGCCGGCGATGAAGGGGCCGAAGGGCGAATCGCTGAAGCGGTAGGACAGGAACCCGTTGTTCGGCTCAAACACGCCCAGCTCCGGTACCGGCTTTTCATAGCGCCGGGAGAAAATGTAGACATACTTCCCCAGCACCTTGCGCGGGCTGGATGCCTCAAAGAAGCCGTCGATCAGCGAGATATGCCCATCGTCCACCGGATTCCAGGGGCAGGTGGAGTGCCCTAGGGGGTTGGACACCAGGGTATCTTCCTTGATGGTGGCCATGTCCTCCTCCAGCTCCGCGATATAGCAGGGCGCGGCACAGCCGCCCCAATAGGCAAAGGCCCGGCCGTCGTCATCTACCAGAACCCCGGGGTCAAATCCAAGCTTTGTCTCCACCGGGTTTTCAAAGGGTCCCCAGGGTGTTTTCGACGTGGCGGCTACGATCAGGCTGCCGCGCTTCTCGGCAGCATAGAGATAATAGGTGTCTCCCTTTTTGACCACGTCCGGGGCGTAGAGAACGGAATCATAGTGCGTTTCATAGGATACGCCATGACAGGTCCAGTCGGTCAGATCGGTCACGGGAGCCGACCACACCACATAGTTCCGCCCGCAGTATTCCCTCCGCTCGATGTCATGGGAGCCGTAGACATATACCCGCTTTTCCCCGTTGTGCTCAAACACCCGGGGTTCTCCGTCCGGCACATGCTCCCACAGGGGCATGTAGGGATTGGCACCCTTGATAAACGACTTCATGGAACAGACCTCCTTCTTATACTAAGAACTGATAAAAAGTTTACAAGATCATCGAGGGTTTTTTCGTTCCGGCTAAGCTGAATGGAGGGAGGCGTAGCACCGCTACGTTGACCGGAATGAAGCAACGCCGGAGCGGAAAAAGACCGATGAGATGGAAAGTTTTTATCAGGGATTAGTATTACCATGGATATTGGGATGATCCGGCGTGGACATATACAGCATCGGCTCATCGTATTCTTTCATGTTCAAATTCTCTTATCCTGCTTTTTCAACAGACGATCCACTATCATGAAAAGATACCCCTGAACAACAAAACCTGCAAGCAGCGCAGCCACCCAAATGATGATTCCGCCTATGCCTACCCGTTCCGGATTCAGGAAGAAATACGGATAAATCACCGGGTCGGTGCCCGCATAATTCATGATGCTGCTGTCAAACCGCCACAATGCCGCATGCAGGAATACATACAGCAAATAGAAAAGCGGGAACAGCGCGGACAGCAGCGGCAGCTTCCAGTTGATTTTTCCATGTTCATAAAACATCATCCAATCCGCCACAAACAGGATCGGAAGCACGATATGGCATAGGATACATTCCACTTTGTAATTCAGGGCCGGATCTCTGGCCGGATCGTTCGCCAGCAGCAAGTTGAAGACCAGGAAGGTCAGCACAAGCCCCAGCATACTGATCACGCGAAGGCGTGGAGCAGTCGTCACAAAGCTGTCGCCCTGCTTCCTGGCTGTTTGAATCAGTTCGGCCATCATGATGCCCGCGCACAAGTAATTGCTGATATTGGTAAAATAGATATAGAAGTCGGAAGTAAACTTCATATCATAAAATCCCACGCTGCCCACACAGGCGACCAGCGCCAGGGCAGCATACATGGATTGAAAGACCAATTGTGCGGTTCTGCTTTTCATCATCGTGTTTTCCTCCTAACCGTCATTCGCAGCATATATCTTTCAGTTTTTCACCTGCCAAACGATAGGTCGTCCAATCATCCAGGGGCACGGCTCCAAGTGAAAGATAAAAGTTGATGCTCGGCTCGTTCCAATCCAGGCAAGACCATTCCAGTCTGCCGCATCCCCGTTCAGAAGTGATCTGCGCCAGTTTTTTCAGCAGGGCTTTCCCATACCCTTTGCCTCTGTACTCCGGCAAGATAAACAAATCCTCCAGATAGATTCCGGCGCGGCCCAGGAATGTTGAGAAGTTATGGAAGAATAAAGCAAAACCCACTTCCCGTTCTCCGTCGCAAACAAACAGCACCTCGGCTTTCTGCTTCTCAAATATCCATTCACGCAGCAATTCTTCTGTAGCGACGACCTGGTCAGACATTTTCTCATAAGCAGCCAGGCCGCGGATAAAGCGGAGGATCAGTGCACAGTCTGCTTCCATCGCAAATCGAAATGTCATTCAGACATCTCCTTCCTGTATTCCTCCAGAAAGCGAACCATGAAAGAATGCCTATCTTCCGCCAATTCCCGCCCTGACTTCGTGTTCATTTCATCCTTTAACAGGAGCAGTTTGTCGTAGAAATGCTGGATGGATGCGTCCAGGCTTCTCCCGTGTTCACCTCCAAAGGCGAAAGTACGGGCAATTCCCACCGCTCCGATGGCGTCCAGACGGTCAGCATCCTGAACGATTTTCCCTTCCAGCGTTTCCGGCTTCTTTCCTCTGTTCTGGCTGAAGGATACAGCATTGATCGCCGCGATGATGCGTTCGACCTTATCCGGAGGCATATTCTGTTCCTCCAGAAACGACCGGGCGTTAGCGTTATTCCTGGTATCAAATAGTTTATGATCGTCAGCGTCATGCAGCAGAGCGGCCAGCGACACGATTTCCAGATCGCAGCCCGGCTCTTGCCTAGCAATCAAAAGGGCGTTTCTGTATACGCGCAAAGTATGCTCCGCGTCATGCCCGCCAGCATTATTTTGGAAGAGGCGCTTGACATACGCAATTGCGGCTTCGATCATTTTCTCGTCTCCTGCATCATTTTCTTTCCGTCGAATCGTTTTCTTCTCCAAGTTCCTTGACATACAGGCGGTCGATTCCTCCGCCGTAATTGACGATGTCCCGAACATACCGATACCCGTAATGCTCATAAAGGCCGGTAAACTCTGATGGTATGTAGCTTCGGTCGAAGCCCTGCTCCATCAGATACCGATTCGCGCAGGCAATCAGCTCTCCGCTGATCCTTTGTCCTCTATACTCCTCCGAAACAAAGATGCAGGATACCCAGGGAAAGACTTCCGGCAAAGGGTAATAATCCGTTTTCATCACGGAAGCCATGCCGACGATCTTTCCGTCCCGAATGGCGGCAAACATGGTTTCCCAGTCGGTAAACGCCCATTCCCTGATATTCTGGGCGATATGATCTTTTGCTTCGTCCCAGGAGCAATTTTCGACAAAACGGAGCAGCGCTTCAGCCAGTCCGGTGCCTTGCTCAACGATTTGAATGCCATCCGTCATAAACATTCCATGCCCTTTCCAATGGCTCAATCCATCATACTGTTCATTTCATTTCTACCAGAACCGCTTTTTCCGGTGAAAAATAATCATCAGAATTACTGCTGATTCCCGCAGCCTTATATGCCTGATCAAATGTTATCTCCTCAAAATTGCATAAATAAACGAAAGATGAATCCACAGCCGCATTTGGCATTCTGCCATTCATCTCAATCCGGTATTTATACAAATGATCATCACACATCCATGTCCCGTCCATCATCTCATAATATGTTTTCAAATTGCCCTCTATCGTGTTTTTAACAGCGGCTTTCTTTGTACATCCAGAAAATGAAATGGCCAACAGGAGACATAACAGAATCATTACAATTCTTTTCATGTTCATACCTCCGCAACAGGGGATTATTTCACTTCCTGTTTTTCTCAATCCAGCCAACCGCATAATCGACCAGGTCGCGCTGCCGCATGAGTCGGAGCACTGCGCCTCCGAGCATGCCACTCTTGATTTCATGCTCTTTTTCAAAAGCGGCCCCGATCTCCTTAAAATCCTCGCCGTCCACATACAGCGTTTCATACGCTTTCCATACGCGCTTTCCGCTTTCCATGATTGCGCTGTGCTCAATGCAGTTATGCTTCCCCGGATAAGCAGCCCGGATATCTGCCAAATGGAGAGAAATATTCTTGTCGTATCCCACGCCGATCAACAGAACAGAACCATCCAGTTCATACAGCTTTCCGATTGGAGAGCCTTCACCGAAAATATTGGAAAGGTCATGGTTTGATACCAGATATTCCGCATTCTTTCCCCAGGCCGCCACAGAACGTGCAGGGTGGTCGCTGCGAAGCACCCCAGGCCAGGAACGGAACATCTCCGCCACTGCTCCCATCGTATTGGTTGGCGTGATGCGCTTATCATAGGCTGGCCAGTTGTCGCGGATTATCTGCCAGTATTCTTCCTCAACATTCCAATGCACGCCATCCTCTGGATCGAGGTTTTTCCACGACTGCGTAGGCATCATGATGGTGCCTTCCGGGCCAACCGTCTCAGTCAGCGCTTCAATGACGGTCTGAGCGCCACCGCAGACATAGCCGATTGCGCTCAGAGAGGTATGCACCATCACAACGGTTCCAGCCCTTAGTCCAATCTGAGCAAACGCTTCTTTTATCTCTTTCTTCGTTATTAGCTTCATGGCACATACTCCGTTCTGAATCCGTACTCCCCTTCAACCAGGGGAATCGTCCTGCTGTCCATGTTCTCGATACGGTCGTACCGCCCAGTTTCATTAGCATGATTCTGGTTTCTTCACTGTATCGGATATCACGAAAACCGGTATTTGTCCGGAAATAACAATCCAATGATATTATATCAGAGAAGCTCTCTGCATGATCCGCTCGTCGATCCTGCGCACAACACTGTTGGTATAGGCATGAAAAAATTTGAGCCAAAACCCGCTGCCTGACGGATTGATGCTTTCAAAATCCACGCCAAGTCTGGTATATCCCTCAGTTTTCAAGGTATTGACAACATAATTCAGCAGGTTCTTGTATACACCCCTGCCCCTGTGTTCCGGCAAACAATATGCTCCCATGATATGACGATAAAGATTTCCGGACGCAGTGAAGGTTTCACCCTGATCTGACACTGCCATATAAGCGCATAATGCTTCGCCTGTCTTCGCAGCAAAGTAACGTTCCTGATTTCTTTCCGAACGATCCAAAAACGCTTCCAGTGTATTTGGTTTTCGGTTCATAAAAAAGGGGCTGGAGCAGTAATGCTCATTCAGTGCCAAATGCAGCGGATAAACAGATGCATAATCTTCCTTGGACAATTCCAAAAACGCATATCCGCCGCATGCAGCGCAATCGATTGTTTCCAT
>JAFXMP010000245.1 GCA_017530275.1 Clostridia bacterium | reverse complement strand
TTTCGCCCACCCAGGTGGTAACGGGGGTTTCTTCGCTCTTGAATTCGCCCTTGGCGCGCTTGGCGGCGTTGGTACCGGCGATGCGGCCGAACACCATGGCCTCGCCCAGGTTGCCGGAGCCGTTGTACATGTCGCAGAAGATGGAGCCCATTTCGCCGGCTTCAAACAGGCCTTCGATGGGCAGGCCGTCGGTGTTGATGACCTGGCCGAACTTGTTCTTGCGGGGGCCGCCCTGGGTGTTGAAATAGGTGGGGCCGATCTTGGTGGCGTAGAAGGGGCCCTTCTTCACGGGCACCATGGTGCTGAAGGGACGGCCGTAGTCGGCGTCTTCGCCAGCATCATAGCGCTTGTTGTAAGCGTTCACCGTGGCCACGAAGCGCTCGGTGCTGAAATCGGGAGCATCCTTGCCGCCTTCGGAGTTGCGGATGGCTTCGGCCAAGTCTTCCAGGGTTTCGCCCATCAGCACTTCGCCGGTAGCCAGCTCGTCCACATAGCCGTCGGAGAAGGCGCTGACCAGCTTCTTGCCGGCGGCCAGCTGATCGGAATCCTGCACCAGGTAAGCGGGCAGGGGCATGGGGATGGAGATCCAGCGGCCGCCGATGTAGATGCGGCCATGACGGGTCGCGGCGGATTCATTCATGAACCGGTCGCCGCCCAGACCAACATAAATACCGCTGCTGGCGTTGGGGCCGCCGAACAGGCTCACAGCGTCCAGGTGGGGCCGCTTGTGGGTCCAGGTGAAACCGGCGGAGTTGGACATATGCCACAGGTCAGCGCCGGCGCCCAAGGCCATCTTGATGCCGTCGCCGTCGTTGTACAGGCCGCCCTGCTGATGCACATAGGGCATCTGGAGGTAGCTGGCGATCATTTCCTGGTTGTGCTCAAAGCCGCCGCAGGCCAGCACGACGCCGCCGTTAGCCTTGACCTTCAGATCCTTGCCGTCCTTGTTGATGATCACGCCGATGACGCAGCCGTCCGCGTCGGTGATCAGCTTCTTGCCGGGCGCGGAGAACCACACGTCGATGGGACGGGCTTTCACGGCGTTCTGGCACAGGTTGTAGTAGCCGCGGTCGAAGCGGGTGCCGGTGGCGGTCAGGCATAGGCAGTGCTTGCTGGAGGGGATTTCGGGGAACTCGGCCCAGTTATAATACCAGTAATCGTTCCTGCCCAGCTTGTACGGGTCGGCCAGATTGCCTTCGCTGCCAGCCAGTTTCCAGTCGTTGTTGCGGGCTTCCATACCGGCGGAGGGATGCTCAACGGGAGAAATGATAGCGGGATCGCCGCCCATGGGGCCGGTCATCCAGGCGTAGTTCTCGGCGCAGCCTTCGCAGTAGGCACGGACCGCTTCGGGATCCCAGTTCTGGAACTTGCCCATCAGGGTGGTCAGGTAATCATACAGGCCGTCAGGATCGTCGGTGGCCATAACGAACTGGCCGGAAACGGCGGTGTTGCCGCCCTCAGCCCCTTCGGGAGCCTTTTCAGCCAGCAGCACCTTCGCGCCGTTCTCATAGGCAGCAACTGCGGCATTAGCGCCAGCGCCGCCGTAGCCCAGCACGACTACGTCGTATTCTTCATCCCAGGCGATGGCTTCTTCTGCCTTGGCGTTGGAAGCTTTCAGGCCCACGCCCGCCATGGTCAGCCCCGCGGCGCCAACAGCCGCGCCCTTCAGGAAGGAACGGCGGGAAATTTTCTTTTCCATAGAAAAAACCCCTTTCTATTTGCCGAATAACGGCTTTTTTATACATGCATTATAAAACGTTTCCGCTTGCAGCAGAAGAATTTTTCTTGTATAATGGTGGAAAGGAAAACCTTTTCACCAATCCAACGCAACGAGGGGGAAGCATGAACACCAAGAATCTGGATACTTTCATTTCCGTTTCCAAATACAGCAGCATGAACGCCGCCGCGGAAGCCCTGTTCATTTCTCCGCCCGCCCTGCAGCAGCAGATCAAGCGGCTGGAAGGGGAAATCGGGTTCAGACTTTTTGACAGAGACCCCAGCGGGATCCGCTTAACGCCTGCCGGGGCGGCTTTTCTGGACGGAATCCAGAAAATGCGGTCCCGGATGGAACTGCTTTTGACCAAGTGCCGGGAAATCGATTCTCTGAACAGCTGCATCCGCATCGGCGCGATCCTGGGCTTGCAGCCCGATCTGTTCCCCCGCGTCAGCGGACAATTTTATCAAAAATACCCCAATGTGATCCAAAAACCGGTGATGGAAAGCGAGGAGCAGCTTTTCAGCGACCTGGACAGCGGAGCCCTGGACGCCATCGAATATTTCGACTGCCCCAAAGCCCATGCCGCCGGACGCGATTTTGAAGCGCTGATATGGGAAGGCCGGGACTGTCTTCTATCGCCCAACCATCCCCTGGCTTCCCGGAAGGAACTGACCTTGGACGATCTCAGGGGACAGCATATCATCGTGTACCGGTTCGACCGTATTCCCGGCTTTCGGGAATACGTGGAAGAACGCTATCCGGACATACGGCTCAGTGAGGACATCCGGACGGTGGATTTCTACACCATGGTGCGCTCCTTTGAGGACGGGCACGTGGGCCTGATCCCGCCCCACTGCGCCAGTCAGTTTCTTCCTCTCAAGGCCGTGCCCCTGCGGCTGGATATGCGCTGGGCCGTGGGCCTGGTATACCGGGAACCTCGTTCCGCCCTGCTGGAACAGTTCATCGAGGTTGCCCGGCAGGTGTTCCGCAGCACGACGGAGTAAAGGCGATCCGGACTTCATCAAAAAAGGACACTTTAAATCAGAATGAGAGTTGAGAGTGGAGAGTGGAGATTTATATAGTCGGTCAAACTGAGTCCCTATCGATTCTATAACAAAATACATCTCAACTCTCAACTCTTAACTATCAACTCTTTTGTAACTTAAAGTGTCCTTCAATCATTGTCCGTCAGCTTGAAAAAAGCAGCATTCTCTGTGGTGCTGTCCAGGCCGATCCACAATTGGAAATCCCCTGGTTCGCTTTCCATGCGGCGGTTGATGGTCCAAAAGCGGAGCATAGGTTCGTCAATGGTGAAGGTGACTTCCTGTTCCTCCCCCGGCTGGAGCGTCACCCGCCGGAAGCCCTTCAATTCCCTTACCGGACGCACGCGGCTGCCCACCAAATCGCGGATATACATCTGGAGCACGGCGGTTCCGGCGGTTTTTCCAGCATTTTTCAAGGTGACGGCGGCGGTGATTTCACCTGTTTGGGACAGTTTTTCACTGCTCAAGCGAACTTCCGAAACCCTAAAATCGGTGTAGGTCAGGCCATAGCCGAAGGGGTACAGGGCTTCATTGGGGCAGTCCAAATAATGGGAAGTAAAGCTGCCGATACCGTCCTTGGGCCGGGGACGTCCGGTCCTGTACTGATCGTAATGCAGCGGTTCCTGCCCCACGTGACGGGGGAAGCTCATGGGCAGCTTGCCGGAAGGCGCTTCCTTGCCCGTGAGCACGTCCATGATCCCATGTCCGCCCTCGGTGCCGGGGAGCCAGCAAATCATGAGGGCGTCGGATAATTCGCTTTCTTCCTTTAGGGTCAGAGGCCGTCCGCAGAAAACCAGCGTCGCAAGACGCTTGCTCAAGGGACGCAGAGCGGCCAGCAAATCCGTCTGTACCCTGGGCAGGTTGATGTCTACCCGGCTGGCACTTTCGCCGGTCTGGAGGAAGTGCTCGCCCAAGCACAGCACCACCGTATCGGCCCAGGCCGCCGCTTCCTTGGCTTCCGAAAGCAGCCGGTCGTTTTCTTTTTCCCAGTCCGGGCAGGTAAAAACCTCCAGGGAGGTGTTCGTCCCTTCATTCAGCATCAGGCAGCCGGGCACGAAGCGAAGCTCATCCTCCTGACCTTCAAATGCTTCCTTCGCCGCCTGCCGAACGGTAACGCTGTCTTCCCTGTCTGTGGAAATGGCCCAAGCGCTTTGCAGGTGTTTCTGATCCGCGTAGGGGCCGATGAAGGCGATTTTCTTTCCTTTCAAAGGCAGGGATTCTCCTTCGTTTTTCAGCAGAACCAGGGATTCGGCAACGGCTTTTCGGGCCAAAGCCCGATGCATGGGCGCGCCCAGCACGGCTTTTGCCTTTTCCGGGGCCGCGCCGTGGAAGGGATTTTCAAACAGGCCCAATTCATTTTTCAGCCGCAGCACCCGCAGTACTGCCGCGTCCAGCGCTTCCAGAGATACTTTTCCTTCCTCAACCAATTCTTGAAGATGCTTTTCGTAGCAGCCAGAGCACATATCGATATCGATGCCCGCCCGCATGGCCAGCAGGGCGGCTTCTTTTTCGTCTTTGGCGATGCCGTGATTCACCAGCTCGCCCACCGCGTTCCAATCCGAAATCACCACGCCCGAAAAGCCCATTTCCTCCCGCAGCACCGTTTTCATGAGCCAGGGACTTGCGGAACTGGGCACGCCGTCCCAGGTGTTAAAGGAAGACATGACCAAGCGCGCCCCCGCATCCACCCCGCTTTGATAGGCGGGCAAATACTGCTCCCGGAGGGTGTGCTCTGACAATTCCGTATTCTGGTAATCCCGTCCCGCCTCCGCCGCACCGTAGGCGGCGAAGTGCTTCACGCACGCGGCCACGGAATCCCCGTCCGTCAAATCCTTTCCCTGATACCCCCGCGTCATGGCGGCGGCCATGCAGCCGTTCAGGTACTTATCCTCCCCCGTAGATTCCATCACTCGGCCCCAGCGGGCGTCCCGGCTCAGATCGGCCATGGGAGAAAAGGTGACGTGAATGCCGTCTGCGGCGGCCTCCTGTGCCTGCACGGCAGCGGCCTGCTCCGTCAATTCCGGGTCAAAGGAAGCGCCCTGGCCCAAAGGGCAGGGAAACACGGTTTTGTGGCCGTGGATCACGTCCAGCATCATGAGCAGCGGGATATGGTGGGGATGGTTTTCCATGTATTGCCGCTGCAGCCGGTTCAGCTTCTCCGCACCCCAGATCCCCAGGGTGCTGCCCGCCAAACGCAGGGTTTGGGCGTTGGCCGAATCGCCCAGCAGACCGGTCACCGCCGCGCCGCTTTCATAGGCCACGCCGGGCAGCTGCACCAGCTGCATCACCTTTTCTTCCAGGGATAGATCGTTCATCAGAGCAGTCAATTCTTGTTCTTTCATTCGCAATCCTTTCTTTCTGCCTTGACCCCGTCCGCCCAAATCAGCAGGGAACCGCCGGGCCGGAGAATCACCAGGGGCATACCTGTGTGTTTTACCAGGACAATTCCTTCATTGGTGGCATAGGTTTTGGAAGATAATAGGGGAATGCCCGCCCATGCAGCCTTCTCCAACTTCGATGAAACGAATGTCCTCCTGCTGCCGCGCCCAGCCCCCCGTGCTCCGAGACGATTTCACTATCAATCACGCGCATGTGTTTTTTCTTTCGCTGAATGAAAAGCCCTGCTCCAGCGAAGGACAGGGCTTGCGACATAGCTTTTTACTTTTTCCCCAATCCAGTCAGCGCCTCCAGGGCTCCGCCCAGCAGGCTGCCTACCAAACCGTCCGCTTCGGTTTCTTCCTGCACCTTTTTGGTGCCTTTGAGCACTGCTTCGGCGTTTTTCCGAACCGTGCTGCTGGCCGCACGGTATAGTTCCAGGAATCTCTTTTCCGCGGCAGTCAGTTTTTCCCCGCTGGATGCAGTGGAAGTCTTTTTAGCGGCGGTAGTGGAAGACGTTTTTGCGGTGGTGGAAGGCTTTTTCGCGGTGGATGCCGTGGGCTTTGCAGCAGTGGTCAGGCCCGCCGCTTCCAGCAGGGATTTCTGGGTGACCCCGCAGATTTTCGCGATGGCCTTCAATTCCGCCGCAGTCAGGTCTTTTTCTCCCCGTTCCGCCTTGCTCAATTCGGAAGCTGACAGTCCTTCGATCATCCCGGCCAGCTTTTCCTGGCTCAAGCCCTTCTTAGCGCGGGCTTCCTTGATCAGTTCCCCAACCTTCTTCTGTGCCATGTGACAACGCCTCTTTTCATTTTTCTTTCATCATACCACAGGGACGGCCTCTGTGCAAGAACACTTTCAATCGGAAAGTGAAAAGTGTTCATTCATGTCTACGGCTATGCAGCATGATAGTTACCCCCGGTGGTTCCGGTTGGGGCCCCGCAGGAAATCCCCCTCCTCGGCAGGCGGCGAGGGGATCATCACCCGCTGCCCGGCGATGGAAACAGTATCGGCCTTTTCGCCGGTATCGCACAGCGTGATGCTTTCCACCGGGAAGGATACGGGGCCCTGGGGACGCAGCAGGTCCAGGGTATCGCCCACATAAAAGCGGTTTTTCACGTGAAGGGTAGCCACGCCGTCTCGCCAGTCCTCCACCCGGGCCACATACTCCATATCCTGGGTAAAGCCTGCCGCCCCGGCCGCGGGTTCGGGAGCGCCGAAGTAAAAGCCCGTGTTGAAATCCCGATGGCTGGCCTTACGGAGCTCCCCTTCCAGTTCCGGCACCATGGCGTGGTAGGCTTCCTCGCTTTCCGCCAGAGCGTTTAGCGCCCGGCGGTAAGCCCCCACTACGGTGGCCACGTAGTATTCCGTTTTCATGCGGCCTTCGATTTTGAGGCTGGCAACGCCTGCCCGGATCAGTTCCGGCAGATAGGATAGCATGTTCAGATCGTAGGCGGACAAAAGGTAAGTGCCCCTTTCATCCTCCTCGATGGGCCAGTATTCACCAGGGCGCTTTTTCTCCACCAAAGCGTACTCCCACCGGCAGGGCTGGGCGCAGGCTCCACGGTTGCCGCCCCGGCCCGTCAAATGGTCGGACAGCATACACCGGCCCGAATAGCTCATGCACATGGCCCCGTGAACGAAGGCTTCAATTTCCAGCGCGGGGGGCAGTTTTTCCCGCAGGGCGGCGATGCGTTCCAAGGACAGCTCACGGGCCAGCACGATCCGCTCCGCCCCGTGTTCATAATAAAATCGGGCGGCCTCGGCGTTCAGGGTATTAGCCTGGGTGCTGATATGCAGCTTGAGGTCCGGCACTTCCCGCCGCAGAGCCAGGAACGCGCCCAAATCGCTCACCAGCGCCGCGTCCACGCCCATTTCCCAGGCCCGGCGGGCCGTATCGATCAGGGCAGGCAATTCATCCTCATAGGGCAGGATGTTCAAAGTGAGATAAAATTTCTTTCCCCGGCGGTGTACCAGGGAAAGGGCCTGCTCTAATTCCTCCCAGGTGAAATTTCCCGCGAAGGCCCGAAGGCCGAACGCGGGCAGCGCGCCGTATACCGCGTCCGCCCCAAAGCGCAGCGCGGCCTTTAATTGGGCCATGCCCCCTGCCGGGGCCAGCAATTCCGGTAAAGCCATGCTTTCCTCCAGGTTTCCAAAAGAATTACGGGACACTGTAATTGTTCAGTCGTCCTGATATAAAGGGCACTTTATGTCAGCAAAAGAGTTGAGAGTTGAGAGTGTAGAGTTGAGATTTATATCGTCAATCAAAAGCAGGAGTCTCTTGGAAAAAAACGATATCATCTCAACTCTCAACTCTGATTGAAAGCGTCCAATTAGCGACTGAATAGTTACCTCATTTTTATAATAAAGCATGTGCCTGGGAAAAGCAAGCGGGAAAAATCATTGAAAGCCCAAAAAGCGCAGCAGCCAGTCCCACAGCGGCCAGACGAAAACCACTTCGGTTTCGTCCTCCGGTATTTCTCCGTCCGCTTTCGCCAAAAGCAAAGCGTCTTTGTACATCACGCCCCACAAGGCGCGGTTTCCTTCCCCCGTCCAGCGATACTCTCCCAGCGCCCCGCCCACCGTATGCAGGACTAAGACTAAAGCCAGCACGCCCGCGATCATCCGCAATTTCCGCACAAGCGATCCTTCCTTTCGGGATTCAGGATGCGCGGAAGGAAGAAAAACTATACACACGCAAAAAAGCCCCTCCGTTCAGGAAAGGCTTTCAGCGATTTGGTTATACGCTCACGCTTTTTTCTCCGCTTCGTGGATCAGCTTGAGCACGGGCAGGGTGCCGTCGGCGGGCGGGGCCTGGGTCAGGTTCCGAATCAGGTTGTCCTTGTCCTTCTGCAATTCCAGGATGGCGCTGTACAGCGTGTCCGCCGTCATGTTTTCCTGGGCCAGCACATGGCACAGACCCCGCTGGCGGAAGGATTCCGCGTTCAAAATCTGGTCGCCCCGGCTGGCTCCCTTGGGATAGGGCACCAGCAGCATGGGCTTTTTCAGGGCCTGGAACTCGCAGATGGCGTTGCTGCCTGCCCGTGAGAGCACCAAATCAGCGCAGGCCAGGGCGTCGGGCAGGTCGCCGGACAGGAACTCAAACTGCTTGTAACCCGGCAGGGCGTTCAAGCTCTCGTCCAAATTGCCCTTGCCAGTCAAATGCAGCACGTCCATTGTTTCCAGGAGCCGGGGCAGGGCCGCCCGCAGGGCTTCGTTCACCTTCTGGGCCCCGATAGAACCGCCCATCATGAGCAAAACTGGCTTATTCCCCGAAAACCCAGCCAATTTCAGGCCCTTTTTCCGCGTGCCGGAAAACAGCTCGGGCCGCATGGGCGTGCCGGTGAACACGCCTTTATTTCCCAATGCCTTGGCGCATTCCGGGAAAGTTGTCGCCACGCGCCGGGCGAATTTGGAACAGATTTTGTTGGCCAAACCGGGGGTCAGGTCGCTTTCATGGCACACCACGGGCACCCGATGCAGCCACGCGCCCACCACCACCGGCACGGACACAAAGCCGCCCTTGGAAAAGCACACGTCGGGCTTGAGCTTGCCCATGAGCCGCGCGGACTGAAAGGCCCCATGAATCACCCGGAAAGGGTCGATAAAGTTCTGCCAGTCGAAATACCGGCGCAGCTTGCCGCTTTTCACCGCGTGATAAGTGACCCCCGGCAGGCTCATCATTTGATGCTCGATGCCGTTTTCCGTGCCGATATAATGCACGTCATAGCCCTCTTTCAGCAGATGGGGCAAAATCGCCATGTGGGGCGTCACGTGCCCCGCCGTGCCCCCGCCGGTCAATACGATGCGCTTCAATCTCGCTTCCTCCTTCATGCCGTTTCATTCAGTGGGGAGTGTTAAGAAAAGTGTGGAGAGTGGAGTGTGGAGTTATATTTTGTTCGTGTTTTTCGTCTACTGCTTTTGCCGGCTGAAAGTGGAAAACTATATAAAACTCCACTCTCCACACTCCAAACTCCACACTCATTATAATCCACAAACTTAAGGGATATACGAGGCGCCCTCACTGTCTCCCCTTCACCATGGTCAGGGCGATGCGCTTTTTCTTTTCGTCCACGCTGACCACCCAGACCTTGACGATATCCCCCACCTTGACGACTTCGGAGGGATGCTTGATGAAGCGGTCGGCCATGCGGGAGATATGCACCAGACCGTCCTGATGCACGCCGATGTCCACGAACGCGCCAAAATCGATCACGTTGCGCACCGTGCCGGTGAGTTCCATGCCGGGCTGCAAATCCTTCATATCCAGCACGTCGGTGCGCAGCACAGGCTTTGGCAGCTCGTCGCGGGGGTCGCGGCCCGGCTTCTGCAATTCGGAGAGGATATCGTTGAGCGTGGGCAGGCCGATGTCCAGTTCCTTCGCCAGCTTATCCACGCCGTACTCTTTGGCTTTCAGGGCGATACCGGGCAGGCCGCCGTTTTTCACGTCTTTGGCCTCATAGCCCAAGGTGGACAAAACCTGCTTGGCGGCGTCGTAGCTCTCCGGGTGGACGGCGGTGGCGTCCAAGGGGTTTTTGCTGTCCATCACCCGCAGGAAACCCGCGCACTGCTCGAAAGCCTTGGGGCCGAGCTTGGGCACCTTTTTCAGGGCAGCGCGGGAGGGAATGCCGTTTTCCTCCCGATAGGTCACGATATTTTTGGCTAAAGCCGGGCCGATGCCCGCCACGTGGGAGAGCAATTCGGCGGAGGCAGTGGAGACTTCCACGCCCACGGCGTTCACGCACTGCTCCACCACCCCGTCCAGGGCGGCGGTCAATTCGTTCTGTTTCAGATCGTGCTGGTACTGGCCGACGCCGATGGCCTTGGGATCGATCTTCACCAGCTCGGCCAAGGGGTCCTGCATGCGCCGGGCGATGGAAACGGCGCTGCGCTGGGTCACGTCGAAATCGGGGAATTCCGCCGCCGCCAATTTGCTGGCGGAATAAACGGAGGCCCCGGCCTCGCTGACGATCATGTAAGCCACGCCGGGCAGTTCCGGCAGCAGGGACACGATGAACTGCTCGCTTTCCCGGCTGGCGGTGCCGTTGCCGATGGCGATGGCGGTGACGCCGTACTTTTTGACGAATCCCTTAATGAGCTTCGCCGCAGCGGCTTTTCCGGCCTCGGCTCCCGGCAGGGTGAAATGGCCCACGCCGGTGTCCAGCACCTTACCGTTTTCGTCGATGACGGCCAGCTTGCAGCCCGTGCGGAAGCCGGGGTCCACGCCCAAGGTCACCTTTCCTTTGATGGGGGGCTGCATGAGCAGCTGATGCAGATTCTGGGAGAATACGTGAATGGCCTGCACGTTGGCCCGGTCGGTGAGCTCGTTTCGGATTTCACGTTCCAGGGAGGGGAACAGCAGCCTTTCCCATGCGTCGTCGCAGGCAAGGGCCACCTGCTCGGAGGCAGGGGCGTGGCCCCGCACGAAGGCATTGCGCACGGAAAGCTCCGCCTTGCCCTCCGGGGCGATGAGGGATACCTTCAAAAATTCCTCCCGCTCGCCCCGGTTGATAGCCAAAATCCGGTGCGCCGCTATTTTGGGCACGGGCTCTTTGTAATCGTAGTACATGCTGTATACGCTGTCTTCTTCCTTAGCGGCCTTGGTTTCGATCACGCCCTCCCGCAGCAGCATTTCCCGGATCTCCTTGCGCAGGGCCGCGTCGTCGCTGACCTGCTCGGCCAGGATGTCCCTTGCCCCGGCCAGGGCGCTTTCCGCGTCCGGCACTTCCTTTTCCGGGTTCACATACTTTTCTGCTTCCGCGTTCACGTCCCCCTTGGGCAATTGCAGCAGCAGCCACAGGGCCAGGGGTTCCAATCCCCGTTCCTTGGCGATGGTGGCCCGGGTGCGGCGCTTGGGCCGGAAGGGACGGTAAATGTCCTCCAATTCGGCCAGGGTTTGGGCCTTTTGCAGGGCCAGGGTCAGTTCGTCCGTCAGCACGCCCTGTTCTTCCAAGGCTTTTGCGATTTCCTCCCGGCGCTTTTCCAGATTGCGCAGGTATTCCAGCCGCTCCGCTAAATCGCGGAGCAACTGATCGTCCATGGAGCCGGTTTTTTCCTTGCGGTAGCGGGCGATGAAGGGGATGGTGTTCCCCGCGTCTAACATTTCGATCACGGCCTGCACGTGTTCCGGCCTCGAATTAAATTCCTTTGCGAGAATGGTGATGAAGTTCATAAAGCAGAATCCTCCTTAAGGATAGGAAATTTCATTTTAGAGAGTACAGAGTACAGAGTTCAGAGTTCAGTTTATATAGTGATCCCCAAAGAATGCAGCTTATTGTTTGGGCAAAATAAAACTGCACGCTGAACTCTGTACGCTGAACACTGCTATCCTGCCTTCTGTGTTTCTGGGAAGGACAGTTTTCTGATCGTGCGGTAATACGTGACCATGAGCAGCACCTCCGCCCCCGCCCAGGCGGCGGGCTCGGCGAAGAAGATGCCGTCCTGTCCAAGCAGCAGGGGCAGCAGCAGCGCCACGCCGACGCGCATCACCATTTCCGCGCCGCCGGACAGCATGGGCGTCACCGTGTCCCCCATGCCCTGGAGGGCGCTGCGGTACACATACAGCAGATACAGGATGAACAGTCCCGCCAGCATGAAGTGGAGATAGCGCAGGGCAACGGAAAGCACTTCTTCCCGCTGGGCGGCTTCCGGGTCCACGAACAGGGAAAGCACCGGCCTGCCTAAAAGGAACAGCGCGAGCGCAATGGCGCAGGAGGTGATCAGGGCCATGATCACCCCGGACCGGACGCCGTTTTTCAGCCGCTCCTTCTGCCCGGCCCCGTAGTTCTGCCCCACGTAGGCGGCGATAGCCCCGCCGTAGGATACGGCGGCCATTTCCATAATGCCGTACAGCTTATTGGTGGCGGTAAAGCCCGCGATGAATATGCTGCCGTAGCTGTTGATCACCCGCTGCACCGCCATGCCGCCCAGGCCGATGATCACGTTCTGGGCCGCGGTGGGCGAACCCAAGTAAATCAGGCGGCGGGCCAGAGCGCCGTCCCATTTCAAATCTTCTTTTCCAAAGCGCAGGGCAGGCATGCGGCGCACCAGATTCAGGCAGTACAGCGCCGCGCTCCCCTGGGCGATCAGGGTGGCGGAAGCGGCCCCGGCCACGCCCCAGCGGAACACGATCACAAAAAGCCCGTCTAAAGCGATATTCACCCCGGAAGCGATCAGCATGGCGTACAGCGGCGTTTTGGAATCGCCCACCGCCCGCAGCATGGCGGCCATCTCATTGTACGCCGCGTAAATAGGCACGCCGCACATGATGATGCGCAGGTAGAGCACCGCCTGAATGAAAATATCCTCCGGGGTGCCCAGCGCCCGCAGAATGGGAACCATCAGCGACTGGCTCAAAAGGATCACACCGAGGGAAATCAGCGCCGTGAGCACCACGGACTGCGCCGCCGCCCGGCGGACGCCGTTTTCGTCCTGCGCCCCGAAACGCTGGGAGATGAGCACGGAAAAGCCCTGGGTGCAGCCCATGACCACACCCAGAAACAGCCAGCACAGCCAATCCGCCGCGCCCACCGCCGCCAGGGCGTCGATGCCCGCGAACCGGCCCACGAACGCCGCGTCCACGATGGTATAAAGCTGCTGGCAGATGTTCCCCGCCATCATGGGCAGAGCGAACGCCATGATCAGCCGAGCCGGGCGTCCCTGGGTCATATCGGTGGCGCGCATGCAAGTCCTCCGTTTCACAGAAAAATGGGCAACAGCCATTATAAGGGATTTTGGCAAGAAACGCAAGAATCGCTTGACAATCCAAGAGAAAATGGGTAAGATAAACAGTACATGCGAGGAAAGGGAGAGTACCCGGCAAGGTCGCCTCAAGAGAGCCGCGAAGGGTGGAAGCGCGGCGGCGGACGGCGGGGGAACATGGCCCTGGAGCATGCGGGGGCAAGCACGTTCAGCCCCCGCCGGGCGGCGCCGATATCCGCCGCAATGAAGGCGCATTTGAGAATGAGTTTTCTGGGGGAAACCATTCTTTGGGGGCCAAAGAATGGTTTCCCCCAGACCCCCTTCCAAGAAAGCCATAAAGGGATGACCCCATATCGCTTACTGGCGGGCAATGCGCGAATCAGGGTGGTACAGCGTAATCTTACGCCCCTGCATCGACAAATCGGTGCGGGGGTTTTCATATCCGCCGCATCAGGCAGAAAAGGAGAGGATTTCCCATGGCTGACAAAAAGACCTACTACATCACCACGCCCATTTACTACCCCTCGGGCAACATGACCATCGGCCACACCTACACCACCGTGGCAGCGGACACCATGACCCGCTTCAAGAAGATGCAGGGGTATGATACTTACTTCCTCACCGGCACCGACGAGCACGGCCAGAAGATCGAAAAGAAAGCCGCCGAGGCTGGCGTTTCCCCCATCCAATACGTGGACAAGATCGTGGACGAAACAAAAGAGCTGTGGAAGCTGATGAACATCGAATACGACGATTTCATCCGCACCAGCGAGGAGCGGCACACGAAGATCGTGCAGAAAATCTTCCGCCGGTTCTACGACCAGGGCGACATCTACAAGGCCGAGTACGAAGGCATGTACTGTACCCCCTGCGAAAGCTTCTGGACCCCCACCCAGCTTGTGGAAAAGGACGGGGAAAAGGTGTGCCCCGACTGCGGCCGCCCCTGCCAGCCTATGAAGGAGGAAAGCTATTTCTTCCGTATGAGCAAATATCAGGATTGGATGATCGATTACATCGAGACCCATCCCGATTTCATCCAGCCCGCCAAGCGCGCCAACGAAATGCTCAACAATTTCTTAAAGCCCGGCCTGCAGGACCTGTGTGTTTCCCGCACCAGCGTAAAGTGGGGCATCCCGGTGGACTTTGACGAAAAGCATACCGTATACGTGTGGATCGACGCCCTGTCCAACTACATCACCGCCCTGGGCTACGGCACCGATCACGACGAGCTGTTCCAGAAGTACTGGCCCGCCGACGTGCATCTGGTGGGCAAGGAGATCGTGCGCTTCCACACCATTTATTGGCCCATTATGCTCCACGCCCTGGGCCTGCCCCTGCCCAAGCAGGTGTTCGGCCACGGCTGGCTGCTCTTCGGCGCGGACCGCATGAGCAAATCCAAGGGCAACGTAGTCTATCCCCAGCCCATCGTGGCCCGCTACGGCGTGGACAGCCTGCGTTATTACCTCATGAGAGAAATGCCCTTCGGCGCGGACGGAAACTATACAAACGAATCCTTCCTGACCCGCATGAACGCCGATTTGGCCAACGACCTGGGCAATCTGGTGTCCCGCACCGTGGCCATGATCGAAAAATACTTTGACGGCGTGACCCCCGCCTGGACGGACGCCGTGGACGAAGCGCAGGACAATCCCCTCAAAGAGCACTGCGCCGCCCTGCCCGCCCTGGTATCCGAGCAGATGGACAAGCTCCAGTTCTCCCAGGCCCTGGCCGAAATCTGGAAGGTCATCGGCGAATGCAACAAGTACATCGACCTGACCCAGCCCTGGGTGCTGGGCAAGGACCCGGAAAAGAAGGACCGGCTGGCAAATGTGCTTTTGACCTTAGCGGAGTGCGTGCGCTTCGTGGCCGTGCTGATCCAGCCCTTCATGCCCTCCACCCCCGCCCGCATCTTTGAACAGCTGGGCGTACAGGACGAAAAGCTGAAAACCTGGGATTCTCTTTCTTCCTTCGGCCTGCTGCCCGCCGGAATCAAGGTGTGCAAGAGCGAAGCCCTGTTCCCCCGCATCGACGTGAAAAAGGAACTGGAGGCCCTGAGCGGCAAGGAGGAAAAGAAGGAAGAAAAGCCCGCTCCCCAGCCCGAAAAGAAGGAGCAGAAGCCCGAAAAGAAAGAAAAGAAGAAGGTCGAGATCCCCGAGGGCTGCATCGGCTTTGACGATTTCGAGAAGATCAAGCTCCGGGTGGCCCGCGTGATCACCTGCGAACGGGTGGAAAAGAGCGAAAAGCTGCTGAAATTCCGCCTGTCCTTAGGCGATGAGGAACGCACGGTGCTTTCCGGCATCGCCAAGTTCCACGATCCCGAGGATTTGGTAGGCCAGAAGCTGATCCTGCTTGCCAACTTGGCCCCCCGGAAGATCATGGGCATCGAAAGCCAGGGCATGCTGCTGTCCGCCGCGAAGGTGAATGAAGACGGAAGCGAAACCCTGCGCCTGCTCACCGCCGATCCCATCATGCCCGACGGCGCGGAGATCGGCTAAGTGGAGCTTTTCTGGGGGAAACCGCTCTTTCGAGGCGAAAGAACGGTTTCCCCCAGACCCCTTTCCGAGAAAGCCGCTCTTGTGAATATAATAAGTTTCAATTCAATGCCCGGCAGGTCATTCATGCCGGGTGTTTTCATCAAAATTGCTATATTGTGTAACAAAACGCTCTTTTGAATTGTCATAGATATTGAAATGAACAATCAAGGAGGGTTTTCCATGAAAAAGTTTCTTGCCTTGGCCCTGCTGCTTTCCCTTTTGCTGCCCGTTCTGCCCGCACAGGCGGGGTGGAACCCCCTGACGGTGGCGGCGGAGGGACGGGGCATCGCGGTTTACACGTCCAGCAGCGGCAACAGGCAGGCGGGCGTCCTGTACAACGGCTTCAATTCCAGCCTGGATTTGGAGCCCACCAACGGCCTGTATGGCTGCGCCCTCACGGCGGAATACACCGTATGGCTGAATCAGCGCAAGGCCGAAAAAAAACTGCCCAAGGGATGGGATGTGGGCAGCGTCAACAGTCCGGCGCTGGAAGCGCAAATGCCCTGCCAAATCTTCCTGGCGGAAGTGAATGCGCAGGACGCGCCCCTGTATTCCACCCCCGGCCACAAGCACCTGAACGCCCGCCACGCCCCCGGCACCCTGGCCCTGGTGTGCGGCGAATTCGGGGATGATTACTATGTGAATTTCGGCAGCTACACGCTTTCCGGCTTCATGCCCAGGTCCGCCCTGCGGAAGGTACAAGCCCTTACCTACGCCCAGGCCAACGACGAACTGTGGGGCATTGAAACCGCTGATACCCGCACCGTTTATACCGGCGGCGGGATGATCATGCGCGGCGGCTCCGCCACCGGGTACAGCGACAGCTGCTCTTACTGGCAGGCCCGGGACGGGGAGCAGGTGACGGTGCTGGCCGCGATGGGAAACTGGGTGCAGCTGGTGGGCGGCGGCTTCCTGGAAGCCCGCTTTTTAGACCCCGACGGCGACCACAGCCGGGTGTACGCCACGGTCAAAAGCAGCAAGCTCTTGGACCGGCTGAACGTGCGCTCCTTTGCCGGCAAGGACGCCGCCGTGAACTGCAAGCTGTGCGCCGGAGCCAAGGTGCAGGTGGTGAACCGCACCGATGACTGGGCCTTTATCTATATCACCGGCGAAACGGACGGTACGTTTTATTCCGGCGCGGTGCAGACGCAGTATCTGGCCTTTGGTGCGGCAGCGGAGCAGGTAAAAAATGGCTGTACCCGCATCCGCACAAAATATCTGCTGCACGCGGGCAACGGCGGCGACCAGTACCGTACCTCCTGGCAGGGCGAAGAAACCCTGCCCATCGGCACGGAGCTCACCCTCGTCGGCGTGGAGGGCCATCATGACGCGGAGCAGGATTACCCGGACAAGCTGATCTGCCTGACGGACGGCGGACGCCTGATCACCCTCTACAACGACGGCGTGGTGGAGCCCGTGGACAGCCTGGGTATCACAGCCAAAACCACGTCCCGCGTAAAAATGCGGGAAGCGCCCGGCAAAACCGCCGTGGTGGCGCGGACTCTTTCCAAAGGGGAAAAGGTGGAAGTACTGCTCCGGGGCGAGGGCTGGACCATGGTGAAATACAAAAACCAAACCGGCTACGTCATGAGCCGCTACCTGCAATTTCCGTAATCTCCGTTCCGTTCAGCGTGTCGAAAAAGAATTTTCGACACGCTGCGGCATGGACGCTCCTCGGCGGCGTACACGCCGCCGCCTGCGGATTATTGATGAAGGGGCTGCGGCCTCTTCATACTTCCCCGGGGGACTTTATCGACAATCTGAGCGTGGGGCCGGTTTGGCCCCCGTTTTTTATTTTTTCTTTTTCGGCGTTCTCGGCGTCCAAATCCAAAATCGTAATCAAGTCCACATTTATAGTAGCTTTTTTTCACGAATGCTGATATAATAGACTTGCGCCGTTTTTTCGGTTTTTTTGCCGACCAAAGCGATGAGGTGAACGCTGTGAAATATAAAATGCTGTTTCTATGGTTCTTTGCGCTGCTGCTTTGTTTTTCCGTCTCCGTGTCGGCGGAGGAAGCGGAAGAAATCTATATGGAAAACGAATGGAATTACGTAGATAATTCCATGGACGTATCCCACGGCATCCCGGAGGATGCCGCAGGGGCCCTGGAGCGCATCCGCCTGCGGGGAAAGCTGCTGGTGGCCATGGAGCCCTATTTCCCGCCCCAGGAATTTATTGATCCTTCCAAAACGGGCCAGGAGCGGTACGTGGGGGCGGACGTGGAATTGGCCAAGCTCATTGCGGAGCGCATGGGCGTGGAATTAGAAATCGTGCCCATGGAATTTTCCCGGGTGCTGTTCGCCGTGGCGGACGGCGAATGTGATTTAGCCGTTTCCGCCTTAGCCTACACCCCCTCCCGGGCGGTGATGACGACGCTTTCCAAAGGCTATTACTATTCCGGCACCACGGTGAGCAGCGGCATGCTCATCCGCAAAGCCGACCGGGACGAGATCAAAAGCATTGACGACCTGAGCGGCCGGGTGATCGTGGCCCAAAGCGGCTCCCTCCAGGAAAGCCAGACGGCGGAGCATGTGCTTGCCTATAAAGAATTCCGCCGGCTTTCCACCATGCAGCAGGTGTACGGCGCCGTGCGGGAGGGCGTGGCCGATGCCGCCACGGTGGACATCGAAACGGCCCTTGCCTACATCCAGAACCATCCCTCCTGCGGCCTGACCCTGGCGGAGGGCATCCAATTCGATCTGGAGGAACAGTTCGAGGGTGACCGGATCGCCGGACGCAAGGGCGAACTGCAACTGATCTATTTCGTCAACGGCGTGATCGACGAGGTGCTTTCCTCCGGCCAGTATCAGGCCTGGTATAACGAATACGAACAGCTCGCCGCCCTGCTGGCAGCCGAGAAATACTAAAGAAGGCGCGCGGGCAGGCAAAGGGGGAATGAAGATGAAATTCAAAAATATCAGGCTGTCCCTGTTTGCGTTATTTATTGCGTTCTGCATCATGTTGAACTTTTTCTTCCGGTTATTCGCGTACCATTTTCAGCTGCCCCTGTGGCTCGACTGCTTCGGCACCGCCCTGTGCGCCTACACGGCGGGGCCGGTGTGCGGCGCCATCGTGGGCATAGCGGGCAATCTGCTCTTCGGCATGAAAAACCACGTTTCCTATATTTACGGGCTCACCGGGGCCACCGTGGGCCTGATCGTGGGCTTCGCGGCGAAAAAGCGGAAAATGGACACCCTGTTTGGCACCATGAGCGTGGTGTCCACGGCCACGCTGCTTTCCGCGGCCATCGCCACGGTGCTGAACGTGCTGTTTTACGGCGGCATGACCAGCAATCTCTGGGGCGACGGCGTGATCCTCTTTTTGCAGGAAAAAGGCGTGCCCTGGTTTTTGTGCATCATCGCGGGCGAATTTTATATCGATTTTCTGGACCGGCTGGTCACCCTGCTCATGCTGTATCTGGCCCTGCGCGTGTTCCACTGGCTGATGAAAAAACGGGGCCGCGGTCCGGAAAACGGCCATGAACAGAAGAACGAAAAGCCCGAAGGGAAGGGCGTCAAGGCCCTGTGCGCCCTGCTGGCCCTGCTGATAAGCCTCGGCGCGGCGGCCTCCGCCCGGGCGGACGAGCAGCCCTCGGGCCCCAATAATTACACCGGTTACGTGCAGACCGTGTACAGCAGCAGCAACGGCCTGCCCTGCGGCGAAGCCAACGATATCGCCCAGACCAACGACGGCATCCTGTGGATCGGCACCTACGCGGGCCTGTACCGCTACAACGGCCGGGAATTTCAATGGATGGACAATTTTGAGTCCGTGCGCAATGTGAACTGCCTGTACGTGGACGCGGAAGGCCGCCTGTGGATCGGCACCAACGACAACGGCCTGTCGATCTGCATCCGGGAAAAAATCGCCAACGTGGTGGATCAGGATCAGGGCCTGCCCTCCAATTCCGTGCGTTCCATCATTCAGAGCGCCGACGGCTATTACTACGTGGGCACCACCAGCAGCATGCAGGTGCTTACCCTGAACAGCGGCCTCAAAACCGAAAGCACCCTGTTTGAAGTCAATTACGCCGACGACGTGGCCGCCGATGAGAAGGGCCACGTGGCCGCCGTCACCTCCAACGGCCGGCTGTTTTTGATGAAGGAAGGGCGCATTTTAAGCTCCCGCCAGATCACCAACAGCCAGGAGGTGTATAAATCCTGCTGCTTCGACGCCAGGGGCCGCCTGCTGGTAGGCACCACCTCCAACCATATTTACATTTTCGATATTTCCGAAGGGTATTTTGAACCCGCCGGGATGATGATCTGCGAAGGGATGACCAGCCTGAAGGATTTAAGCTGGCTGGACAACGGCGAGCTGTTCGTCAGCGCGGACAACGGCATAGGCTACCTGGATCGGGAAAACGTTTTTCACCGGATCAACACCAACGATTTCAACAACTCCATCGACAATATGCTGATCGACTACCAGGGCAACCTGTGGTTCACTTCCTCCCGTTTGGGCCTGCTGCGCATGGCCCCCTCCGCCTTCCGGGATGTGTACAGCACCGCCGGCATGGCCCGCCGGGTGGTGAACACCATCGTAAAATGGCAGGGCGCTTACTATATCGGCACCGACAAGGGCCTGGACGTGGTGGACGGCGACTGCCGCGCCGCCATTGAAAACGACCTGACGGCGCTGCTTTCCGGCTCCCGCATCCGCTGCATGTATGTGGACAAAAGCGACCATCTGTGGGTTTGCACCTACGGAAGCGGCCTGATGGAAGTGGAGTCGGACGGGACGCAGTATTGGTACAACGCCAAAAGCGGCTCCTTCGGCAACCGCGCCCGGCTGGTGACCCAGCTTTCCGACGGCACCATCTTAGCGGGCGGCGATACGGGCATCAGCTTTATCCGGGACCACGCGGTGCAGCGCAGCATCGGCTATGCCGAGGGCCTGATCAACTCCATGATCCTCACCGCCACGGAGATGGAGGACGGCCGCCTGTTGGTGGGCACAGACGGCGACGGCATCGCCGAGCTTAGGGACGGCCAGGTGACCCGGATGATCACCCGCAGCGACGGCTTAAGCAGCGAGGTGATCCTGCGCACCGTGAAGGATAAAGAAACCGGGGGCCTGTTCATCGTCACCAGCAACGGCCTATGCTATATGGACAGCGAAGGCAGCGTGCGCACCCTGGATAATTTCCCTTATTTCAATAATTACGACGTATGGATCAGGAACGAAAACGAACTGTTCGTCATGAGCAGCGCGGGCATTTTCGCGGTGGATCGGAATGAATTGCTGTCCGGCAAAAACGATATCCAATACGACCTGCTGGACTCCCGGCGGGGCCTGACCAGCAGCCTGACGGCCAACTCCTGGAATTATTACGATCCGGACACCGACAGCCTGTTTCTGCCCTGCGACACGGGCGTGTACGTCATCAGCCCGGACCGGTACGACCATGGCGTGCATTCCTACCGCATGATGGTATCCTCCGTCAAGGAGGACGGAGAATACGTGTACATGGGCGACGGCAATTCCATCCTGCTCAGCCGCAGCGCCTACAAGATCGACCTGTATCCGGAAGTGATCAATTATTCCATCCAGGACCCCCTGGTGGGCTTCTATATAGAAGGCTTTGATACCCAATGGGCCGTGATGCCCCAAAGCAGCCTGAGCACCATCGTGTATACAAACCTGCCCTCCGGCTCCTACACCTTCCATCTGGCTGTGATGAACAGCAGCAGGGACGCCCCCATCGCCGAAAGGACCTACAGCCTGGTCAAGGAAAAGGCATTCTACGATAATCCCTGGTTCGTGATCTATATGCTGGCCGTTCTGATCCTGGCCGTTTCCTGGTTCACCTGGTACATCGTGCGCACCCAGGTGCAGCGCACCCTGGACATCCAGAAGCGGGAACTGGCCCTGGCCAGGCAGCAGATTCAGATGGGCAACGAAACCATCTTCGCCATCGCCAAGGCCGTCGACGCCAAGGATGAGCGCACCAGCCAGCATTCCCAAAGGGTAAGCCAGTATTCCGTCATGATCGCCCGCCGCCTGGGCCTGTCGGAGCAGGACTGCGAAAGCATTCGGAAAGCGGCCCTGATGCACGACATCGGCAAAATCGGCATCCCGGACAGCATCCTGAATAAGCCCGCCAAGCTGACCGACGAGGAATACGCCGTAATGAAATCCCATACCCTGCGCGGCGCGGAAATCCTGAAGGATTTCACCCTCATCGATCATGTGGTGGAAGGAGCCCTGCACCATCACGAGCGCTACGACGGCAGGGGCTACCCCAACGGCATGAAGGGCGAGGAAATCCCCCTGTTCGCCCGCATCATCGGTGTGGCCGACGCTTTCGACGCCATGACCGCCAACCGCGTGTACCGCAAGCAGATGGATTTCAGCTATGTGCTGGGAGAAATCCAAAAGGGACGCGGCACCCAGTTTGATCCCCAAATGGCGGACATCCTGCTCCAGCTGATCGACGAGGGGCAGATCGACATGAACGCCCTGTACAGGCCCAAGGAAGAGCCAAAAGAAGAGCGCAAAGAAGAACCCAAAGAAGAACCCAAAGCGCAGTAAGGGCGGAGGTGAAACGGCATGAAAAAGTATTATATCACCACGCTGCTCGTTTCCCTGGCAGTGTTGCTGGCTTTCAGCTTCGTGTACGACGCCTGGACCCCCAATAATACGGAAACGACGCTGAAAGTGGGCTTCATCTACGAAAACGACAGAAGCACGCCCTTTACCTACAGCTTTATGCAGGCCCAGGAGGCGCTGGAAAGGCTGTACCCCGATCAGGTGCATATCCTGTCCCGCAGCAACGTGCGGGCCAGCGAAACGAAAGAGCCCCTGCGGGAGCTGGTGAAAAAGGGCTGCGCCATCATTTTCATCAATAACGACAGCACCCAGGTGCGGGAAATGGCTCTGGAGTATCCCCAAGTGGATTTCTGCCAGATTTCCGTGGGCAGCGACGCTTCCAGCGCCGAGCCCGCCAACTACCATACGTTCAGCGGGGAAATCTACCAGGGCCGTTATGTCACCGGCGTAGCGGCGGGCATGAAGCTCAGGCAGCTCATGGAAAACGGTGTGATCGGGGCTGATAAGGCGCTGGTTGGCTTCGTGGGAGCCTTCCCCACCGCCGAGGTCATTTCCGGCTACACGGCTTTCCTGCTGGGCGTGCGTTCCGTGGTGCCAAACGCCACCATGAAGGTGCGCTATACCAACACCTGGAGCAACTACATCAAGGAAAAAGCCGTCGCCCAGGAACTGATCCGGGAAGGCTGCGTGGTGATCTCCCAGCACACCAACACCACCGGCCCCGCCGTGGCCTGCGAGGAAGCCTCCAGTTTCCTTACCGTGGTTCACGTAGGGTATAACCAGAGCACGCTCGATCTGGCCCCCTCCGTTTCCCTGGTGAGCACCCGCATCAACTGGACGCCCTACATCACCGGGGCGGTGGGCGCGGCGCTGGCCCATAAGCCCATCGAAGGGACGGTGGACGGCCGGGCGCACGGCAACGATATGAGCGCCGGGCTGGACAAAAACTGGGTGGAAATTCTGGAACTCAACCAATATATCGCCGCAGAGGGCACCAGCGAAAAAATCACCCAGCTCACCGAAGCCTTCCGCAAGGGCAGCGTCGCCGTATTCAAGGGAAATTACACCGGCACGGACCCGGAGAATCCCGCCGACACCATCGACCTGAGCAAGGGCTACATCGAAAACGAAAATTCCTCCGCCCCCTCCTTCCATTACGTGCTGGACGGGGTGATCGAGGTTGAAAACTGAAAACAGAAGGGGAATGAAACCATGGAAAATCAGGAAAAAACCATTGAAAAGCGCAAGGTCGTATTTTCGGGCATCCAGCCCTCCGGCAATCTGACGCTGGGCAATTACATCGGGGCCCTGCGGAACTTTACCCTCTTTGACGACGCGGACTGCCTTTACTGCATGGCGGACCTGCACACCCTCACCGTGCGCCAGAACCCCGCCGAGCTGCGCAAGCGCACCCTGTCCCTGGCCGCCATTTACGTGGCCTGCGGCCTGGACCCGGATAAAAATATCATCTACTGCCAAAGCCACGTGCCCGCCCACGCAGAGCTGGCATGGATTCTGAACTGCTACACCTACATGGGCGAATTGTCCCGCATGACCCAGTTCAAGGATAAATCCGCCAAGCACGCGGATAATATCAACGCGGGCCTGTTCGATTATCCGGTGCTCATGGCCTCCGACATCCTTCTGTACCAGACCGACACCGTGCCCGTGGGCGCGGATCAGAAGCAGCACGTGGAAATCTGTCGGGACATCGCCCAGCGCTTCAACAGCATTTACGGCGACGTGTTCACCATTCCCGAGCCCTACATTCCCAAGGCCACCGCGAAAATCATGAGCCTGGCCGAGCCCACCAAGAAAATGAGCAAGTCCGACCCGGAGGACACCTTCATCGCCGTGCTGGACAAGCCCGAGGACATCCGCCGTAAGCTCAAGCGCGCCGTCACCGACAGCGACGGCGAAATCCGCTACGACCCGGAAGCCAAGCCCGGCGTCAGCAACCTGCTGACCATTCTTTCCGTGCTGAAAAAGCAGAGCATGGAGGAAACCGTCGCTTCCCTGTCCGGCCTGGGCTACGGCGCGCTGAAAGAGGCCGTGTCCGAAGCGGTGATCGCCGAGCTCTCCCCCATTCAGGAGCGCTACAACGCCATCATCGCCGACAAGGACGGCATGAACGCCATGCTGAAGCGCAACGCCGAACGGGCGGCGTATCTGGCCCAGAAGACCCTGCGGAAGGTCTATAAGAAGGTCGGGCTGTATCAAGGGTAATTGCTCGTTCAACTGACAGGGATTTGAGAGTTCAGAGTTCAGATTTATATAGCCGGTCAATGAGAGCTATCCAAATTGTACACACTATTCAATCTGCACTCTGAACTCAGTACTCTTTTTTCTGGAGGCGCGCATATGGAAGTTTACAGGATTTGGTCTCCCTCCGCCGCGCCCCGTGCCATCGTGCAGATCGTCCACGGTATGGCGGAGCATATCGACCGGTATGACCGCATGGCGAAAGCCCTGAATGAAGCGGGCTTTTTGGTGTGCGGGCGCAACCACCGGGGCCACGGGCCGGAAGCGGAACTGCTGGGCTATTTTGCCGATAAAGACGGTTGGGAAGTGATTTTGAAGGACGCCCACGATGTTTCTGAGGATGTCAAAAAACAGCATCCCGGCGTTCCTTTCTTCCTGCTGGGCCATTCCATGGGCAGCTTTCTGGCCCGGGAATACGCCCTGCGGTACGGCAAGGAGCTGGACGGCCTCATTCTCTCCGGTACGGGCTTTTATCCCAAGGCCCTGTGCGCGTCCGGGCGGATAATGGCGAAGCTGGCCCCCCAAAAGAAGCCAGCCAATTTCGTCAACAATATCGCTTTCGCGGGCAACAACAAGCCCTTCGCCCCGGGCCGCACCGGCTTTGAATGGCTGAGCCGGGACGAAAAAGAGGTAGACAAGTATGTGGCCGATCCCCTGTGCGGCTTCTGCTTCACCGGCTCCGCGTTCGCGGATTTCTTCGGCGGCCTGCTGGCCCTGACCGATGAAAGCCGCCTGTCTTCCATGCCCAAGGATTTGCCCGTCTACTTCATGTCCGGGGACAAAGACCCGGTAGGCCAGATGGGCACGGGCGTCCGCCAGGTGGCGGAACAGTTCAAAAAGGCAGGCATGAAGGATATTACCGTCAAATTGTACCCCGACGCCCGGCATGAGCTGTTCAATGAACTGAATCGGGAGGAAGTTTCCGCCGATTTGACCCTGTGGCTGAATGAACATGTTGAAGGAACGTGACGAAAACGGCGCGTACGCGTTCGACGCCGTGCTGCACGAGGTGCCGGACAAGGGCGGCGCGTATGTGATTTTTCCCTGGAACATCCGGGAGGAATTCGGCAAGGGACGGGTGAAGGTGCATGCCGCCTTCGATGGTCAGCCCTACGACGGCAGCATCGTGAACATGGGCGTCCAGGACGAAGCGGGGGAAATCTGCTATATCATCGGCGTGCTGAAAGCCATCCGGCAGGCCATCGGCAAACAGCCGGGAGATACCGTCCATGTGGTGATCTCCCCCATGAAATAAAACGAGGTGATACCATGAATCCTTTTCCCGGCGATATTACCCGGGTGCATGGCATCCGGGTGGGCCAGGCCCAGAGCGTCAGCGGCAAGACGGGCGTGACGGTGGTGCTGTGCCGCAAGGAAGGGGCCGTTGGCGGCGTAAGCGTGCGCGGCGCGGCCCCCGGCACCCGGGAAACCGACCTTTTGCGCCCCGGCAATTTGGTGGAAACGGTCAATGCCGTGGTGCTCTCCGGCGGCAGCGCCTTCGGCCTGGACGCGGCTGGCGGCGTTATGCGCTATTTGGAGCAGATGGACTGCGGCATGGATATGGGCGTGGCCCGCGTTCCCATCGTGCCCGCCGCCGTGCTGTACGACCTGAACGTGGGCGACCCCCACATCCGACCCGACGCGGCCATGGGCCGCACCGCCTGCATGAACGCCCAGAAGGGCATACAGCAGGGCAAATTCGGCGCGGGAACGGGGGCCACGGTAGGCAAGCTGGTGCCTGGCTCCGTGCCCCAGGACAGCGGCATCGGCTCCGCGTCCATCACCCTGCCCGAAGGCGTCACCGTAGGCGCGGTGGTGGCGGTCAACGCCGTGGGCGACGTGTACCACCCCGAGACCGGAGAGGTGCTGGGCTGCGCCCATATGCCGGACGGTACCGGCGTGCTGGCCGAGGGCCTGCTCTACGGCCACGCCCCCGTGCCCCAGCAGATCCGCATTCCCGCTCCCGGCAGCAACACCACCATCGGCGTGGTGGCCGTGGACTGCAAGCTGACCAAGGAGCAGGCGAACCGCCTGGCCGACGTTTCCCACGACGGCCTGGCCCGCACCATCCGTCCAGTGCACACCCAAATGGACGGCGACACCCTGTTCGCCCTGGCCACGGGCCGAACCGACGCGGAAGTAAATTTTGTAAAGCTGTGCGCGGCGGCGGCCGAAGTGACGGCGCGGGCAATCGCAAACGCGCTAATGTATACAAAACCATGATCGCGGGCATCGGCATCGACCTATGTGAAATTTCGCGCATGGAAAAACTGCTTTCTGACGGGCGTTTTCTCACCCGTTTTTTCAGCGCGGAGGAACAAAGCTATATTCAAGCCAAAGGAAAGGCCGCGGCTCAATCCATGGCGGGAATTTTCGCCGCCAAGGAAGCCCTGACCAAGGCCCTGGGGATCGGCATTTCCGGGGGAGAACTGCGGGATATTTGCGTACTGCATGACGCAGCCGGCGCGCCGTATTACGAATTGCGGGGAAACTGGACAGCGTTAGCGAAAGAACGCAAAGCTGATCGATTTTTTCTCTCCGTCACTCACGAGGGCGGCACGGCGGCGGCGGTGTGCGTCGCGGAAAGGAACGGGTAAATGGAATTCATGCAGCAGGATAGCTTCACGGTGCTCACGCCTGAGGACATGCGCCGCACAGAGCAGAAAGCCTTTGCCTTGGGCGTTTCCAGCCTTTTGCTCATGGAGCACGCCGCTATCGCGGTGGTGGATGAACTGGAAAAGGCCCTGGGCGGAAGCTGCGCGGAAAAGCGGGTTTTGTTCCTCTGCGGCACGGGCAACAACGGCGGGGACGGCTTTGCCGCCGCCCGGCTGTTCATAATGCGGGGCGGGTATCCCACCGTATGGCTGTATGGGGAACCGAAAACCCAGGACGCGCAGACCAATCTTCGCTGGCTTCATCTGGTGCTGCGGGAAGAAAAGATTCTGAATCTGGCTCAATTGCCGGAGGAGGAGCTGCCCTTTGACGGGGAAAGCCCCGATCAGCCCTTTGACGGCTATGTGGACGCCCTGCTGGGCACGGGCTTCCGGGGATGCATCGACAGCCCGCTGCTGTCCCGCATGGCGCTGGCTCCGTACCATGATTTTCATTTAGGGATAGCTCATATGCCCCCTGTCGTCGCCGTGGACATTCCCAGCGGCATCAACGGAAAAACCGGGGAAGCGGAATGGCCCTTTGTTCACGCCGACGTGACCGTGACCTTCAACGCCCCCAAGCCCGGCCTGTACCTGACCAAAGAACGGGAGGCGGTGGGCAAGATTGTGGTGGCGGACATCGGCCTGTGGGACATGATGTCCTGCAACAGCGACGCGCTTTTGCTGGATGATTTGGAACTGGACTGCGAAACGCTCCAACCTTCCGCCCTGCGGTTGATGGCAGACCGTCACATAAACGCCCATAAGGGCGACTGCGGCCGGGTGCTGATTTACGCTGGGAAACTGGGCATGGCCGGGGCCGCCGCCATGTGCGCAAAGGCCGCGGTCACCGCCGGGGCGGGTCTCACCACGGTTGCCTGTGAAAAGGATATCGTACCCATTTTGCAGACGATAGTTCCCAATGCCATGTGCCGGGATATTGCCGAAGCAAAAGAGAATCCCCCCGCTTACGACGTGCTGGCTCTGGGCTGCGGCCTGGGCCAGAGCGAAAACGTCTTGCAGAATATTTTAACCCTGTGGAACCGGGACAAGCCTTCCGTCTGGGATGCGGACGCCTTGAACCTGCTGGCAAAGCATCCCATGAAGTTGGGCAAAAATGCCGTCATCACACCCCACCCCGGGGAAGCCGCCCGGCTGCTGAACAAAAACACGGAAGAAATCCTGGCTGACCGCATAGCCGCCGCCAAAGCCTTAGCGGAAAAATACGATTGCACCGCTGTGCTGAAAAGCGATGTGACCGTGATTTGTTCGATCAGGGAGGACGGCCCGCAATTCAGGCTGAACACCGTGGGTTCCCCCGCCCTGGCAAAAGGCGGCAGCGGCGATGCGTTGACGGGCATTCTGGCCGCTCTCTTCGTTCAAACTTCCCCCTTGGAAGCCGCCGCCCTGGCCTGCCTGTGGCATGGCATGGCGGGAATCGTAGGCGAAAAAAAATACGGTCAGCGGGAGCTGACCACTGACCAGTTGATTTCCTGCCTCCATGAAGCGGAACAATGGAACCAGTACAAATGAAGCAAGGAAGCAATCTCCCCATGAAGGGGAGTTGCGGCCTTTGAGGCTGCGGACAGAATTTCATCGACTCACATTCATTGCTTCAGCGCGTCGATCTCCGCCTGCACCTTTTCCTTGGTGGCATAGTTCAGGGGAGAGAAACGGCCCTCCAGCGCGGTTTCCAGCTTTTTGAGGGCTTCTTCCTTATTGCCCGCTTCCTTATCGTACTGGGCCAGGAAATACAGGGTATCGATCTGGGTATCCTTGATTGCGTGGGCCTTGTCGAAGTATTCCTTGGCTTTTTCCTTGTCGTTCAGCAGGCGGTAATAGGTCTGGCCCATATTGTCCAGCACCACAGGGTCCTCGTCGTCATATTCCACGGCCTCCTGATTGTATGCCAAGGCTTTTTCCGCGTCCCCCGCTTCGATGTACAGGAAGCCCAGCGCTTGATAAGTGATCCCGCAGGCGCCTTTGCGGTGGGACGCTTCCAGTAGATTGATGGCCTTTTCCAATTCCCCTAACTTATACTGGGCCACGGCGTAATCCATCAGCAGTTCCTGACGGCGGGAGGGATTCAGGTCCGGGGCCTTTTCCGCTTTTTTCAGGATCTCTTTTACTTTCAGGTAATTTTTTTCCCCGCCCTCCCTCAGCAGCAGCACGCTGTAGGGCAGCATATAGGCGGCGGACACATAGCCCCCCGCGTACAATTGCTCATAGGCCGCCTTGGCCTCGGCGTATTTTCCTTTCTGATGATCCGTAAGAGCTTTCCGGGCTTTGAACCCATCCATGATTCCCATTGCCGTTAATCCTTTCTCCTTGCTTTCAGCAGCAGGCGTTCCAATCGCTTTTGCAGCGGGGCCATATCGGCGTCTGGCTGATCCGACGCTAAGATAATGGCTTTTTTTGTATATTCGATGGCAGAAGGGATATCCCTTCTTTTGTGCTCGCAGATTTTTGCCATGGCCACCAGCGGGCCCGCCCCGCCCTGCCGGTCCGCGATCATGCGGCTGTACACCTTGGCCGCCGCCTCCCAGTCGCCCTCCCGGCGGAAGCTTTCCGCCATGCGGCCCCGGGCCAGGATGGACACGCTGCCCTGATCCGCCGCCCGGTAGCACACCCGGGCTTTTTCGTTTTTCCCCCGTTTTTCGTACACCCGGCCTAAGCTGAACATGTCCTCCGGAGCCTGGGCCAGCAGGGGCATATCGTGCAGACGCATGAGCCGGTCCAGGATATGGGCCAGGGACACGATATCCTGGGCGTTGTGGTCCAAAATATCGGTGAGCAGGGAAAAATCCCCGGTTTTCAGGAAAGAAAAGTACCTCTCCGGCACCAGCGCCCCCGGCAGGTCGTTTTCCCGATGAAGGCCCAGCACCGCTTCCTCCAGGCTGGTGAGATTGCACTTTTTGAGCCGCAGCTTCCATACCCTGCGGGAGGCGGGCAGCAGGTCCACATGAGGTTTTTTCGGGTACAGCTCCCGCATGCGCTGCATGGTAAACCGCGCTTCCAACAGGGGAAGATCGAAGGTGGCCCCGTTGAAGGTGCACAGCATGCGGCGTTTTCCCATTTCCTCCGCCACATGGGACAGCAGCAGGGCTTCCTCGTCGTAATCCCGCATCAAATACTGTCGCACTGTGAAACCCTGTCCGTCAAAAAAACCGATACCCACCAAAAAGGCCACCGTTCCTACCCCGTGGGACAGGCCCGTGGTTTCCGTATCCAGGAAACAAATTTCTTCCCGGCGGAAATCCGCATAGGGCAAGCCCTGCATCATTTCCAAGCACGCGCCGGATATCTGCGGCGGCAGAGAAAAAAGGGAAAGGGGAAAAAACGCCTCCTTCACTATGCAGTCCTTGGGCGCGGGTTTTGCCGCCTTGGGCTTCGCGGCCCCGGCGGCCTTGAGCTTATCCCGAAGGGAAAGCATCTTTGTTAGCCTCCCTTGTTGCTGTAATGATGGAGAAGAGTGGGGAGTTGAGAGTTGAGAGTGGAGATGATATCGTTTTATCCCAAGAGACTCCTGCTTTTGATGGACTATATAAATCTCAACTCTACACGCTCAACTCTCAACTCTCATGCTGTTTGCGATTTCCCTCAATAAAAGATGGAGAGCTCCTCCTCCCCGTCCTCATCGTCCAGCACCGTGACGGAGTTGACCTTGGCCCGCTGAATGATCAGTTCCCGAAAATTGCCGCCCCGGGCTTCCCAATCGGCGATATACGCCTGCCATTCTTCGGTGAATTCCTCCAGGGACAGGTGGTTTTCCATGATGTAGGCGGCGGCTTCCCTGCCCACGTAGCGGAAATGCCAGGGCTCGAACTTGATGCCGGTGATTTCCTCCTTATCGGACATGTAGCGCAGGATGAAACCGAACTCCGCGCAGTGGGCTTCCATCCACTGGGCTTCCTTCGTCTTGGCGAACTCCTTGTTCATGCCGTCCTTTTTCGTCCATTCGTAATTGAGAATGTCCGCGCCAAGGCCGGTCTGATGGTCGCTGGCGCCGGGATAGGATACCAGCCCGTCGTCCCGGCCCAGCTTATCCAGCCGGTTATTGTACATGGTTTTCTGGGTCTGGTAAGTGCGGTAGGCGCTTTTCAGATACAGGGTGAGCCCGTCCTCTAAGGCGGCGGCGAACATGGCGTTGATGGCGTCGCTGGCTGCCTGACGAAGCTGGGGCGTACCCGCGTCGGAGGATTTTTTGCAGGTAGTGTTCACCAAATCATTGGGCTCGTAATCGCTGGACAGCAGGTTTTTCCTGTTGGCAAGGGTGATATATTGATCGTAGTCGTGCAAAATTTCCGGCTCCAGGGGATATTCCCAGTCCGGCATCCCTTCCGCCAAGGCAGAAAACGCGCTGAACAACAGCAGCACGGAAAGAAAAAGCAGCGTCAGCCGTTTGATCATCATTCAGCCCCCTCCCCCGCTAATGCGGCCTGGGCCGCGCGAAGCTGGGCAACATAGTATTCAAAGGGTATGTCCAATTCATAAATGCGGGCGGCGTGATCTTTTCCTACGTAGCGGATATGCCAGGGCTCGTACATGTAGCCGGTCACGTCCTCCCATTCGGCTTTATACCGGATGATAAAGCCAAAGCGGTGAGCGTTTTCCGCCACCCACTGGCCTTCCGGGGAATCGCCGAAGGACTTGCTCAGGTTGGTGTTGCTTTTGCGGCCCACGTCCATGGCCAAACCCAACTGATGCTCGCTGCACCCCGCCGGGGCGGACACCCGCAGGGCCTCTTTTTTCCCCACGGTCTGTATCTTCCGCTGGTGAATGGAAGCCTGCTTACCATAGCTGCGGTAGCCGGAAACGGCCACCAGGACATACCCCTCTTCCTCCTTGGCGGCGGCGAACAGCTCTTCCAGCGCTCCTGCCGCTTCCGCCCGCATCATGGTGGTGTCATTGCCGCCCAGCACCTTGGGCGTTACCAGATCATTGGGCACATAATCCGCCGTAATCGCGTAATCCCGATTCACTAAGAACAGGTTGCCACCCAGGCAGGCTTCGTTCACATAGGCTTCCACCGCGGTCTGGCCCAGGGAAAGGAGGGTCAGGAGCAGACTCAACAGTTTCGCAAGCATCGCGGCCTCCGTATTACAAGGAGTTGAGAGTGGGGAGTTGAGAGTTGAGATTTATATGGTTTTCAACTCACATCGTATACTTTCAGCAGGCGGAAAACACACCTGTATATCTCAACTCTCCGCTCTCAACTCTCCACTTTCTTTTGTACCATGTCCCCATACTTCGCCCCGATCTGCCCCGCAGCGTCGCCGGGCAGCATCACCGTGACCCGGGTGCCGGTGTCCTCATAGGTTTCATCGATCACCCGGCCTTTTTGGCGCAGCTCGCCCATGACGGCGTAGCGGTCGAAGGGCACAAGCAAAGTCATTTGCTGCTCTTTTTTGCGCAGCTCGCCCGCGATGGCGGAAAGCAGTCGGTCCAGGCCTGCGCCGGTCTTGGCGGAAATCCGCAGGGCGCCCGGCATGATGGGCAGCACTTCTTCGCCGGCGGGGATCAGGTCGCTTTTGTTCAGCACGTCGATGCGGGGCTGGGTGTCGGCCCCGATCTGGGCAAGCACTTCCTCCACCACCCGATGCTGTTCCGGGGTATCGGGGGAGGCGGCGTCGGAAACGATCACCAGCAGGTCCGAAAGGGCCGCTTCTTCTAAAGTGGACTTGAACGCTTCCACCAGCTCGTGGGGCAGCTTGCTGATAAAGCCCACGGTGTCCACCAGCAAGAATTCGCCGCCGTCGGGCAGCTCCACCCTGCGGGACACAGCATCCAGGGTGGCGAACAGCTTGTTTTCCGCGTACACCCCCGCGCCGGTAATGGTGTTGAGCAGGGTGGATTTGCCCGTATTGGTGTACCCCACCAGAGAAACGATGGGGATGGCGTTCTTTTCCCGGTTCCTACGGCGAAGCTGGCGCTGCTTCTGCAGGGTGTCCAGTTCCCGTTTCAGGGCGGTGATCTGCTCCCGGATGCGGCGGCGGTCGATTTCCAGCTTGCTTTCGCCGGGGCCCCGGGTGCCGATGCCGCCGCCCAGGCGGGACAGGATCAGACCCTGGCCGATGAGCCGCCCGGAACGGTATTTGAGCTGGGCCAGCTGCACCTGCAATTTGCCCTCGCCGCTCTGGGCGCGCTGGGCGAAAATATCCAGGATCAGGGTGGTGCGGTCGATGACCTTCACACCGATGATCTCTTCCAAATTGCGGGTCTGGGCCCCGGTCAGCTCGTCGTCAAAGATCACCAGGTCGGCTTCCAGGGCCTGGGCGTCCAGCTGCATCTGCTGGGCCTTGCCGCTGCCCACGAAGGTGGCGGTGTCCGGCTTGAGGCGCTTCTGGAAGAACCGGCCCACCACCTGGGCCCCGGCGCTTTCCGCCAATGCGGCCAGCTCGTCCAGGGATTTTTCCGAATCGATGCCCACCAGCACGGCGCGCTCCGGCGGCTCGGTCATATCCCCCGCGTCCCCCTGCGTCACCCGCTGGTCGGACAGCTCGATTTCCCGCATCCAGGCTTCCTGGGGCAGCTTTTTCAGGGGGTAAATCTCTGAAATTTCCACGCCGGGCAGGCCGTTCACCCGTTCCGTCAGGAACGCGGCGCTCACTCCGGTCACGTGCCCGTCGCCTGATACGCCGATGGCGCACATACTGTCCAGCATGAGGGAGCGCAGGGCGGCGATATCCACGTCGGATAACTGGGCGCTGCCGCCGGGATGGGTGTGGATGCAGCGCACGCAGGATAATCTCTTGCTGTTCCTACGCAAATGCAGGTCCAGCAGGGGCACGCTGTCGATGACCCCCACGGTCACATCCAGCACGTCCCCGTCCCGGCTCACGTACACCGCGATTTCCCGGTTCAAAGCGCACGAATGCCGCGCAAGCTCTAAAATCAGCTCACGCGGCGCGTATTCATTCCATTCAAAAGGACAGTCGTACAGGGCTTTCAGCTCCGCAAGCTCGCTGTCCCGGATGCCCGTAATGTTTCCGTGAATGTCCGGCATGGTTTCTCCTTGCGGTTTTGCATATTTCATCATGAAAAGGGATTCTGTACAGAATCCCTTCTGAAATTCGCTGTGCTTATGGTTTTTTCCTTCCTGACAGCGGGAATTTGAGAAGAATTTACAAAGAACAGGCCATTCTGTCATTGCAGCTTCCTCAGCAGGTCAGGAAAATCATGCTGAATGGTGTCCCAAACAATGCCCAGCCTTATTCCTTCGTAATCATGAACGATGCGGTTTCGCATTCCGCGCATTTGCCGCCACATCATTTCAGGATGCTCCTGATCCAAATGATACTCAATCACTTTTGCGGCCAATTCTCCTACTTGAAGCACATTGAATATACAGGCTTCCTGGAGCATCCGGTTCAACAAAAATTCTTCTTCTGTGACATTCCCGCAGTATTCCATCGTATGCCGAATGTGCTCCAGCATTTTCCTGCGAATCTGGTCAAATTTTCCGTCGTTCATAGATGACCACCCCTGTTTTTTTGATTTCCCGGTCAACGCGGGAATCGGGAATCACATCGGATGCGTCGATCAAATCCACAGGACAGTGAAGAGATTCGCATACGTCGTCCAAGAGGCCGAAAAAAGCGAGGCCGCGCAGTCCGCTGTCCACCAGCAAATCCACGTCGCTGTACTTTGTCGCCTGCCCCTTGCTGTAAGACCCGAATAAAACGGCCTTCCGAATGTTGTTCCTTTGGAAGATCGGGACGAGCACGTGCTTGAGCTGGTCTATCGAATACACTTCGGACATGCGCCTGTCCTCCCTTCTATACGCTTCATTAATGGAGCCTTAGTCCTCGGGCGCTTCCTCCGGATGATTCTTCAAGTAATCCTCCACCGCGGCGTGGATAGCCTCCTCCGCCAGCAGGGAACAGTGCATTTTTACCGGGGGCAGCCCATCCAGGGCTTCCGCCACGGCTTTATTGGTCAGTTGCAGGGCTTCCTTCAAGGTTTTGCCCTTCACCATTTCCGTCGCCATGGACGAGGTGGCGATGGCCGCGCCGCAGCCGAAGGTTTTGAACTTCACGTCCTCGATAATACCGTTTTCCACCTTCAGATACATGCGCATGATGTCGCCGCACTTGGCGTTGCCCACCGTGCCCACGCCATTGGCGTCGGGAATTTCGCCCACGTTGCGGGGGTTTTCAAAGTGATCCATTACTTTTTCGCTGTACACGGCTTCATTTCCTCCTATTATCTATTTATCTATGTAAATTCTGTTTTTTACAAGTTACTGATCGCATATCGCCGCTAAGGGACGGCGGGGCTTTGCCCCGCACCCTACCAGGGGATTGAATCCCCTGGACCCCGCTCCTGCGGAAAAACAATACCGGTGAGCAAGGTTGACTCCCGCTGCTGCTTGAGGAAAACGGTCCTGTCGGTCGCCGCTGTGCTTCTGGCCCGGCCGCTGAAAGCGGCTTTCTTGGGCCAGAAGCTCCCATCTTTCGCAGTTCCGCATGAACAGGCGAATGCTGTTGATTTTTCCCTGCCAAGTTAATTCGCCTCTTGGTGTCCAGAGGATGAAATCCTTTGGCGCGGGGTCTGGGGCCGCGGAGGCCCCAGCACACCCTTTTTTCACTTGGCACTGTGGATAAAATCATCATACATGGGCGACATGGCCCGCAGGGTTTCCACGATCTTGGGCAGGACCCGCAGCACTTCGTCCACTTCTTCCTCGGTGTTGCTGTCGGTGAGGGACAGGCGCAGGCTGCCGTGGGCCACCTCATGGGGCAGGCCGATGGCCAGCAGCACGTGGGAGGGGTCCAGACTGCCGCTGGTGCAGGCGGAGCCTGAGGAAGCGGCGATACCCGCTAAATCCAGGCGCAAAAGCAGCGCTTCGCCCTCGATGTACTGAATGGACACGTTCACGTTGCCGGGCAGGCGTTTCAGGGAATGGCCATTCAATCGGGTGTAAGGAACAGCATCCAAAATGCCCTTGATCAGCTTATCCCG